>NZ_JANPJP010000032.1:0-6652 GCF_031425575.1 Phenylobacterium sp.
TCGCCGAGGAACTCGGTATGGCCTGGGAAGGCGAAGCCGGCCTCGTAGAGCGGGGCCTTGGCGATGGGGGCGGTGACGACGCCGGAGACCTGGCCGGAGAGGGCTAGACCCACGGCGGTCTCGATCCACTGGATCACCGACTTGGCGGCCGCCGAGGTCGGCTGGCCCGAGACCACCGGCGCGCGCAGGGGGATGTCGAGGACGGGAATGGCGTCGGGGAAGACCTTGGCCGCGTCGTCAGGAGAGATGACGCGGCGCACGATGGTGGCGCCGGACCCGGACGCCGAGGCCAGGGACTGGCTGTCGCCGACCACCAGGAAGGCGGGTCCGGTCTGCCGTAGCTGCGTCCACGCCTTGACGATGATCTCCGGGCCTATGCCGGCGGGGTCACCAAGAGTGAGCGCGAGTGGTCCAGTCTTCACTTGGTCTCGATTGTCGCCGAGTTCCTGAGGTCACGCATGTAACGCCGCGCGATCATGGACAGTTGCTGTCCGAACAGGCGGTTCTCGATCTGCTCCCTCGACTGGCCATCCTGGCCACTGGCCCGCTTGGCGCAGACGGCCAGCAGGTGGAGGCCGGCGCTGGTGCGGATCGGCTGGGAGATCTGGCCGGCGGCGAGGCTCTCGGCGGCGTCGCGGAAGGCGGGCGCCAGGTCCTTGATCTCGGCTTCGCCCAGATCGCCAGCGACGACGCCAGGAACGGCGGCGGCCCTGGTCTCCAGGTCACCACAGCCGGTGACCGTGGCGCGCAGGGCCGTCAGCTTGGCGGTGGCGGCGTCGACGGCGGACTGGTCGGCGCTCTGGGTCAGGCCGACGGCGGCCTGCTTGAGATTGACCATCATGCCGCCCGCGCCAGCGCGCTTCTCGCGGAGATAGATGATGTAGACGCCATCCTTGACCTGGATCGGGCGCGACAGCTGGCCGGGGCGCATCTGCTCCAGGGCGGCGTCGATCTCGGGCGCCATCTCGCCGGCGCTGATCCAGCCGGCGTCGCCGCCCGAAGCGGCGGTGGCGGCGGCGGAGAACTGGCGGGCCACGGCGGGGAAGGGCGCGCCCTGCTGCATCTGGGTGATCAACTGGCCGGCGCCGGTCATGGCGGTGTCCATGCCGCCGACCCGATTGGCGTCGATGAAGACCTCGCTGATCTGGTACTGGGGCTTGGAGGCCGTGGCGGCCAGACGCTGCTGCGCGGCCTTGACCTGATCGTCGCCGATGCGAAGGCGCGAGCCGTAGCGGCCACGGATCCAGCGCTGCCAGCTGGTGTTGGAGCGGACCTCCTGGCGCAGGGTCTCCTCGCCGATGCCCTGGGCCTTCAGATTGCCAAGGAACTGCTCCAGGGACATGTTGTTGCCCTTGGCCATCTCGGCCAGTTCCTGGGTGACCTCGTCGTCGGTGGCGATGATCTCCATCTTCTGGTCGCGTTCGACTCGGCGCAGTTCCTGCAGCTGCAGGCGTTCGTCCACCAGGCCCACGAGAGCCTCGCGCTGGAACTGGGGCAGGTTCTGCTGGGTGGGTTGCACGCCTGACGTGGCGATCAGCAGGCGCATGCGCTGGGCCAGGTCGTAGGTCGAGATGATGTCGTCGTTGACGACGGCGGCCACGGCCTCGTTGATCCCGGCCGGCGCCACGGGGGCGGCGGGCGCCTCAGTAGGCGCGGCGTCCTGGGCCCATAGGACCTGCGGCAGGGCCGTGGTGGCCAGGGCGATCGCCAGGGCGGCGCCGCGCGCCGAACGGCCCGTGACATTACGCGCACGCATCATGGGTGGAAGGTTTCCTTGGAGGCGAAGGCCATGGGCAGGTCTATGCGAAGGGCCAATTCGATGGCGATTTTCAGTTCGCATACAACGGTCCGCCCAATGTGGCGAGGGTGAGGCGTATGGCGAGAGACTCGGTCGGACCAAGTCGTCCGACGACCGTGTCTTCACGCCGATAGATGATGTCCACGCGGGTGCAGTCGTCGCGATAGGTGATGCCGAGGTCGCGGATCACCCAGGCGTCCTGGACCAGGTCGCGGTTGCTGTAGGCGGTTATGCCCCAATGTTCCGTGAGGTAGAGATCCCCGCCCAGATCCAGGTTCTCCACCTTGGTCCCGTTGACGTCGGCGCGGTCACGCAGATAGCGGAAATAGCCGTTGGCGCGCTTCATCGAGAGGTTGGCGCCCGCCTCCGCGCGCTGGACCGAAAAATCCTCTGAATCCAACCGTGTACGGGCGAAAAATGAGAGACCCTTGATGGGCTGTGCGTCGGCGGAGACGATCCAATCAGACCGCGTCTGACGCAGACCGCTCTGCGGCGAAAAGACGTCGTTGCTCTCGTTGCGGAAGCTGCGGCCCACGAGCAGGCTCGCGCGGCGTCCGTCATCCCAAAACACCGAGGCCCGGCCGCCAGCGTTCACCCGCAGGCCGTCCTCATAGAGGTCGTAGCCGGGGAATTTGTTCGCTCGGAAGAGGTTGGTCTCGTCGAACTGGAAGGCGATGGAGTCTTCATTGAGATAAACCGGCGCGCCGGTGGCGGAGGTCGCCACAACAACCTGCCTGGCGTCTGGAGAGGCCGCGACCTGAACGATGGGCTCAAGGATCACGGTGGATTCGGAGAACCTGCGGACAAAGGGCCAGGTGATGTCGGCGCCCGCCACCACGAGGCCACGGGACAGGGTCTTGGAGGTGTCTGCGACACCGTTGAGATCATCGAGGCTATAGGCGTCGCCGCGGATGTTCAGGAAGGGCGAGATCCGGATGCCCGCCGGAGCGGTGTAGGTGGCGCGCCAGTCGGCCTCGCCGGTGACCCGGCGGCTGTCGAGGCCCGCGAGGCGCAGGGGCGGAGCTCCAACCGGGGACTGGTCCCGGGTCAGGGCCACGGCTGACCCCAGCAGGCGCAGGCGGCCCCCGGCGATATTGGCTTGCGGCTCCCATCGGGCCTCGATCAGGGGGCCGACAATCGGGAAGGTGCGCTCATTGTCTTCGGGGCGCAGGCCCTGGAAGGACAAGGCTGCGGCCGAGAAATAGGAGCGCTGGTCCTGGCGGGTCGCGTAAACCTGGGAGATCAGGCGGCGGTCGTCGGCCAGGTAGGGGCCGCGCGTGGCGTAGACGTCGCTGACCTCGTACTTGTCGAACAGCAGGTCGTCGGAGGTGCGCTCGGCGGTGAAGCCCCAATCCCACTTCTCGGTGATCGCGAACTGGCCCGCGGCGAGGATATAGCTGCGGCTGGTGTTGTCGCCGAAACCGACGCCCTTGCCGTCGAAGTCATTGTCGTAGGTGTAGCCAAACCGCGCATCGACCAAACCGGAATAGAACCGCTTGCGGTAGCGCCCGTTGAAGAACGGATTAACTTTCGTGTTAATCTGGGGGCTTAGCGTAATATCTGAAGACGGCGATAGAACCTGGAGATAGGGCTGCTCGTAGCTGAGGCCCCGACGGTTGGAGATGCCCAACTTGGGGGGCAGGAAGCCGGACTTGCGGACCGCCTGGGGGTCGGGGTGCCAGAACAGCGGCAGGTAGAGCACCGGAGCCCCGAACACGCGGATCACGGCGTTGCGGTAGTAGATCAACTGCCGGTCCCGGTCCTGGACGACCTTGTCGGCCTTGATCGACCAGGTCGGGGTCTTGGGCGAACCGTCCGGCGCGCAGATCTCGCAAGGGGTATAGATGGCGCGGTTCAGCTCGTTGACGCGGTCGCTGCGTTTGACGGCGGACGCGGCGGCCAACTTGATGCCGGGCGCCATGCGCGCGGCGAAGCCAGTGGCGACACCCGCCTTCATCTGATCATCGAGGGTCAGTTCGTCAGCGTATTCGACGCTGCCGTCCTCGTTGATGATCTGGACCTCGCCCTTGGCCGTGACGACCCCGCGGGTCTCATCATAGACCAGTTCATCGGCGCGCAGGGTGCGGCCCTCGTAGCGGACCTCGGCCTGGCCGCGGGCTGTGGTGATCTTGTTCTTGTCGTCACGGATGACAAGGTCGGCTTCCATGTAGAGCTGGCCCGCCTCCAGCCCATCGGCCGACGGCCTGGCCGGCGACTGGGCATGGGCCTGCGCCGCCATCGACACAACGATGACCGCCACACTGGCCAACAGGCCGCGCTTAACGGAGACGGGACGGCGACCGCGACTCATGAAGCTAGGAAACCCCCTCCGGGCGACTGTTGGCGGATGGATAGCGGGGAACGCCAACGATTCAACCGTCTTCGGTGTAGCAGAGCAAGGTCAGCCCGGACAGCAGGGCGACCAAGGGCGGCGCCCAGGCGGCGGCGTAGAGCGGAATGATCTCCGCATCGGCCAGGGCGCCGGAGAATTCGTTGAAGAAAAAGAAGATGAAACCGATGGCCACGCCGGCGCCGGCGAGGCCCCCGAGCCCGCCCAGACGCGCCAGCCTCAGGGAAAAGGCCGCGGCGAGCACCGACATGGCGGCGAAGAGAAGGGGCGTGGCCAGCAGCTGCTGGAAGCGCAGCCGATAGCCATCGGCCGAAAAGCCGGCCTGCTCGGTCTGGCTGATGGCCGCCGGCAGCCGCCAGAAGGCGATGGCGTCCGGCGAGGCGAACCGCTCCATGGCCGATTCGGAGTCCAGGGTGGAGCGGATCGACAGCGAGTCCGACCGGACCGAGCTTTCGCCCGCCGTGGCCTCGCGCACGTCGGTGAGCTTCCAGAAGCCCGGCAGCAGCTCGGCCTCCGCGGCCTCCAGCCGGCGCTTGAACTCGGGCAGGCCGTCCTTGTTCTTCTGGTAGACGAAGAGCGAGACCCCCTTCAGCCGGACTCGCCCGGCGACCGCCTCGCGCGCCTTGGCGTGGATGACGATCTGGTTGCGGTCGTCGCCCTGGCGCAGCCAGACCTCCTTGGGCGCGTCGGTGAGGTAGTTTTCCATCAGGCCAGCGCGGTCGGCCTCGAAGCGGGCGCTGAGGGCCGAGGCCAGGGGGTTGAAGGCGGTGACGGCGAACACGCCGACGACGAAGGCCGCCGCCGCCGACGGCAGGATGAAGCGCCAGGCCGAGATCCCGGCGGCTCGCATGGCCACAAGCTCGCTGGAGCGGTTGAGGCCGACATAGGCGCTGATGCCGCCCGCCAGGAACACGAAGGGCAGCAGCAGCAGGATGAGGGCCGGCGCCTTGAGCAGGGTGAGGCCAAACAGCTGGGCCACGCCGACGTCAGCGCGGACGCCCACGGACCGCGACAGGTCGACGAACTGCACCAGCAGGATCACCGCCGAGATGACGGCCAGCGCCGCCCCGACGCCGGTGAAGGTGCGCAGCAGAACGTAGCGTTCGAGGCGGCCTGTCCCGATCATGCGGTCTTCAGCCCGGCGATGTTGGCGGTACGCTTGCGCATGTCGATGTAGCGGCTGACCGGCTGCTTGAAGATGCCCCGCAGGGCCAGACCCATGGCGCCCAGGGGCACCACGTACTGAAGGACGTTCACCCAGGGCTCTGACTCGCTGGCGGCCTGGATGATGAAGCCCAGGATGCGGACCGCGACCGCCGCGCCGCCGATGATCGCGATGCGCCGGCCGTAGCCCAGGCGCGAGAAGCCGCCGCCGATGATGGCCAGGAGCGCAAAGCTCATGAAGGTGAGGTTGTACAGGGGCGTGGTCAGGCGGGCGTTGCCCTCCGCCAGCAATTTATCGCGGTTCTGTTTTTCCCAGATTTGTTCCATGTCCGGGAAGAACAGCTCGTGCAGATAGCGGTCCGAAGGTTTGTAATGGATCCGTTCGTCGCTCTCCAGGAAGGTGGAGAGGTCGAAGACGTATTCGTCGAAGGACAGGAAGTTGAGCACGCCGGTGCGGCTGAACTCCTGGTTGGAGCCCTTGCGCATCAGCAGGACCGGCTTGTCGCCGCGCTTGACCACCCGGCCCTCGTCGGCGGTGTAGGTGGTGGCCCCGCCGTCGTCCTTGGTCTGGTGGATGAACAGGTTGTGGATCAGGCCGCCGTTGTCCACCGACTGGGCGTAGACCGTCAGGCCAGGGGCGGGCTCGGTGAACTCACCCTCGCGCACCAGGGTGGAGGCCAGGTCGGTGCGCACCTGGAACAGGGTTTCGCGCATCTGCCGCGAGGCCGCCGGCTGGACCCAGAGGTTCATGAAGAGCGCGATGAGGGTGACGACGGCCGCCAGCCGCAGGGCCGGGGCGATGACCCGCCAGCGGCTCATGCCGCCCGCGAAGCAGACGACGATCTCCTGCTCCACGTGCAGGCGGTTGAGCGCCACCAGGGCGGCCACCAGCAGGGCGATGGGCATGACCATGTTGATCAGCTGGGGCATGGCCAGCAGGGTCACCTGCAGGAAGACGAGCGCGCTCTGGCGCTGGCTCACGATGATGTCGAGCTGCGAGAGGCTGGTGGACAGCAGGGCGACCGCCGTCAGCGCCGCCGTCGCCATGACGGTCGGCCCCAAGAGCTGACGGAGCAGGTATCGATCGATCAGGCGCATCGGCAAGAAATATAGGGCGAGCCGAGATATTTGCCGCGCCCGCAACAGCAAGCTGCTCTAAACCATGCGTCGCCCCGCCACACAACCGCCGCACGAACGGTCAGGCTGGGATGGGTTCAGGGCGCGCGTCGCGCCGGGTCGCTAAGTTGAGAGAATTCCATGGATATCCAGTTCGTCGCGGCCGACGCCGCGCTTGGTGAAAAGAGCGCCCTGGCGATCGTCGTGTTCGAAGGCGGGGCCGC
>NZ_JANPJP010000033.1:0-6368 GCF_031425575.1 Phenylobacterium sp.
GCACCGGCATCGAGGCCGCCATGCCCGGCGCCTTCGGCAAGACCGGCACCACCCAGGATTACCGGGACGCCCTGTTCATCGGCTATGTCGGCGATCTCGTGGTCGGCGTCTGGGTTGGCAATGACAACAACGCCTCCATGAACGGCGTGGTCGGCGGCGGCCTGCCCGCCAAGATCTGGAAAGAGTTTGTCACCTACGCGGTCAACCGCGACCGCCCCAAGACCGCCCTGGTGGAAGCGCCGCCGATCGAGACCGAGGACCTGACCATCCCCGAACTGCCCGCCGACGGGGCCCTGCCGGAAGGGGCTGAGGCGCCCACCGCCGAGACCCCGCCCGACGCGCCGGTTGCGCCCATTCCGCCCGTGTCCGAACCGGCCCCAGTCCCGGCTGCCGAGGCGCCCAAGCTGTAAGCCCACCCCCACTCCGCTCATCCCCGCGAAAGCGGGGACCCAGGCTTTTTTGTCAGACGAGATCTCCAGACCGATCCACCCATCCGGGGTTGGACCGCTCGATGAGTTCGAGTTTCCAGGCCCGATTCCATTTCTTCATCTGCCGCTCGCGGCGAAAAGCGCCCTCGCGAGTCTCGAACGTCTCGTAGTGAACCAGGATCGAGACATTGTACTTGGCCGTGAAACCGGGCCGGTGTTTCTCGCGGTGCTCCCAGCTTCGCCGAGACAGGTTGTCTGTCGAACCGATGTAGAGCGTGCCGTTGCGCTGGCTGGCGACAATGTAGGTGTAGAAGCTCATCGCCGAAAAAGCCTGGGTCCCCCCTTTCGCGGGGATGAGCGGAATTATGAAGCTCCACAATAGGCCAAAACTTTACAGAACAAAACTAGAACATTAGGGTCATCGCATGGTGGCCCTGACGCTGAAGCGCAAACTCGAAATCCTCTCCGACGCCGCCAAGTACGACGCCTCCTGCGCCTCGTCCGGGACGGTGAAGCGGGACTCGATGGGCGGGAAAGGCGTGGGCTCCACGGACGGCGGCATGGGCATCTGCCACGCCTATGCCCCCGACGGCCGCTGCATCAGCCTGCTGAAGATCCTGCTGACCAATTTCTGCGTCTATGACTGCGCCTATTGCGTCAACCGGGTGTCCTCCAACACCCCCCGCGCCCGGTTCACGGTGGCCGAGGTCGTCGACCTGACCCTGTCCTTCTACAAGCGCAACTATATCGAGGGCCTGTTCCTCTCTTCCGGCATCATCAAGAGCGGCGACTACACCATGGAGGAGATGGTCCGGGTGGCGAAGTCGCTGCGGATCGATCACGACTTCCGGGGCTATATCCACCTCAAGGTGATCCCCGAGGCCTCTCCGGCTCTGGTCAATGAGGCGGCCCTCTACGCCGACCGCATCTCCATCAATGTCGAGTTGCCCCGCGACGCCAGCCTGGCCGACCTCGCGCCCGAGAAGGATGCGGTCGGCATCAAGAAGGCCATGGGTCGGGTCCGCCTCGGCATCGATCAAACCACGGAAAAGGTTGGGAAAACCAAGCCTCCCAAGTTCGCCCCGGCCGGCCAGTCCACCCAGATGATCGTCGGCGCCGACGCCGCCACCGACGGCGAGATCCTGGCCAAGAGCGCCGGCCTCTATGGCGCCTACGGGATGCGCCGGGTCTACTACTCGGCCTACAGCCCCATCCCCGACACCACCTCGCGCCTGCCCCCGGTCCGCCCGCCCCTGATGCGCGAGCACCGCCTCTACCAGGCCGACTGGCTCATGCGCTTCTACGGCTTCACCCACGACGAGATCACCGTTGAGGGTGTCGATCTGGACCTCGACATCGACCCCAAGCTGGCCTGGGCCCTGCGCAATCGCGGCGACTTCCCCGTCAACCTCAACACCGCCGAGCGCGAGGCCATGCTGCGCGTGCCGGGGCTGGGCGTGCGCAGTGTCGAACGCATGATCGACATCCGCCGCTATAAGCAGCTGACCCTGGAGGACGTGAAGCGCCTGACCCGGCGGCTCGACAAGCTGAAGCCCTTCATCGTCACGGCCGACTGGCGGCCGGGCGCGCTCACCGACAAGGCCGACCTGCGCACGCGGCTGGCGCCTCCGACCCAACTGAGCCTGTTCTGATGCGCGTCGTCAGGCTGGCGTCGGAGATCGACTTCGCCGGCTGGCGCGAGGCGGCGCGAAGCCTGCGCGGCCAGGGCGCGGCGCCCGACACCGTGATCTGGACCGTGGACGGGGAAGGCGACCTGTTCGCCGATCCCGCGCCGCTGGCGGCGCCATCGACAGGCGGCTTTACGGTCAGCCGGGAGTTCCTGGAGCTGGCCGAGGCTGTGATCCTGCACCGCTCGGCCGAACGGTTTTCCCTGCTGTACCGCATGCTCTGGCGCATGGCGGCCGAGCCAAACCTGCTGCGCATCGCCACCGACCCTGATGTCGCCCGAGCCAACGACTTCGCCCGCCAGGTCAGCAAGGCCGCTCACAAGATGAAGGCCTTTGTCCGCTTCCGGGCCGTGGGCGCCGACCCGGAAGCCTACGCCGCCTGGTTCGAACCGGCCCATCGGGTGACCGAGTCGGTCGCGCCCTTCTTCGCCAAGCGCTTCGCCAACATGATCTGGTCGATCCTGACGCCGGACAGCTGCATCCACTGGAACGGTGCGCAGTTGGCGGTCACCCCCGGCGCCGACCCGGCTGACGCGCCGGGCGAGGACGCCCTGGAGGACTACTGGCGCACCTACTACGCCTCGATCTTCAACCCCGCCCGCTTGAAGGTCGACGCCATGACCAAGGAGATGCCCAAGCGCTATTGGCGGAACTTGCCGGAGGCGCGGCTCATTCCCGATCTGATCGCCGCCGCCAAGGGGCGGACAAACCTGATGGTCGCCCAAGCTCCCAGCCAGCCCAACCGTGTGATCCGGCAGATGGCCAGGACCGCCCGCGACGCCACCTATGACGCCCTGGCGCCTCAGAGCCTGGAGGAGGTGGCCGTCGGCGTTGACGCCTGCCACCGCTGCCCGCTCTACAAGGACGCGACACAGGGGGTGCCCGGCGAAGGACCCGCCCACGCCCGCCTGATGCTGGTGGGCGAGCAACCCGGCGACCAGGAGGATCTAGCCGGTCGGCCCTTCGTCGGCCCCGCGGGTCAGGTCTTGGACAGGGCGCTGGCCGATGCGGGCGTGCCCCGCACCGAGACCTATGTCACCAACGCCGTGAAACACTTCAAACACGAGCTGCGCGGCAAGCGCCGCATTCACCAGACGCCCAACCCGTCCGAGGTCACCGCCTGCCGCTGGTGGGTGGACGCAGAGCGCAGGCTCATCCGACCCCGCGTGGTGGTCTCATTGGGCGCCACGGCGGCCCTCAGCGTGTTCGGCAAGGCGACGCCAATCGGCAAGACTCGCGGGGTCGCCCTGCAACTGCCAGATCATGCCCAGGGGGTGGTGACCTATCACCCCTCCTACCTGCTGCGCGAGCCCGACGCCGAGGCGAAGGCCAAGGCCTACGCCCTGTTCGTCCAGGATCTCAGGTTTGCGTGGGGGCTGGCGGCCTGAGCCGGTTCCAGACCAGGGCGACGAGGCCGATCAGGACGATGGCGCCGCCGCAGGCCGTGAAGGCGATCCGGTAGGACACCCCCTGGGCCAGGACGCCGAAGACCATCAGCATGCCGGTCATGATGACCTGGCCTGAGAAGCTCTTCACCGCGGCGACGGTGGCGCGGGTCTCCGTCGGGATGGCGTGGTGCAGGCGGGCGTCGAAGTTGACATCCACCACCTTGAAGAGCCCGGCGGCCGGGATGATCAAGGCCACCGACCAGGGCTGCAGGCTGGCCGCCGCCCCGGCGATCAACAGGCCGATGGCGGCGAACAGGGCGAAGAACACGGGGGTCGTCGCCCGGCGCAGACGGTGGGCGGTGAGCGAGCCGCCGGCCTGGGCGGCGCTGATGGCGGCCACGAAGAGGGCGACCTGCGAGGCGGGCAAGCCCGTCTCCGTTCCGAAGATCGGCCAGAACCCCTCCAGCCCGCCGCCGAAGGCGTTGCTCAGGGCGGCGAAGGCGATAAGGCCCAGGATCAGCGGCGCGCCGGCCACAGTGTGGAAGCCCTGCTTCAGCAGCGCCAGATAGTGCCGGTTCGTGCGCAGCGTCTTGCGCGCCCGGGGCAGGGCGACGGCAGCGCCGGCGGCCCCCAGTACCACGAAGACGCTCGCCCACAGGATCGCGGTGTAGCCGAACTGAACCGAGACCGAGGCGCTGAGCGAGGCGGCCAGGACGGCGGCGAAGCCCACCCCCTGGGCGCGGCCGATCACCTGGCTATAGTCGTCGGCCCGGTCTTCGCCGTGCAGCTCGTCATAGACCAGCGCCTCGAACACCCCGTTGGTGAAGGCGCTCTTGGCCCCCCAAAGCATCATTCCCACCAGGCAGCTCAGGAAGCTGGGAGAGGCGATCCAGACCAGGAAGCCGATCACCCGCAGGATCTGCGCGCCGGCCAGTATCCAGCGCCGCGAATAGCGGTCGGCCAGGACGCCGGACGGGATCTGCAGGATGAAGGCGGTGATCGACCAGGCCATCAGGGTCGCCGAGATCTGGACCGGCGTCAGGCCATGATCGACGAACATCACCGTGTAGAGCGGGTAGATCAGGACGAAGGCGTCGAGGGCCTTGAAGAGATAGACCCGCCCGACGAAGGCCGGCATGGGCTAGGCCAGGAAGCCGGCCTCGGCGAAGTCGAGCATCCGCTTCAGCAGGCCGTCGATGTCGCTCTCGCGGGTGGCGCCGTCCGACAGCACGTGCAGGCGGTCGAACTCGGCGAAGCGGTTGTTGTGGACCATGCCCAGGCAGAAATGCAGCCGCCAGTAGACGCTCTCCCGCGGCAGATCCGGCCGCGCCGCGATCAGGGCGTCAGCGAAGCGGGCCAGGTGGGAGACGTCGTTGGTCAGCGCCTCGCGCATCTCCGCCGTCCCCTCGCTGCGGGCGCGGATGATGAACTGCACCGAGATCCGGCGATCGTTCTCGGGCGAGGCCCACCTCAGCGGTGGGGTGAACAGGGCCGCCAGGATGTCGCGCACCGGCGGCTTGCCGTTGTGGCGGTCGCGGGCCTCGTGAAGCATCCGGGCGCGCTCGCGGTTCAGCTCCCCGGTGCGGCGCCGGAAGATCTCGAACAGCAGGGCGTCCTTGGACCCGAAGTGGTAGTTCACCGAGGCGAGGTTGACCCCGGCCTCGGCGGTGATGTCGCGCACCGAGACGTTCTGGAAGCCGTGCAAGGCAAACAGCCGCTCAGCGGCGGCGAAGACCGCGGCCTTGGTGGCGGCCTCATTGGGCGGATCGGGGTCGTTGGCCGGCACCGGATCGGTCACAGGCGAATCCTCAAGGTTCGCGAACAGCTTAGCAGGCTAATGCGTGTCGCAAACGATTGTCCGCCTGCGACCTTTTTAGCGCGAGAGTTCCCGCATCGCCTTGTCCAGGCCTTCGATGGTCAGCGGATACATCCGGTCGCCAACCAGCTGCTTCATCAGCTCGATCGAGGGGGTGTAGTCCCAGTGCCGTTCGGCGGTGGGGTTCAGCCAGACCATGTTCTCGTAGATGCCCGCCACCCGGTCGATCCAGACCGCGCCGGCTTCCTCGTTCCAGTGCTCCACCGAGCCGCCCGGATAGGTGATCTCGTAGGGGCTCATGGTGGCGTCGCCGACGAAGATGACTTTGTAGTCGTGGGAATATTTGTGGAGGATATCCCAGGTGTTCAGCTTCTCCGCGTGGCGGCGGCGGTTGTCCTTCCAGACGCTCTCATAGAGGCAGTTGTGGAAGTAGTAGAACTCCATGTTTTTGAATTCGGAACGGGCCGCTGAGAACAGTTCCTCGCAGACCTTGATGTGGCTGTCCTTCGAGCCGCCGATGTCAAAGAAGATCAGGACGCTGATCTTGTTGCGGCGCTCCGGACGCAGGTTGATGTCCAGATAGCCCTTCTCCGCCGTGCCCTTGATGGTGGCGTTCATGTCCAGCTCTTCGGCGGCGCCATCGCGGACCCATTTGCGCAGGCGGCGTAGCGCCACCTTGATGTTGCGGGTGCCCAGCTCGACGGAGTCGTCGAGGTTCTTGTACTCGCGCTTGTCCCAGACCTTGACCGCCTTGCCGTGGCGGCCCTTCTCCTGGCCGATGCGCACGCCCTCGGGATGGTAGCCGTTGGCGCCGAATGGCGAGCTGCCGTCGCCCTTCTGGCCGTTCTGCCCCTTGCCTTCGCCGTCCCCGTCGCCCTCTTCGCGCTGCTTGCGCATCTGTTCGGCCAGGGCTTCCATCAGCTTGTCGAAGCCGCCCATGGCCTCGATCTGCGCCTTTTCCTCGTCGGTGAGGAACTGGTCGGACAGGCGCTTCAGCCATTCGGCCGGGATGTCCATGGCCCCGATCCCGTCGACCTTCTCCAGCCCC
>NZ_JANPJP010000034.1:0-30988 GCF_031425575.1 Phenylobacterium sp.
GGCAGGCCGGCGGCGGGCGCGGCCGAGTAGAAGATCTTGTCGGCGTCGGCCAGGCCAACGCACATGGCGTTGACCAGGATGTTGCCGTCGTAGCCCTTATGGAAATTGGTCTCGCCGGCCACGGTGGGTACGCCCACGCAGTTGCCATAGCCGCCGATGCCGCTGACCACGCCAGCCACCAGGCGCTTGGTCTTGGGATGGCTGGGGTCGCCGAAGCGCAGGGCGTTCAGCAGGGCGATAGGCCGGGCGCCCATGGTGAAGACGTCGCGCATGATGCCGCCGACGCCGGTCGCCGCGCCCTGGTAGGGCTCGATATAGGAGGGATGGTTGTGGCTCTCCATCTTGAAGATGCAGGCCTGGCCGTCGCCGATATCCACCACGCCGGCGTTCTCCCCCGGGCCGCAGATCACGCGCGGGCTGGTGGTGGGGAATTTGCCGAGGTGCTTGCGGCTGGATTTGTAGGAGCAGTGCTCGCTCCACATCACCGAGAACACCCCCAGCTCCACCGCGTTCGGCTCGCGGTTGAGGCGTTGGATGATGAGGTCGAATTCCTCGGGCTTCAGGCCGTACTCGGCGGCCGTCTCGGCCAGGGTCTTTGCAGGCTGGGGGCTCATGGCGCGCCTTCTAGCCGGACTCGGGCGCGCACGCGAGGGGGCGGTCGATTCCCAGGTGGACAAGGTTCATGCCGCGTCGGACTGGAGCCCAGATGGTACATCGGGCGCTACGCCCCGGTCCTGGAGTCTCTCTTGACCAAGGTCTGGGACGAGGCGGCCGCCTAGCAGCCAGCGCCCTTGGCCGCCGAGGTCGTCCCACCGCAATAGACGTCGGAAAGCGCGTCCAGGATTCGCATCACCGCCGGATTTTCGAGCCGGTAGTAGATTGTCTGAGCTTCCCTTCGTGTGGCGACCAAGCCTTCAGCCCGCATCTTCGCCAAGTGCTGCGAAGCGGCTGACTGGGCGAGTTTGGCGTGTTCGGCCAGCACGCCGACCGACGCTTCGCCCTTCACCAGGCGACAGAGCAGAAGCAGGCGCTGTTCGCTGGCCAGCAGCTTCAAGAGGCGCGTCGCCGCCTCAGCGCTCTCCTCCAGTTCCGAAAGCCCGGCGGAGGAGGGGCGGTCTGTGACGGTCGTGGTCATCTGCTTAAAGTAGAAGTTGCGCATGTAGGGTTCAAGGGCGGGCTTTCGCGCCTCTGTCAGCGGTCGGAGCGGCGGCCTTGGACATCGGCGCCCCGTCGTCGCGGAGGACCACATAGATGGCGGGGATCACCAGCACGGTCAGGAGGGTGGACGAGGCCAGGCCAAACAGCAGTGAGATCGCCAAGCCCTGGAAGATCGGATCGGTGAGGATCACCGCCGCTCCGATCATGGCCGCCGCCGCTGTCAGCACGATCGGTTTGAAGCGGATGGCGCCGGCCTCCAGAAGCACGTCGCGCAGGGGCCTTCCTTCGGTCTGGCTGTGGCGGATGAAATCCACGAGCAGGATCGAATTGCGGACAATGATGCCCGCGAGCGCGATGAAGCCGATCATCGACGTGGCGGTGAACGGAGCCTGGAAAATAATGTGGCCAATGACAATGCCGACCAGCGTCAGCGGGATGGGCGTCAGGATCACCAGGGGCAGGCGGAAGCTCTTGAACTGAGCGACGACCAGGACGTAGATGCCCAGGATGGCGACCCCAAAGGCGGCGCCCATGTCGCGGAAGGTCACCCAGGTGATCTCCCATTCCCCGTCCCACAGGAGCGTCGGCCGACTCTCATCGTCCGGCTGGCCGTGCATGCGGACTTCGGGCTTGGGCACGTCCTGCCAGTCGCTCTGACGGATGGCCTTTTCGACCGCCATCATGCCGTAGATCGGCGCCTCGTAGGCCCCTGCCAACTCCGCCATGACCAGGTCCACGTCGCGCCCGTCGCGGCGGAAGATGTGGGTCGAACCCGGCTCGTCAGAGGCCGTGGCCACTTCGCCCAGCGAGACCAGGCGCGCGCCGCCCACGCCCTGCGATACGGCGACGGGCATGGCGGCCAGCCCTTCGCCCCAGCTCCGCGCGGTCTGCGGAAGCCGGACGGAGATTTCCAGCGGATCGCGGCTTTCGCCGCGATGGGCGTAGCCGACCACCACACCGCTCAGGGCGGCGGCCACGGAATCGTACACGTCGCGGTCGCTGACCTTGAGCGCCTCCAGACGGTCTCGGTCCGGAAGCAGCCGGAGACCGGGGCGAGCCTGGCCGTAGCTGTCGTCGATATCGACGATGTAGGGCACGGAATGGAAGGCCGCCTTCACACGCTCAGCCACGGCTCGGCGTGTCTGGGGGTCTGGCCCGTAGACCTCGGCCAGCAGGGTCGCCATGACCGGCGGGCCGGGCGGGGCCTCCACCACCTTGATCACGGCGCCTGGGGGCAGGACGACCTTGGCGAGCTTCTGGCGCAGGTCCAGCGCGATCTCGTGGCTTGATCGGTGACGTTCCCCTTTTTCGGCCAACGCCACCGAGAGGTCCCCCATCTCCGGCTTGTTGCGCAGGTAATAGTGGCGCACGAGGCCGTTGAAATTGAACGGGGAGGCGGTTCCCGCATAGGCGTCAATGGCGACCACCTCTGGCAGGCCGCGGGTGACCACCGCGGCGTCGGAAAGGGCGCGTTGGGTGTCTTCCAAGGACGTGCCCTCCGGCATGTCCAGCACCACCTGCAGTTCCGATTTGTTGTCGAAGGGCAGAAGTTTCACGGTCACCGTCTTGGTGGCGAACATGGCGCAGGCCAGGAGCGTGGCCAGGCCCACGGCGATCAGGAAGGTCCACGCGGTTCTGCGCGTGGCGATGACCCGGGAGGCGATACTGCGGTAGAGGGCGCCGAGCTTGCCCTCGTCGTGGTGGGCGCCCCCGCCGAGCGTCTTGCGCGCGAAGCGCACCATCAGCCAGGGCGCGATGACCACAGCCACGAAGAAGGAGAAGACCATCGCCGCCGAGGCGTTGACGGGAATTGGGGCCATGTAGGGGCCCATCAGGCCGGAGACGAACAGCATCGGCAGCAGGGCGGTGACCACCGTCAGGGTGGCGACCACGGTTGGATTGCCGACCTCGGCCACAGCGTCGACCGCCGCGTCGAGGCGGTTTCGACCGTCGGCCATGGCCCAGTGTCGCGCGATATTCTCGATCATGACGATGGCGTCGTCGACGAGGATGCCGATCGAGAAGATCAGGGCGAACAGGCTAACCCGGTTGATCGTGTAGCCGAGCAGGTTGGAGGCGAAGAGTGTCAGGAGGATCGTGGTCGGGATCACCACTGCGGTGACCCCGGCCTCGCGCCAGCCGATGGCGAAGCCGATCAGCACGACGATCGAGAGCGTCGCCAGGCCGAGGTGGAACAGCAGCTCGTTGGCCTTTTCATTGGCGGTCGCGCCATAGTCCCGCATGGTCGCGACGCTCAAGCTATCGGGCAGCAGTGAGCCTTTCAGGGCTTCCACCCGCGTCATGACGGCCTGCGAGACCACAACGGCGTTGGCGCCCTTGCGCTTGGCGATCGCCAGGCTGACCGCTGGAGCCTCGCTCCAGCCCTGGCCGGCGCGCGCGTAGCGCCAGGCGCGCGCCTGATCCTCGCGCGGGCCCTCGATAACCGTGGCGACATCGCGGACGTAGACGGTCTCGCCCTTGATGGAGGGCAGGGCGAGCAGGCCGATCTGGGTGGCGTTGGCCAGTGTGCGCCCGGCCGTGACATCGACGGCCTGGCCGCCATTGCGCACTTGACCGGCTGGGAAGGCGCGGTTGGCCTGGCGGATGGTCTCCATCAGGACCCCCAACGAAACACCATGCTGCGCCAGCCGCGCAGGGTCGGGCTCGACGCGGATCTCCTGGGGGCGGCCGCCGACAATGAAGGTCAAGCCGACATCGTCGACCTTGGCGACCTCGGTGCGCAGCTTGCCTGCCAGCTCGAACAGCGCCTGGTCGGTCCACTGGCCCGCGGCGCCGGGCTTGGGCGACAGGGTCAAGACCAGGCTCGGGACGTCATTGATCCCGCGGGTCTGGATCAACGGCTCGGGGACACCTGCCGGGATGCGGTCATAGTTGGCCCTGATTTTCTCATGGATGCGCACCGCAGCGGCGTCCGGATCTGTCCCAACGTTGAAGCGGGCGGTGACCATCACCTGGTTGTCGTCCGCGAAGGTGTAGACGTGCTCGACCCCGGCCACGCTCCTGACGATGGCCTCCAGGGGCTTGCCGACCAGTTCCACGGCGTCTGGCGCCCGCAGGCCCGACGCGGCGACCATGATGTCCACCATGGGGACGCTGATCTGCGGCTCTTCCTCGCGGGGAATCGAGACCAGAGCTAGCAGGCCGACGGCGATCGCCGCCAGCAAGAAGAGCGGGGTCAGCGGCGAGCGGATGGTCGCCTTGGTGAGTCTTCCCGAAATCCCCAGGTTCACGGGGCGCTTCCCGCTGGCGTCAAGACATCGCCGGCTCGCAGGCCGGCCAGCACTTCAACCGTGTCGGCCGAGGGGCCCGCCGTGGTCTGAACGGGACTTTCGGCGATCGTCTGATCGGCGCGGACGAGCCGCGCATAGTCGACCCCGAAGCGGGTGGCGATGTAGCGCCGCGGCACGACAAGGGCCTGCCGCGCCCCGACCTTGACCTGGGCTCGAACGCGCTGGCCGACCAGGTTCTGCGGCAGCCCGGCGGCGGAGACGTCGGCCACCACCTGCCCCCCGGTCACCGAAGGATAGACCTGGGAGATCCTCCCTTCGCTCACGGTCCCACCGAGGTCTTCCGCCGAGAATTGGACGGTCTCCCCGACCTTCAGCGCGCCGGCCTGCCCCTCGGGCAATTCGAGCCGCACGACCATGGGCCCGGCGGTTATGGTCGCTAAGGTTTGGCCTGAGGTCACGACGGACCCGACCGGCACGTTCGCCACGAGAACGCGGCCAGCGGCGGGAGCCAGGATCACGCCCTGCTGGCCGAATTCGGCGCTGGCGTCCCGCTGGGCCCGGGCGGCCGTCAGACTGGCGTTTGCGGCCTTGGCCTGGGCCTCGACCTGTTCGAGGCGGGCCTTTGCATAGACGCCGCGATCGAAGAGTTGGCGCGTGCGGTTCAGATCGGCGTTGGCGCGCGCTGCTTCAGCGGCGGCGGCGGCGACCTGGGCGGAGAAGGCGCCCGTCTCCAGGGTGAGGCGATCGTCCTTGATCCGGCCAATGACCTGACCCTTCCGGACCACGTCGCCTTCCCTGACGGAGAGATTGATCAAGACCCCGGAAATCCTAGCCCGGGCTTCGGCCATATCGCGGGTGGTCAGTGTCGCTGGGACCGGCCTTAGGTCAGCGACAGTCTGACTCTGAAGCGTCAAGCGACCCTGAGTTGGAGCGGTCTGCGGCGGTCGGACGCTGGGTTCCGATTCCCCACAACCGGCCAAGGTCAGGGCCGCTCCCATGGCGCCAATCAGATAAGGCCTGGACCGCATGGGTCACCTCCGAGGATTTCTTGTGGAGGGGTCAGCCGCGGATCGTCGGGAGGCCCGCAGCCTTCCAGGCCGCGAGTCCGCCGGCCAGGTGTGTCTGGATGGCGGTGTTCGCCTTTTGGCACTTGTCCACGGCCATGGCCGAGCGTTTTCCACCCGCGCACTGCAGTACGACTGTCTTGCCCGCTGCGTCTGGCAGTGTCGTGGGGTCGAATGTCGAGAGGGGCACGTTCAGCGCGCCGGCGATCTTCTCGGCCGCGAACTCATCGGGTTCCCGCACATCGATCAGGAGAATCTCACGGGCGTCGAGCGCGGCTTTCACCTGCTGAGGCGTGAGGTCTTGGGTCTTGGAGGCGGTGAACATGGAAGAGCTCCTTAGGAGGGGAAGGCGACCGGGTCTCCGCCGGCGCGGGCCTGACCGCACGGCCGACGGGGTGCGCTGCAACGCCGGGATGGACAGGTAAGTGCATACATGCGCATATGCGCTCTCGCTCATGGTGGGTTAAGTGCTGCGAAGGTCAAGGTAAACCCGAAACCCGCTGGGCGACGTGATCTGGGTCAATGCAACTCGAGGAACAGGAGGCGACGTTCGCCTCAAAGGGAGACCCCTATGAGCATGCCGCGTATTGTCATCCTGGGCGCTGGGCTGGGCGGCGCTATCGCCGCCTTCGAGATCAAGGCCGCCGTCGGCGACAAGGCGGAGGTGAGTGTGGTGTCGCAGGGGGACACTTTTAGCTTTGTCCCCTCCAACCCGTGGGTCGCCGTCCACTGGCGCAAGCGCGCGGCGATCGAGGTCAAACTGCCGCCGGTGCTGAAGAAGCGCGGTGTCGCCTTCACGGGCGTTGGCGCCAAACGCGTAAGCCCCGCCGAGAACCAACTCCAGCTGAACGACGGAACGACTGTCGATTACGACTACCTGGTCATCGCCACAGGACCCGACCTGGCCTTTGACGAGATTGCGGGGCTCGGACCCGGCGCCGGCTTCACCCAATCGATCTGCCACATCGACCATGCCGAGGCCGCCGCCGCCGCCTTCGACAAGTTCGTCGAGAATCCGGGCCCGATCGTGGTGGGGGCGGTGCAGGGCGCCTCATGCTTCGGGCCGGCCTACGAATTCGCGATGATCCTCGACACGGAGTTGAAGCGCAGAAAGATCCGCGACCGGGTGCCGATGACCTTCGTCACCTCTGAACCCTATGTGGGCCATCTTGGCCTCGATGGGGTCGGCGACACCAAGGGCCTGCTCGAAAGCGAGATGCGGAACCGGCACATCAAGTGGGTGACCAATGCCAAGGTCAGCCGCGTGGAGCCTGGCATGATGCACGTCGAGGAGATCTCTGACGACGGATCGGTCAAGACCACCCACGAGCTGCCGTTCGCCTATTCCATGATGTTGCCGGCCTTCCGTGGGGTCGACGCTGTCCGCGGTGTCGAGGGGCTGACAAATCCGCGCGGCTTCATCCTGGTCGACAAGCACCAGCGCAATCCAACCTTTCCGAACGTCTTCGCGCTCGGTGTCTGTGTCGCCATCGCCCCGACCGGTAAGACGCCCGTGCCGGTGGGCGTGCCCAAGACCGGGTTCATGATCGAAAGCATGGTCTCGGCCATCGCCGAGAACCTCGGCGCGCTCATGGACGGCAAGGCCGCCGCTAGTGAGGCCACGTGGAACGCCTTCTGCCTCGCCGACTTCGGCGACGGCGGCGTGGCCTTCGTGGCTCAGCCCCAAATCCCGCCCCGCAACGTCAACTGGTCCGCCAGCGGCAAGTGGGTCCATTTGGCCAAGGTTGGGTTCGAGAAGTATTTCCTGGGCAAGATCAAGCGCGGTGAGAGCGAGCCCTTCTACGAAAAGCTGGCCCTGGAGGTGATGGGGCTGCGGAAAATCAAGGGCTGAGCCGTGATCGTCAGTCTTGCCTGAGTCCGCGCCGCCGCTTTCGCTGCTCAGGACCGATCAGATTCTCGCCTGGACGCGCCAGGCCCCCGCCGGGGTGCAAGCCCGGGTGCCCAGAAAGGAAGTTGAACATGACTCTTGATCGTGCGGTCCTGGCCTTCGCCGGGTGGGTTGTCCTGCTAGGCGCGGCGCTCGCTCACTATGTGCATCCCTGGTGGATCGCTCTTTCCATCTTTGCCGGCCTCAACCTGATCCAGGCCGCCTTCACAGGGTTTTGCCCGGCCGCGATGGTGTTCAAAAAGCTCGGCGTCAGGCCTGGGGTTGCGTTCCGTTGAACTGGAGCCGTGGGCATGCCCTCGGCCATCCTCTCATACTGGTGATGGCTGCAAGAGATGACGGTCCTCATTCCCGGTCACACCTGCTGGCGGACCGAAGAGGCGCAACGAGTGGCCCTGCTCGTGGACAACGAGAACTACTACGCCGCACTCCATTCCGCCCTGCTTGCGGCGAACCACTCCATCCATATTCTCGGCTGGGCGTTCGATCCTCGCACCCGTCTCGCTCCGGACGGGATGGAGGGGCCTGATGATCCCGACGAGATCGGCCGAATTCTCGTCGAACTATGCCGCGCCAAGCCTGGGCTCGCTGTCCGCATACTTGTCTGGAAATCGCCATTCGGCGCCCTGGGACATCAGGACGTGCGCGGCCACCGCGCCAAGCGCCGGTTCGCCAGGACCCCTGTCGACTTTCGCGAGGTCCGCGACCTGCCGGTCGGGGCTTGTCACCATCAGAAGGTGGTCGTGATCGACGACCGGCTGGCGTTCTGCGGTGGGGGCGACATCGCCACAAACCGATGGGATAGCCAAACCCATGGCCATGTCGAGCCTCGCCGGATACTACCCAGCCGAGCGCCCCATCCGGCACGCCACGAGGTGATGATGCTGGTGGACGGGCGAGCGGCAGGGGCGCTCGGGGCGCTGTTCCGCGAGCGATGGAACAATGCGACGGCGCAGGTTCTTCCCAGAGTCGGGCCGAGGTCCGAGGGCGCCTGGCCCGCCTCCGCGCCCACGCACTTCTCAGATGTTGAGGTGGGTATCGTGCGCACGCAGCCAGCTTGGCGCGGCCGCCCGCTTGTGGACGAGGTTCGGCGTCTCACCCTGGCCTGCATCGCAAGCGCCCGGCAGACCATCTATCTTGAGAACCAGTATTTCACCTCCCACCGCGTGGCGCGGGCCCTGGCCGCTCGACTTCGCGAGCCAGATGGGCCTGAGGTTGTGCTGCTGGTGACCGGGCGAGCCCCCAGCTGGTTCGACCACCTGACGATGGACTACGCGCGCAATCCGCTGGTCCGGGGGTTGCAGGCTGCAGACCCATTCGATCGGTTCCGGGCGGTCTCGCCCGTGACATCAGCCGGCGCGCCCATCGTCGTTCATTCCAAGGTGGGGGTGTTCGACGACAGCGTCCTGCGGGTCGGGTCCGCCAATCTCAATAATCGCTCCGAGGGCTTCGACACCGAGTGTGATCTGGCGATAGAGGCCAAGACGAGCACTGACCGCGCAGCCATTGCTGCATTCCGGGATCGACTGATTAGCCACTATCTCGCTGTCGACGCCGACAGGTTCGCGCAAGCCAGGATCGCCGGGGGTGGTGTCGTGGCCGCCATCGACGCCCTCAATGACGCTGGCCGGCTCGCGCCTCTGGCCATGGGCCCACCCACATGGTGGGAGGAACTTGTCTCCAGTCGCGGGCTGGGCGACCCGTCCTGCGTGGCGGAAAACTGGCGGCTACGTCGAGCCGAGGCGTTCGCATGACGCTTGTGAAAGCCCACCCAGCGCCGATGAAGCTGCTGACCTGGAACGTCCAAGCCGGCATCGGCACAGGCCGCTATCGCGACTATCTGTTGCGCGCCCACCTTCAGCTTGTCCACGCCCGCTCAAAAACGGCGATCCTGCAGAACATCGCACGCGAGATCGCGGCCTACGATGTCGTGTGCCTGCAGGAGGTCGATCTGGGAGGGCGGCGCGCCGGCTATCGCTCGCAGGTCGATATCATCGCCGCTCTCTCCGGCCACGCGCACGTCGCGGTTCAGGAAAACCGCAGGATCCCCGGTATTTCGCGGCACGGGAACGCGATCCTCAGCCACTGGCCGATGACGCGGGTGCGCGATCTGAAGCTACCCGGACAGGTCGCCGGACGCGGTTGCCTCGTCGCCGACATTGCCGGCCCTCACGCCGTCACGATCGCCTGCCTGCATCTGAGCCTCGGCCGAGCTGACCAGATGCTCCAACTGACCGCCGTCTCGGAGGCGCTGCGCGGCGCCCAGGCCTGGGCCGCCATGGGTGACTTCAACTGCGTTGGCCATGGCGCGCCGTTGGAGGCGTTCTGCGAGGCCACTGGCGGCCGCATCCAAGGGCCGGCCTTACCTACCTTCCCGGCATGGCGACCACGCTGGGACTTCGATCACATCGTCGCCGGAGGCGACCTCTCGGTAATGCACTACGCCTGTGAGCCGGCGACCTTTTCTGATCATCGTGCTGTGTCCGCCGAGGTGGCCGTCTGACCGGCGGCACGTGGCGCCTCACGGCCTCAGGCGTCGCTGAGAAGCGGCATACGCAGGCCCGCGTCCCGCAGCCGCACGCCGGCCGCAAGGCCGTAAACCTCGGCGCTGTCGAGCATCAACCGCCACCCTGCGTCGATGACAGCGGTCGGCCCGGTCGCTGTGGCGAGGCGAAGCCAGTAGTCCCGCCACAGGCCATAGCTGGCCGCCCATACCTCCATAACCTCCTGCTGCTGAACGGCGGCGCCCTGGAGCACGTCGTCAGGAGGCGGGGCGCAAGGCGAGGCGTTGTCCTGGGATATGATCGGGGTCGTTACGGTCATAGCGGAGCCTCCTGATTGCTTCGATCCTCGCCCAGGACGTGTGTGGCGCCCTTGATCTCGATCAAGGTGCAGCGCGTGCGGTCGAGGAGCCACAGTCCGAGGTTGTTCAAAGCGTGGCCTCTCGTGAGCCCAGTCTGATGAGAATGGCGCCGGCGCGTTGGACACGCCGTCGCCGTGCGACGCCTTCCAGCCTAGGTCGTGAGCGCCTTCGTCACGCGCAGCTGGGTGGGATCCTCGGTGCGCTCGCTCGCGAAGCCGAACGCCCTGGCCATGTCGAGCATGGCATGGTTGCTCGCAGCCACCGCCCCCCATACCGAGCCGATCTTGCGCGCGCGGGCGTGGTCCAGCAGGGCTGAGAGCAGGGTTCGTCCCAGACCGAGGTCCTGCATGTCGCTGCGCACCAGGAGGGCGAACTCCGCGCTTGCGCCGTCTGGGTCGCTGGCGAGGCGCGCCACGCCCAAGAGGGCGCCGTCGGAGCGCTCCGCGACGAGGGCCATTTCTCGATCATAGTCGATCTGAGAGAGCCGCGCCGCCCAGAGTGGCGGGAGCCGGGAGAAGCCGCCACCGAACCGCAAGCGGACATCTTCGGCCGAGCTCGACGCCACGAGGGCGATCAAGCCCTCGGCGTCCTGGGGCAGGATCGGGCGGAGAGTGAGCGTCTGCTCGCCGAGAGACGCCGGCTGCACCAGGCCGTGGGGATAGGGGCGGATGGCTGGCGGCGCCTCAGGTCCCGCGCCAATTCGGATCCGCGCGTCAAGGGCGAGCACGCCTGAGGCGTCGGCGAGCAGGGGATTGATGTCGAGTTCCAGGATCTGGGGAATGTCGGTGGCCAGGCCCGCGAGCCGCACCATCACATCGGCGATCGCGTCAAGATCGGCGGGTGGCCGATCGCGGTATCCTGCCAGCAGGGCTGAGACCCGGGTGCGCCCGATCATGTCCTTGGCCAACAGGTTGTTGAGCGGCGGCAGTCCCAGCGTGCGGTCGGCCAAGACCTCGGTTGAGACCCCGCCGTGGCCAAACAGCACCACAGGTCCGAAGGTCGGATCGCGGGTGATGCCGAGCAACAGCTCCTGGGCGTGCGGGCGCGAGACCATCAGCTCGACCACGAAACCTTCCAGCACCGCCTGGGGGGCGAACGCGGTCACACGCGCCAGCATGTCCTCAGCGGCCTGGCGCACCGCGGCCGCGGACAGGTTGAGGGTGACGCCGCCGGCGTCGGACTTGTGGCTGAGGTCGGGAGACACGATCTTCAGCGCCACCGGCGCCCCGAGCCTGGCGGCGATGACCGCCGCTTCGGCCGGCGTCCGGGCGATCTCGCTTGCGACGGTGGGGACGCCGTAGGCCTCCAGCACGGCGCGCGCTTCACTATCGCTCAGTGAGAGCCGACCGTCAGACAGCGCGGCGTCGATGATCTGGCGCGCCACCTCCGGCGCCTTGGGCGTGGGGGGCGCGGCGGGGGTCTGCATCAGCTGAGTCTTGGTCCGTCCATGCTCCACCAGATGCATGAAGGCGCGAACCGCCTCGTCGGGTGTCTCATGCGTGGGGATGCGCGCGTCGGTCAGCCGACGGCGTCCCTCGGCGACGGCTGTCTGCCCAAGCCAGCATGTGAGGACAGGCGGTCCCGGCTCCTCCCGGGCGTTGGCGGCGATGACCGCCTCGGCGGCCTCGGTGCTGTCGGCGACCGCGGTGGGGCAGTTCATGACAAGGACGGCGTCAACGCCGGGATCGCGCAGCACGGCCTCGAGGGTGGCGCGGTATCGAGCGGCGGTCGCATCCCCGATGATGTCGATGGGATTGCTCTTTGACCAGGTGGGCGGAGCCAGTTTGTCGAGGGCTGAAATGGTGGCGGGGCTCAGCGTCGCCAGCCGGCCGCCGCGCGCCTCGAGTGCGTCCGCCGCCATCACGCCGGCGCCTCCGCCGTTGGTGAGGATCGCCAGTCGGTCGCCTTGAACCTTCAACCCCACGTCCAGGGTGGAGACAGCGTCGAAGAGTTCACGCAGTTCGCCGACGCGAAGCATGCCCGCCCGCCGGAAGGCGGCGTCATAGACCGCGTCGGCCCCTGCGAGGGCTCCCGTGTGTGAGAAGGCGGCCTTGGCGCCCGCGGCGCTGCGGCCAGACTTGATGACCACGACGGGCTTGGTTCGAGCCGCGACACGTCCGGCGCTCATGAACTTCCGCGCGTCACGGATACTCTCGACGTAGAGCAGGATCGCGTGGGTTTCGGTATCCAGGGCCAGGTAGTCCAACAGGTCGCCGAAATCGACATCGGCGGCGTCGCCGATCGTGACGATATGGGAAAAACCGACGCCGTGGGCGTCCGCCCAGTCAATGGCCGCCGCCGCCACGGCGCCGGACTGGGCGACGAGCGCGAGGTGGCCAGCCGCCGGCGCGAGGTGTGCGAAGCTGGCGTTCACGCCCCGTGCTGGGGAGAGGAAGCCCAGGCAGTTGGGGCCCACGATCCGCAACAGGGCGGGACGCGCTGCGTCGAGGGCCTGCTGGCGCAGGGCGCCGTCAAGGCCCGCCGTGATCACCACTGCGGCTCGGCACCCGCGCCCGGCGAGTTCGGCGATCAGGCCAGGAATGGTCGCCGGGGGTGTGGCGATCACCGCGAGGTCAGGGGTGACTGGCAGCTCGGCGATGCTGCGATAGGCGAGGGTTGAGCCGATCGCCCCGGCGTGCGGATTCACCGGCAGCACGGGCCCGGCGAAGCCTCCGCCAAGAAGGTTGCGCGCCAGCACCTGGCCTACCGATCCGGTCTCGTTGCTCGCGCCGATCAAGGCGATCGCGCGCGGCTGGAACAGGGCGTCAAGATTGCGGGTGGTCATGAGGCGATCGTCTGCGGAGGGCTCATCGGCTCGACCAGGGACAGAATTCCCTCTTTCTGAAGTCCTGAGCGACGAGGACGTTGCGCATGGCGAACCCTTAGCGGACCTGAGGGTTCAAACTAGTGGCTCGGCGGAGCCCGGCGTTTGATTGGGATCAAGGGGGCCACTCTCAGCGGGTTCGAGAGGCTTCTGGGGCATGACCTGCGTCAAAGCCGGTCCGGCAAAGGCGCGATACTAGCTTGAGGCCGCACCGGGCGGTGCGCGGCGCAGCCCTGGCGGCTCTCCGCGAGGAGAGGACCGAGGCCCCGCTCCGAGACTCATAGTTGCGTTCTAACGAGATCAGGACCGGACCTCACCCTATGGACGCTCCGCTCCTCACTGGTCTGACCACGACCGAGGCCCGGCGCCGCTTCGAGGTTAGTGGTCCCAACGACCTGCCAACCGCCGGCGGGCGCACCTTGGGACGGATTGTCCTCGAGACAATGCGCGAGCCGATGTTCCTGCTGCTGACCGGGACGGCGGGTCTCTATCTTTTTCTCGGAGACCTTGGCGAGGGGCTGTTCCTGCTTGGCGGCGCGGCGGCGACCATCGGTCTCGTGATCTTCCAGGAAGCGCGGAGCGAGCGTGCGTTGGCCGCGCTGCGGGACCTCGCGCAGCCCCAAGCGCGGGCGCTACGGGACGGCGTCCAACGACAAATCCCGGCCCGCGAGCTTGTCCCTGGCGATATCCTGTTGATCGGGGAGGGCGAGCGGCTTCCGGCCGATGGCGCACTGGTCGCCGGCGACGTCCTGAGCGTGGATGAATCCGCCTTGACCGGGGAGTCCGCGCCCGTGTCCAAGCAACCCGCCGTGGGCGGCATGCCCACCCTTGTCGAGCCCGGCGAGGGCGCGGAGTCCGGTTCATCCCTGTACAGCGGCACACTCGTGGTTGGCGGGCAGGGGGTCGTGCAAGTGTGCAGCACGGGCGCGGCGTCGGCCTTGGGGCGGATCGGCAGATCTCTGGCCGGCATCCGCCAAGAGCCTACCCCCTTGCAGAAGACCGCCCGCCGGCTCGTGGGGATCCTTGGCCTGATGGCGCTCCTCTTCTGCGTCGTGGTCGCGGTCGCCTACGGAATGCTGCGGAACGATTGGGTCGGCGGCGTCCTCGCCGGGATCACCGTTGCGATCTCCTTGATTCCGGAGGAGTTCCCAATGGTGCTGGCCGTCTTCATGGCCCTGGGCGCCTGGCGTCTGGCCAACCACCAGGTTCTAACCCGCCGCAGCGCGGTCATTGAGACCCTCGGCGCCACCACCGTCCTTTGTGTCGACAAGACCGGCACCCTGACTGAGAACCGGATGGAGGTCGCCCGGATCTGGGCCGATGACGTCGACTTCGACCTGGCGAGCCGCGCTCGGTTGGTCGGACCGCCCGCCGACCTGGTCCGCTGCGCCGCCATGGCCTCCGCAGTTCGTCCTGTTGATCCCATGGACAAGGCCGTGCGGGCCCTATGCGAAGCCGCGGTCCCCGGACCGCCGCCAGCGGAAGGCGAGCCGGAGCGGGTCTGGCCGCTTCGCCCGGAATTGCTGGCGGTGATCCAGCTTTGGCGGCTGCCGGACGGGGCGCGGCTCGCCGCCGCGAAAGGTGCGCCAGAGTCGATCTTCCGCCTTTGCCGCTTGCCCGAGGCGGACGTGACCCGGCTACAGGTGGTCATCGAAACCTACGCGCAGCAAGGCCTGCGCGTGCTGGGGGTGGCGTCAGCGCGGTCGGTTGGCGTCTTCGCCGAAGACCCCCGCGACGTTTCGTTTGAATTCCGGGGACTCCTGGGGTTCGTCGATCCCTTGCGGGCCGAGGCGGCCGCCGCGCTGAAGGAGGCGCGGGCGGCAGGCATCAAGGTGATGATGATCACCGGCGACCATCCCGCCACCGCGCTTGCTATCGCCCGCGTCGCCGGCATCGACACTGAGGCCGGGGCCCTAATGGGAGCTGAGCTCGCAGCCCTTAGCATCGACGACCTGCGAGAGCGCTTGAGGGCCGTGCGGGTCTTCGCGCGAATCCTGCCCGAACAGAAACTGCGCATCGTGGAGGCGCTGAAGGCCAACGGTGAGGTGGTGGCGATGACGGGGGACGGCGTCAATGACGCGCCGGCCCTGGAAGCTGCGCACATTGGGGTGGCCATGGGCCGGAGGGGTACAGACGTCGCGCGGGAAGCTGCTGACCTTGTTCTGCTTGATGACAGCTTCGCCTCGATCGTCGGCGGGGTCCGGCTGGGACGCCGAATCTTTTCCAACCTGCGCCGCGCCCTCATCTACATAACCGCCATCCACGTGCCGATCGCAGGGCTTGCCCTGGCCCCCATCCTGCTCGGCTTGCCCCCGATGCTGCTCCCCATGCACGTCGTGATGCTGGAACTGGTGATCGATCCAATCTGCTCACTCGTGTTCGAGTCCGTGCCCAGCGAGGCGGACGCCATGTCCCGGCCCCCCCGGAGGCCTAAGGAGGCGCTCTTTGGCGGGACCCAGATCGCCACAGCGCTCCTGCAGGGCGGCAGCCTGCTGGCGGGCATACTGGCTCTCTATTGGTTTGGGCTCACCCATGCCCTGGCTCTGGAGCCGGAGGTACGTGGAGCTTCTTTCCTGGCCCTTGTCGTGGGCAACCTCGTGCTGGCGCTAAGTGACTCGACGTCCTCGGGACCGGTCTTCGGGGCTGAGCGTCGAACCTACTGGGTGATCGCGGGCGCCGTCGTGGCGGGATTGACGTTCGTGCTCGCCTTCGCCCCCGTCGCGAGCCTATTCGATATGTCTGCGCCGGGACCAGGCCTGTTGGCGCTCGCCCTGGGGGTGGGCGTGGTTGGGGGCGGGTGGACCCGGATCGCGACGCGCGGCCATCGCAGACTGAAGACCTGAGGCGTCGAGATCGCTCGCCGGCTGCGATCCTTCACCGCTCGGGGAGAACCTCGAAGGCGAGCATGCAGTTGAGTCCTAGCGCGCCGCCAGGGTCAACGCCTTCACCTGGTCCGGGGTCATTGAGACCACCACAACGGTGGCGCGCGTGTGCCGCTTGGCCACCTGATTGGACAAGTCCAGCCAGCGGACATGGGGCGGAGACGGGGGTTGGGCGGCCCAGGCTCCGAATCCTGCCGCGCAGGACAGGGCCGAGACGATGCAGAAGCCTGCCATGGCTCGCGTGTGGGAGGGCCGCGCCTGTTTCAGCATCGCCACCCGGGCCTCCAGGGGATGGCGCGAGGGCGCGGGCCAGTAGCAGCCGAAGGGCAGGGGCGTGGCGGCAAGCTGAGTCTTCAGCATGGTCTGGGCGTAGAGCCGCCGATCGCCCGGCCGCCGCGCCATCACCGTTGCGTCGCAGGCCAGCTCCTGATCCAGGCGCAGGTGGTAGGCGGCGATATGTACCAGGGGGTTGAACCAGTTCAGGCCCTGGAAGAGCGCAACCCAGGCGTTGGCCTTGGGATCCCCACGGTCGATGTGGGCCCGCTCATGGGCGCGGACCAGGGCGCGTTCCTCGGGGCTGAAGCGCGCCTCATGGTCGGCGGGGGTGACGATGCGGGGCGCGATCACGCCCACCACCGCGGGCCCCGCCGCGCCGGCCTTGGCCCGGCGCAGGAAGCGCCATTGGCCGAGAACCATCAGGGCCAGGGTCGCCACAGCCCCGGCCGCCCAGATCATTATGATGTCTGACGCCGCCTCCGGCTGAAGGAAGGGGATCGAGCGGGGCAGGGAAGGATGGGCGGCGCCGGCGGGCGCCTCGGCCGCGGGGATCAGGCTGGCGCCGAAGGCCAGCGGCACGATCAGCCACAGGCGGTAGGCGATCTCGGCGCCGAACACCCGCCGGGCCGGCAGGCGGACGGCGAACACCAGGAGGATGGTCAGGCTGGCGGCGAGGTTGGCCCGCAGCAGGTCGGCGATCAGCTCAGTCATCGTCGTCCAGCTCCGCGATCAGCTTCTTGAGGCGCGCGATCTCTTCGGGTTTCAGCTTCCGGTTCTGGGCGAAGTGCGCAACCAGCGGCGCCAGCTGGCCCTCGAACAGGCGGTCGAGCAGGCCCTGGCTCTCGTCCTGCACGTAGTTGGCGTGGTCCACGAGGGGCACATACTGGTGGCGGCCATCGACACGCTCGGACTTGATGGCTCTCTTCTTCAGCAGCCGGTTGATGAGCGTCTTCACCGTCGCCTCGGCCCAGGGCTGGCGGGCGCGGACATCAGCCACGATCTCGTCGGCGGTCAGTGGCGTCTTGCGCCACAACGCCTGCATGATCTGACTTTCGGCCTCGGTGATGTTCATCGGACTACGCTTGTAATTTGAGCTGAGGCTACGCGCCTCCCGCTCCAAGTCAACAGGGCCGAATCTCGCCAGTGCGACTCTCTCGTTCTGGTAGACTCTGGGTATGTCAGAGCTCGGCTACACCCTCTTCGACACCGCCATCGGCCGCTGCGGTCTGGCCTGGGGCGAGGCCGGCATCGTCGCCGTCCGCCTGCCGGACGCCTCCGACGAAAAGGCGCAGGCGCGCTTCGAGCAGCGCTTTCCCGGCATCGAGGCGCGCGATCCGACGCCGGACATCGCCAGGGCCATCGACCGCATCCGAGGCCTGCTCACCGGCGCCAAGGACGACCTGGCCGACATCGTCCTGGACATGAGGGCGCTGAGCGATTTCCAGCGGGCGGTCTACGCCATCGGCCGCGCCATCCCGCCGGGGCAGACCCTGACCTATGGCGAGGTCGCCCGGCGCCTGGGTGATCCCACCGCGGCGCGGGCGGTCGGCGAGGCCATGGGCAGGAACCCGTTCCCGATCATTATGCCCTGCCACCGCGTCCAGGGCGCAGACGGCAAGCTGGGCGGCTTCTCAGCGCCGGGTGGCGGGGTGACGAAGCTGAAGCTGCTGGAGATCGAGGGGGCGACGTCGGTCGACGCCCTGCCGTTGTTCGCGGGCCGCTAGGCGCTGGCGAGCGCGCTCTGGAACAGGATCGCGCCGTCGGCGGAGCCCAGCTCGGCCTCGAAGGCGCGGTCAGGGTGGGGCATCAGGCCGAGCACATTGCCCCGCGCATTGACCACGCCAGCGATCGCGTTGGCCGAGCCGTTGGGATTGTCCTGATAGCGGAACGCCACCTGGCCCTCCCCCTCGATGCGGGCCAGGGTGTCGGCGTCGGCGAAGAAGTTCCCCTCGCCATTGCCCACCGTCATGGTCACCTGTCGGCGACCGGCATAGCCGGCGGTGAAGCGGGTCTGGGCGTTGGTGACTTCCAGCTCGACCGGCTTGCAGACGTACTTCAGGGCTTCGTTGCGCAGCAGGGCGCCGGGCAGCATGCCGGCCTCGCAAAGCACCTGGAAACCGTTGCAGATCCCGACAGTGGCCACGCCGCGCTCGGCGGCCAGCTTCACATCGCTCATGATCGGCGACAGCGAGGCCATGGCCCCACAGCGCAGGTAGTCGCCGTAGGAGAAGCCGCCCGGCAGGACGATCAGGTCCAGGCCGTGGGGCAGGGCGGTGTCGCCGTGCCAGACCATGTCGACCGTCGCGCCCGTGGAGCGTTCGATAGCGACCTTGCAGTCACGGTCGCAATTGGATCCCGGGAAGACGATGACAGCGGCTTTCATGGCGGGGTTCCTAGACCGGTTTGAGCGATATTTCCAGGCGCGGCCGGCTCATTTCGCCCGCGCCTTGGCGAGCGCCTCGAGATAGGCCACGAGCTCGGCGTAACCGTTCTCGTCGCCATAGGCGCAGCCGGAGTTGGTGACGCCCGCGGGGGTGACTTGCTGCTGGAGGATGGCCGGATGTCCGGGCGCGCCCTGCTCGGTGATCATGTAAGAGCTCTGGCCGCCGTCGGCATTGTAGTAGTGGAAGGGCTCGCCTCGCTCCTTGACCACCGGCTTCATGCCCGGCGCGGCCACGATCTGGGCGCTCAGGGCCTCGAAGCCCAGGGCGCAGTCCAGCTTGAGCGGCGGGGCGGCCGGCGGCTCGGGTTCGGCGCAGGCGCAGAGCAGGAGCGCCCCCATCAGCGGGAGCGCCCAGGGCCTCACGCCACCTCGACCCGGTAGCTTTCGATGACGGTGTTCGCGAGCAGCTTCTCGCACATGTCCTTGACCTCAGCTTCGGTCTCGGCGGCGTCCTTGCCCTTGAGATCAAACTCGATGGTCTTGCCGACGCGAACGCCTTCGACATGGCCCCAGCCGAGACCATGCAACGCGGCCTCGACGGCCTTGCCCTGGACGTCCAGCACGCCGGGTTTCAGGAACACATGAACTTTCGCGCGCACTAGTGCAGGCCTCCTTGGATCACGGTGGGCATCTCTTTCATGATCCCCAGCCGCCGGGCGACTTCGGTATAGCTCTCAATCACGTCGCCCAGATCGCGGCGGAATCGGTCCTTGTCCAGCTTCTCGTTGGTCTGGGCGTCCCAGAGCCGGCAGCTGTCGGGGCTGATCTCGTCGGCCAGGATCACCCGGGCGAAGTCGTTTTCCCACAGCCGGCCGAACTCCACCTTGAAGTCCACCAGGGTGATGCCGACCGCGCCAAAGGTGCCGGTGAGGAAGTCGTTCACCCGCAGGGTGAGCGCCATCATGTCGTCGATCTCCTGGGTCGAGGCCCAGTTGAAGGCGGTGATGTGCTCCTCGGTGACCATCGGGTCGCCCAGCTTGTCGTCCTTCAGATAGAACTCGATGATCGAGCGCGGCAGGGCCTGGCCCTCGGGCAGGCCGAAGCGCTGCGACAGGGAGCCGGCCGCCACATTGCGGCAGACCACCTCCAGCGGGATGATCTCCAGCTCGCGGATCAGCTGCTCGCGCAGGTTCAGGCGGCGGATGAAGTGGTTCTGCACCCCGATGGAATTGAGCCGGGTCATCACATATTCGCTGATGCGATTGTTGATGACGCCCTTACCCTCCAGGACGGCTTTCTTCTGTGAATTGAACGCCGTAGCGTCATCTTTGAAGTACTGGATGAGGGTCCCGGGCTCCGGCCCCTCGTAGAGAATCTTGCCCTTGCCTTCGAAGATCTTCTTGCGGCGGGTGGTCATACGCAGCCTTCTCCACGGGGCGAGGGTTCTGGCCGGAGCCGAAACGAAAAACGCGCGCCGTTGGTCCCAACGCGCGCGATCCCGACTCCAAGCCTCTCGCCGATCTGAGGCTGGCGAAAAATAGACGATCGGCCTGCGCTTCGCAAACGACCATCGGCCCCGCACACGCGCCTTTGCGTTGCGAGCGCGCGCGCCAGGGGATATGCAGCCTCGTTAAGGCCGCATCCCGGAGACCGCATGACCACCTTCAACGACCGCGAACGTGGATTTGAGAACAAGTTCGCTCTCGATCAGGAACAAGAATTCAAGGCCGGGGCGCGCCGCAACCGTCTGCTGGGCGAATGGGCCGCCGGGCTGATGGGCCTGGAGGGCGACCGCGTGGCGGAATACGCCAAGGCCGTGGTGAAGTCCGACTTCGAACTGCCCGGCGACGACGACGTGCTGCGCAAGGTGTTCGAGGACCTGAAGGGCTCGGGCGTCAATGTCAGCGAGGGCGACGTCCGGATGAAGATGGACGAGCTGCTGGCCCAGGCCCGCGAAGCCATCCGCACCGCCACTTAAAGCCAACCCCATACCTTCGCACGGCAAGGACGCCGCCTCGCAAGGGCGGCGTTTTTTGTGTCTGCTCTCAGGATGACCGCCGAATCGGCCGCCAACCTGATCGCCCGCCTAAACCTCGCCCCCCACCCGGAGGGCGGCTGGTACCGTGAGACCTGGCGCGCGCCCGCCGCGCCCGGCGCCCGCAGCCCTGGCACGGCGATCCTCTTCCTGCTGGAGGCCGGCCAGGCCTCCCACTGGCACCGCATCGACGCCACCGAGCTGTGGCTGTTCCAGGCGGGAACGGCCCTGACGCTAAAGACCGCGGCCCATGACACCGGTCCCATCGCCGCCGTTCGCCTCGGCCCCCTGGCCGGCGACGCGCCACAGGCTGTGGTGGCGGCGGGCGAGTGGCAGGCGGCGCAGGCCAGCCCCGACGGCTGGGCGCTGGTGGCCTGCGTGGTGGTTCCGGGCTTCGACTTCGCCGGGTTCGAGCTGGCGGCGAAGGACTGGGCGCCGGGGTAGGGCGCTCGGCGATGTCGTGGCGGGAAGCGCGAACACCTTCGAGGCCGGGGCTGCCCGCTGCGTGGAAGAAGGCTGACCACGAACCACACGAACCACACGAACGTGCGCTGGCCCTCGCCCCTCCCCCGTCATCCTAGGCCTTGTGCCTAGGACCCCTCTGTCGGCGCGCCTGGCGATGCAGGTCGCGGCGTCAACCGCGCCGCTTCACCCGGCGGCGCTCCCGGATCGGAAACAGGGGTCCTAGGCACAAGGCCTAGGATGACGGGGGAGGGGGGTAGGCAACTTCACGCCGCGCGTCGCGCCGCGTAGCGGCCGTCGGGGAGGGCGGTGAGGCGGCCGTAGCGGGTGAGGGCCTGGTGGACGCGCTGTTCGATGCGCTTGCCGCCCTTCTTGAAGGCGCGGGACAACTCGGCGGCGTCCATGGGGCGGGCGGTGGCGGGAGGTCGCTACTGCCTCGATCTAGACGTGCAATGAGCCACGCGAGACTATGAGGCGCAATCTCAGGTGCGCCAATCAGGGAGGCGATCGTTGGCCTTTTCGGACTTCATCGTGTTCGCTGACGAAAGCGGCACGCCCGTTCTCGACAACCCCGACCCTACCTTTCCGGTATTCGTGCTCAACTGCGTGCTGATTGCGAAGGATGCCTATGCGCGGCGGCTCGTGCCCAGCATGCAAACCCTGAAATTCGAGACGGTCGGCCACGATCAGCTGATCTTGCATGAACGCGACATCCGCCGGCAGCAGAACGACTTCGCCTTCCTGCAACGTGGCGCCGAGGCGCGCGAGGCGTTTCTTGAGCGCATGAACACCCTCGTCGCTATGTCCGAGGTCACGGTCGCGGCGGCTGTCATCCATAAGGTTCGGCTGGCGCAAAGATACGCTCATCCTTGGAGTCCCTACGAGATCGGCCTTCAGTTCTGCCTGGAGACGCTACTCGATCGCCTTGTGGCGCTGGGTCAGACAGGAAGGTTGGTGCATGTGTTGTTCGAGGCGCGAGGCAGACGGGAAGACCGAGAGCTTGAACTGTTCTTTCGCCGCGTCGCGAGCAATCAGGCGAACTGGGGATATCGGCAACCCGACTTTACGCAACTGCAGTGGGAGCCGCTCTTCGTGGACAAGCGGTCTAATTCCTCCGGGTTGCAGCTCGCGGACCAGATGGCTAGGCCAATCGGCCTGAAGGTGCTGCGCCCCTTACAGCCGAACCGCGCCTTCGAGGTCTTGCGACCCAAGCTGGCTCTCGGGGGCTTGAAGACCTTTCCATGAGGCCTTGGCCCCATAGCAGAAAGGCCCCCGAGGTTTCCCCAGGAGCCCAGCGCCGACCGAGAAACCCCAGTCCACTTGGTGTAAATTAGCACGCTCAGACGATTTTTCAAGAAAGCCGCGCTGCTCACGCCGCCCGTCGCGCCGCGTAGCGGCCGTCGGGGAGGGCGGTGGCGCGGCCGTAGCGGGCGAGGGTGGTGAGGGCCTGGAGGACGCGCTGCTCGATCTTCTTGCCGCCGCCCTTGAAGGCGCGGGAGAGTTCGGCGGGGTCCATGAGGCGGGCGGCGGCGATGAGCAGGGCCTCGGTGGCGAGGAGTTGTTCGTAGCGGTCCTTGGGCCAGGCGGGCAGGCCCTTGTCGAGGGCGACGACGGTCTGGCCCAGGTCCAGCTCGCCGGTCTTGGCGGCCGCGCCCTTGGCGAAGCGGGAGATCTGGTAGTCGGGGCGCAGCCAGCGGACCTGGCCGGCGGCCTCTTCCTTGGCGCGCTCGGCGTTCAGGGCCACCAGGCGTTCGAGGATCTGCTCGTCGGAGAGGTCGGCGGGCCAGCCATAGGCCTGGGCCGTCGCGGCGTCGATCTGCTCGTGCAGCTCCTTGAGGATCAGCACCCGGCCGCGCTGCTTGGCGTCTTCCTCGGCCGGGGTGAGGTCCACGCCGGCCTTCACCTTTTCCAGCAGATTGTAGAGGCCGGTCAGGGTGAGGTCGGGGTGTTCAGCGAGGACGAGCTTGCGGGTGGCGTCGAGTTCCTCGCCGATAGCGCGGAGACGCTCCGTCAGCGAGGTGTCAGTGTCAGGAAAGGGGAAGGGATCGAACGTTCTTGTCTTGGTATAACGAGGATCATTACCAACGCCCTGTCGCCCGCCAGACCGAATTGCCCAAGTTACATGGGCGATAGATGAGCAGATTGCGAGTGCATACGCATCGTCAGTCGCGATCGTCGTGATCATGTTGTCCGGCAGAATATCGCCAGAGAAAAAGACAAAAAATCGGTGCTTTGCCGTCTCGGGAGTTGCGATATATCTGGGAAGGTCTTCTAGAGATTTTCGCCACTGAGGATTGTTTTCGCCGAAGAGCCACCAGTTGTCGCGGCGATACGGGCGATTATTCTTATCACGTTCAGGTTTTACTAGCTCGAGAACGATTTGGTATGCTCTAGGGTGATCTCGCCGGGCCTCCTCGGCGGACAGGCCGAAAAAGTCGATCACGAAGACGTCTCGACCACGGGAGGTTAGATCACGACCATTCCGGTAGGGGCGGATGAGGCTACCCGCGTTGCCGGCTCCCAGCGACTTTGCCACCGAGCGACTGACAATGAAGCCAGCCCCATGGAGCTTCACGCCTGGAGAACATAGGCCTGTGTTTGCCTTGAGAACTGAGGCTGTCGTCACATCTGCGCCAATGCTCAAATCAGAGTGAATCGCACCTGAGCGTTCCTCGTAGGTGATTTTCGGCTCATCGGAATCCAAGTCTTCCTCTGAGACCACCGTATGCAACGTACCCGAATGATGACCCGATCTCGCGACCGTCATCGCAATGCGGACAGCCGCCGCATCCGCCGTTGCCTTGGTCCAAGGCTGATTTGGGATCGCGTAAACCAAGCTGACGGGCGCTTTCGCACGGAGGTGGCGTTCCAAAACGGGTCTCTGGAAGACCTGTGAGATCGTCTTGGTTGTGACGAGTCCAAATTGTCGAAGTTTCGTGCCTCGACGGGGAAGCAGCTCGGCAGCGCGATCCCACCAGTAGAGGACGAAGTCTGACGCGTCCCCGACGTTGGGATTGGCGAGCCGAAGCGCCGTTGCATACCCGTCGCCTTGACGATCTCGTAGATCGGTAGCGCCGATGAACGGAGGATTGCCCACGATAAACTCCGCCTCGGGCCAGGCCGGTCGCCTAGGATTGGGATAGGTTTCGACCCGCTTGCCGTCCTTCTCCACCACCAGAGGCACGGGAGAACCGTCCCAGGTCAGGACGGCGTCATAGCCCTCGCGCTTGCCGAAGTTGATGTTGCTGAAGGCGCGCAGTATGGGCTCGGCGGGGTGGCTCTCGTGGTTGCGGTAGTGCCATTGCAGATAGCCGATCCAGACCACCAGCTCGGCGATGGCGGCGGCGCGGGGGTTGAGCTCCAGGCCCAGGAACAGGTGAGGATCCACGGTCTCGCCGGGCAGGGCCAGGCTGGCCTGGCGGTCGCCGAGGTCTGAGAGGGTCTGGAGGACTTCGCCCTCCAGCTTCTTCATCAGCTCCAGGGCGACATAGAGGAAGTTGCCGGTGCCGCAGGCGGGATCGAGGATGCGGGTGGTGCAGAGCTGGTGATGGAAGGCACGGACCTGGGCGATGGCGTCCTCGTCCTTGCCATCGTCCTTGGCCTGCTCGGCCTTTTTCAGAGCGGTCTGCCAGTCGGCGCGCAGGGGCTCCATGACGGTGACGTCCACCAGTCGCTGGACATAGGCGCGCGGAGTGTAGTGGGCGCCGAGCTTGCGGCGCTCGGTCTTGTCCAGGGCCTGTTCCAGCAGGGTCCCGAAGATGGCGGGATCGACCTGGGTCCAGTTCGATTTGGCGGCCTCGTGGAGTTCGCCGATCTCTTCTCGGCCCAGCTCGAAGACCGTGGTGTCCTTGAACAGGCCGCCGTTGAAATGGCGCACGCGGGCCTCGATGACGTGACTGAACTCCTCGCCGTGCTCCATCTCCTGCCACAGGCGCTTCAGGCGCTGCGGGAAGTGGGCGGGGTCGGCGACGCTCTTGGCCAGCAGGGCTTTGAAGCTGTCATTGGGCAGCAGGCCGGTGTCCTCGGCGAACATCGTGAACAGGCAGCGCATCAGGAAGTGGGCGACGTGTTCCGGGTCCTTGCCCTTGGCCTCCAGCGACTTGCTGACTTCGGCGAGCCGCCTGGCGATCTCGCGGGTGACGCGGGTGGATTCCTTGGTGGGGTCGAGGCTGTGCGGCTCGTCCCAGACCTTGGCGAGGAGCTTGCGCGTATCCGGCTTGCGCAGGTCCTCCAGGAAGATCCGGAAGCCCTTGCGGTCGGGGAACTGGTCATAGGCCCGGCCGGTGCCGGTGAAGTCGGCATAGAGCTCCAGGCAATAGCCGACGTCGCAGGTGATGATGAAGGGCGGGGCGGGATGGTCGGCGTCCAGCAGGAAGACATAGTCTTCGGCCTGCTTGCGCGCGTTCTGCATCATCACGTCCCAGCCGCGCACGGCGGTGCGGCGGGCCGGCGCCTCCTCGGCTTCCGCAAACAGGCTGGCCTGGCCGGAGATGGCGTTCTGTCGGCCCGGCAGGCGCGACTGTTTGGCCTCCAGGATGAAGGCGTTCCTCTTGTAGAGGTCGATGCGCTTTTGCGAGGCGGTGGCCTCACTGGACCGGGTCTTCACACCCCGTTCAAAGGCGTAGTCGTTGACGACGCGGTCGCTGGCGGCGGGGTCGGGGGCCTTCAGCTCCAGCACCGCGCACAGCTCGGTGAGGAACATGACGTAGTTGGCGCGCTCGGCGCCGCCCTCAAGGTTCGACCAGCGCCGAATGAAGGCCTCGACGTCCAAGCTGATCTTCCCCCACGCGCTGAACGGCAGCGCAGCTCAACCTAGACGTTGTGGGCGGGGGTGCAAGATGTCGGACGCGGGGCCTTTCGCGGCGAGGGGAGAAAACGCCTGCGCCGGGGTGAGCGGGGTGGGGGCTTTGAGTTTGTTCCCTGTTTGTGCTTGAAATCTTCGGACCCTTCTGGCAGCTTTCGGCCCAGGTGCGGCCCAGCGCTGCTGTGGCGGCGGATACCGGGAGAGAGGCTGGGATGATCGCGGGAGGGCGCGGATTGCCCATCGATTTGTTGACTTTCCGGGGCATTTGTCCTTATCTTATCGCATATCCCCCTTGGCGCTTCGGGGCCAAGGCGCGCGGCGGTCCCTCGGGGCCGCCGCTGCTTTTTGGGGGGTGCGCTTGAGGACGCGGGTCTATGTCGACGGCTTCAACCTCTATTATGGCTGCCTGAAGGGCACGGCCCACAGGTGGTTGAACGTCGAGGCGCTCTGCACCGCCTTGCTTCCCCAAAATCAGATCGATCGCATTCGCTATTTCACCGCGCGGATCAGCGCGCGCCCGAATGACCCGGACCAGCCGACGCGGCAACAAACCTATTTCCGCGCTCTTCAGACCCTGCCGACGATTGAACTCCACCTCGGCCACTTCCTGACCCATGAGATCAACATGCCCGACGCCGCCGCTTGGCGGGCCGGCCGATACAAGGCCGTGCGCGTGGTCAAGACCGAGGAGAAGGGCTCAGACGTCAACCTGGCGACCCATCTGCTGATGGACGCCTTCGACGACGCCTTCGATATGGCGGTCATCGTCAGCAACGACAGCGATCTGAAGGAGCCGATCTCGCTGGTGCGCAACCGGTTTGGAAAGGGGATCGGCATCCTCAACCCGCAGGCCAAGGTCAGCCGGGCGCTGCAGCCCCTGGCGCACTTCATCAGGCCGATCCGGGTGGGCGCCCTCGCGCAGGCCCAGTTCCCCCAGCACCTGAGGGACGCGGTCGGGCCCTTTCAGAAGCCGGCGCGCTGGTGAAGGCCTACGCGTTCCCTCTTTGTTCTTGACAGCGTCGCGCGTTTTTGGCATATTCACGGCATTGGTCGCGACTGCGCCTTGAGGCGCGCTGGACCGGTTTTCCGTTCATAATCAGAGGCTCGGGCGCGGGAGCGCGCGGGGGATTTGTCATGGGTGATGAGCAGCTGCCGCCGATCCTGGAGCGGCATCACTCCAGCTGGAACATGCCGAGCGATGCGCCGGACGAGGCGGCGGTGCCGCCCGGGCCGCAGGCGCAGGCGGGGGTGCGGACAGCGCGGCCGTGGCGGCGGTTCACCGAGGCGCTGGGGGCGGTGATCTGCCAGCGGGTGGCGGCCGGCGAGAGCCTGTCGGCGATCTGCCGCGATCCCGGCATGCCGTGCCGCGAGGCGGTGCGGGCCTGGCGGCGGACCCGGCCGGGGTTCGCCGCCCAGGTGGTCCAGGCCCAGTACGACGGGCGGTCCCTGAGCGGGCGGGAGGGCCGCTACTGCCCCCACGTGGCCGGGCTGATCTGCGACCGGCTGGCCCTGGGGATGAGCCTGCGGCAAGCCTGCGCCCTGGAGGGGATGCCGGGCGAGACCACGGTCTATGGCTGGCTGCGGCGCCATGCCGACTTCCTGGAGGCCTATGGGCGGGCGCGGGTTCTGCAGGCCCACCGGCGGTTCGACCAGGTGTGGGAGATCGCCGAGGCCGCCGACAAGGAGGGCGCCTTCCTGGCCAAGGTGCGGATCGACGCCGCCCGCTGGCAGGCCTCGCGCCTGGCGCCCACGCGCTATGGGCTGAAGGCCGAGACGGCCGAGGCCTATGAGCGGGCCGCCGAGCCGACCCCGCCGGAGCCGCCGCCGGAGGACGTGGAGATGATCAACGTCACGCTGGTCAGCTACATCCCCGGCGTGCCCAACAAGCTGGTGCGGATCCCGCGCGACAAGGATTGAGGGGGCGCCGCGCAGGGCCGGCGGGGGTCGGCGACGCGCGCATATCCCCTGGATTGCGGAGCTCAGGTCCTGGGTTGAGTGACTTCTTCCTTCACGCGAAGGAGGTTTCCCAGAGGTGATCGGCGCCGCTAAGCTTGACCGTGGTCTGGGGGGACCATGCCCTATGGTCGTCAGTCGGGACATCATCGAGACAAGGCCCGGCGGGGATCGTCCCAGGGCGGGGGCGCCGCTGATCGTGGCGTTGGGGCTGACGCTTTCCGTAGCGCTCGGCGGGGCGGCCTGGACCCAGGCGGCGGAGGAGAGCGCCGCCGTGGCGGAGAGCGTCGCGCCGGACGCCGCGCCCGCGCCGCTGGCGCCTGCGGCGACGGAGCCGCGGAAGGACCCCTGGCGGGGGTTTAACCGCGGCTCCTACGCCTTCAATGGGTTCCTGGACCGGGCGCTCGTTCGGCCGATCGCGCGGGCCTATATGAAGATCACCCCCTCGCCGATCCGCCGGGGCCTGGCGCGGGTTGTGGACAATCTGCGGGAGCCCTCGACGGTGATCAACGCCGGCCTTCAGGGTCGCCCCAAGCGCGCCGTGACAGCCGGCGCCCGGTTCGTCATCAATTCCACCGTGGGCGTGCTCGGGGTGTTCGACGTCGCCAGCCGGGTGGGGCTGGAGCGCAGCCGCGCCGACTTTGGTCAGACCCTGGGCCGCTACGGCGTGGACGCCGGGCCCTATCTCTATCTGCCGCTGGTGGGGCCTCTGACCCTGCGGGACGGCGTGGGGCAGGTGGTGGACGCCCTGACCGATCCCATATCCCTGGCGACGGGGGGACTGCGCAGCGACTTCGGGGCCGGTCGCCTGGGGGTCACCGCCCTGGACTACAGGTCGAGCGCCGACGCCACCCTGGAGGCGATCGACCAGGAGGCCACCGACCCCTATGCGACGATCCAGTCGGCCTATCTGCAGAACCGGGAGTCGGTGGTCCGCGAGGCCACCGGGGCGGTGGAGGTCCTGCCTGACTTCGAAACCCCGCCGGACATGCCGGCGCCCGCCGAGGCGATGGCTGAGACGGTCGCCCTGGCGGCCGTTTCAGAGCCGATCTACTAGGCCATGAGCCCCGTGCGCCACCCGAGGAAACACACCATGCGACCCGCTCGCCGCCACATCCTCACGCGCCTGGGCGGCGCCCTGGCGCTCGCCGGGCTGGCGGGCGCGGCGTCGGCCCAGCCGGGCGCCCGGCGCAGCGCGCGCAATCCCCAGGCCGAGGCCTTCGTCGAGGTCCAGGCCCAGAAGGTGCTGTCGGTGCTGGCCGACCGCAGCCTGAGCCTGGCGCAGAAGCAGCAGGCCTTCCGCCGCCTGATCGACCAGATCGCCGACGTGCCGAAGATCACCAACTTCGTGTTGGGCAAGTACGCGCGCACCATCACCCCAGCCGAGCGGGCGCGCTTCAACCCGGTGTTCCGGACCTATGCCGAGAACGTCTATCAGAGCCGGATCTCGGAGTTCCGGGGGGAGACCCTGAGGGTCACGGGCTCGGTGGCCCGGACGCCGGGGGATGTGGTGGTGGCCAGCCAGGTCCTGGGGGGCGGCCGCGACCCGATCGCGGTGTCCTGGCGGGTGCTGGGGGCCGGCGGCGCCTGGAAGGTCGTCGACGTCCAGATCCGGGGGGTCTGGCTGGCCATCACCCAGCAGCAGGACTTCGTCTCCACCATCGACAACGCCGGCGGCGACATCGGCGTGCTCATCGCCCAGCTTCAGCGCAACTCCAGGACTTGAAGGCCGACCGTGCGGGGACAATGGGCTGAGACCCTGATGGGCTTTCTGGTGCTGGGCGCGGCCGCGGCGTTCCTGGTCTACGCCCTGTGGGCCGGCGGCGAGGGCCTGACCCCGGGGGGATACGAGGTCACCGCCAAGTTCGGCGAGGTGGGCTCCCTGACGCCGGGCGCGACCGTCAGCGTCGCCGGGGTCAAGATCGGCACGGTCGCCAAGGTCACCCTGGAGCCGGACACCTACCTGGCCAAGGTGGAGATGGCCCTTGATCCCAAGGTCCGGCTACCCGCCGATTCCACCGCCAAGATCACCAGCGACAGCCTGCTGGGGGGCGTGCATGTCGCCATCGGGGCCGGCGGGGCCGCTGAGGACCTCAAGCCCGGCGGAGAGATCGAGAACACCCAGGGCGCCGTGGACCTGTTTGGCCTGATCGGGCAGGCGGTGCGGCCGCCCGCCCCGGCGCCGGAGAGCCAGTGACATGACGCCCGCCGCGGTCTTGACCCCGGTCCGGGCCGTCGGGCGCCTGGCGCTGCTGTCGCTGCAGACGGTGGGGGCGGTGACCCTGTTTGCTCTGCGCAGCCTGCAGGCCGTGGTGCTGGGCCCGTGGTTCCCCGGCCAGGTTCTGCGCCAGCTGGCGGCGATCGGCTTCTTCTCCCTGCCGGTGGTGGGGCTGACGGCGGTGTTCACCGGCGCGGCCCTGGCGCTGAACATCTATGTCGGCGGCGGACGGTTCAACGCCGAGCAGATCATGCCGCAGATCGTCGCCCTGGGGATCACCCGCGAACTCGGCCCGGTGCTGGCCGCCTTGATGCTGGCCGGGCGCGTCTCGGCCACCATCGCCGCGGAGATCGGGGCCATGCGCACCACCGAGCAGATCGACGCGATGAGGACCCTGTCGACCGATCCCTTTGGCTATCTGGTGGCGCCCCGGCTGGTGGCCGCGGTGATCGCCTTGCCGATCCTCACCGTCGTGGCCGACATCATCGGGATCGGTGGCGGATGGGCCGTCGCCGTCGGGTACCTGGACTTCAATCCCACGGTCTATATCCGCGCCACGGTGGACTTCGTACAGGCGGGCGACGTGGGAACCGGCCTGCTGAAGGCCATGGTGTTCGGGCTCATCGTCGCCCTGATGGGCTGTTACCACGGCTACCGCGCCACCGGCGGCGCGCGCGGCGTCGGGCGGGCCACCACCGACGCCGTGGTGTCGGCCGCCATCCTGATCTTCGCCTCCGACTATCTGCTCACCACCCTGTTCACCCAGCGATGAGCGGTTCGCGGCCCAAGCTGGAGTGGCGCAATGTCACCAAGCGGTTCGGGGACGTCACCGTCCTGGACCGGCTGAACCTCAGCGTCGAGACCGGGCGCTCGATGGTGATCATCGGCGGATCGGGGCAGGGCAAGTCG
>NZ_JANPJP010000035.1:0-2242 GCF_031425575.1 Phenylobacterium sp.
AGACATGAAGATGGATGGGTCCAATCCCACCTTGCTGAACGCCTATGGCGGCTTCCTGGTCAGCCAGTCCCCGGCCTATTCCGGCGCCACCGGCAAGCTCTGGCTGGAAAAGGGCGGCGTCTTCGTGGTGGCCAATATCCGGGGCGGCGGCGAGTTCGGCCCTCGTTGGCATAACGCCGGGCTGAAACTCAACCGCATGCGGGTCTATGAGGACTTCTTCGCGGTCTCCGAGGACCTGATCGCGCGCAAGATCACCAATCCGAAGAAGCTGGGCATTGTGGGCGGCTCCAACGGCGGGCTGCTGATGGGCGTCGCCCTGACCCAGCGGCCCGAGCTCTACAACGCCATCATCATCCAGGTGCCGCTGTTCGACATGATCGGCTATAGCCACATCGGCGCGGGATCCTCGTGGATCGGCGAATACGGCGACCCGGCGGTCCCGGCCGAGCGCGCCATGCTGATGAGCTATTCGCCGTACCAGAACCTGAAGCCTGGCCAGCCCTATCCCCGGGTGTTCATCGAAACCTCCACCAAGGACGACCGCGTCCACCCCGCCCACGCCCGCAAGGCGGCCGCGCGGCTGAAAGAATACGGCTACGACTACCTCTATTGGGAGAACATGGACGGCGGCCATGCGGCGGCCGCCAACCTGAACGAACGCGCCCTGCGCCAGGCGCTGGAGTTCACGTACCTGATGCAGCAGCTGATGGACTGAGGCGAGGCGCCTAGGCTCCCAGGTCCGCTTCGAGGCGCTGAAGCAGCCGCTCCCGCGTGGCGGGACGCGGCAGCCCTCCAAGCAGGAAGAAGGCGCGGGCGATGGGCAGGTGGGCCTCCATCGACGTCCGGAGCGACGTGGCGGACAGGCCGGCCAGTTGAGCGTACCCGGACTGCATGGCGACTTCGAGGGCTTGCTGCCGTGCCGGATCGCCAAGGCTCTCGACGACCAGCTCGGTGCGGATGAAGTGGCAGCACGCCAGGTCCAGCAGGGCGCCGCCGCGTTTCGTCGCGATCCAGTCGATGAGCCGTGGACCCTGCGGCGTCATGATCACGTTACCGGGGTGAAGGTCGCAATGGCTGAGACCGTCGTCCTGGGGCAGGCGATCGATCATCGCGAGGACGCCTTTGGCGACTGGCCCCGGAATCCCGGCGTCGGGAAGCTCCATCGAGCGCGCCATGTAGTCGCGCAACGGCAGCACCTCCGGCGGCGCTGGCGTGCTCTGAACTGAGAAGGCGAGGGTCGCGAGGATGCCGCCAGCCGTCTCCGGCGTCATGGCCGCGGTCTGCAGCAGATCGAGCATCGTCAGCCCATCCAGGCGGGGCAGGACGAGGCCGAAGCGGCCGTCCACCTTCACCTCTTCAAACACCTCCGGCGCTGGTCCGCCGGCGGCGAAAACGGCGCGGGTCATGCGCGCTTCCCACCAGGCAAGCCGGCGCGGCACGCCGGTCTTGAACAGTTTTACGACCTGGCCCGGTGCCCAGGCGTGGACGTCGGCGGTGGCGCCCTCGCCGATCTTCTCGCCCAGGAATCCCCCCATCGCCCGCCCTCCGCGTGGCCAGCAAACACCAGTGGCGGGCAAAGGCAAACCCCTGCTGCGGACGCTACCGCACGAAACTGGCGCCGTTGATGTCGAGCACCGCGCCGGTCATGGACGCCGGCGCTTCCACGGCCAGCCAGGCTGCGGCGGCGGCCACCTCGGCGGGATCGGCGACGCGGCCCAGCGGGATATCAGCCAGCAGTTTGTCGCCGCCCCTGCTGGCCAAGTAGTCGTCCGCGTCACCGGTCATCGTGAAGCCCGGGCAGATCGCAAACGCCAGGACCCCCTCAGCGGCGAACCCGCGCGCGATGGACTTGGTCATGGCCACCATGCCTGCCTTGGACGCCGCATAGTGCCAGTGCGCCGGGCTGTCGCCGCCATAGGCGGCGCGGCTGGCTATGTTGACGATCCGCCCGCCCTCAGCCTGCTCGCGCCAGTGCAGGATCGCGCGGCGGGACAGGTCAGCTGCGGCCTGCAGGTCGACCTGCAGCGTGCGGCTCCAGGCGGCCTGCCAGTCGGGCAGGGGGGTGTCGACTTCGACGGCCTCGAACACACCGGCGTTGTTTATGAGAACGTCGATCCGGCCGTCGAGGCGGGCGAGGGCGAGGTCCCAGAGCCGGTCGGCGGCTGCGGGGTCGGCGAGGTCTGCGCCGACCACGCCCTCGGCGTCATGGCGACCGTGACCGATGACGCGAGCTCCATCCTTC
>NZ_JANPJP010000036.1:0-2435 GCF_031425575.1 Phenylobacterium sp.
CCCTCTGCGGGCCGTCACGTCGGCCTGGACCCCCACGAAGTGCGTCAGTTCGCCAGGGTCGTTAAGGACCGGCGAGATTGACACGGCGTTCCAAAAAGGCGAGCCGTCTTTTCGGTAATTCAGGAGTTCGACCGTGCAAGGGCGTCCAGCATGGATCGCTTCCCGAAGTAGAGCGACCGAGTTTTTGTCCGTATCTGGGCCCTGCAGGAACCGACAGCTTCGACCCAGGGCTTCGGCGGCGCTGTACCCGGTGATTCGCTCGAAGCCTGGGCTGGCGAAGATGATCGGGTTGTCCGGCAGGCTGGGGTCCGTAATCAGGATGCCTTCCGACACGGCCTGGATCGCCCGGTCCCGCAGGCGCAGGTCTTCCTCGGCTTGCTTCCGCTCGGTGATGTCTCTCAGGTAGGCCGTGAACAGCGGCGGGCCTTCGGTCGGGATGCGGGTGATGGCGACTTCGACGGGGAACTCGGTCCCGTCCGCACGCCGGGCCGGGAGTTCGAGACGCTTGCCGAGGACCGGCCCTTCCCCGGTCGCAAGGTAGTGCGCCATCCCCCGATGATGCCGCTGCCGGAGCGACGGCGGGATGATGAAGTCCGCAAGCTCCCGTCCGACGACCTCCCCACGGGAGTAGCCGAACGTCCGTTCCGCTGCCGGGTTGAACTCGACCACCTGACCGTGGTGGTCCATCGTGATGACGCAATCGAGGGCCGTATCCAGTATGGCCGTTTTGCGGGCCTCACTCGCCCGCAAGGACAGTTCGGACTGGCTTCGCTCGATGCCGATGGACAGCACGTCGGCAATTGAGGCCATTGCTCGGAGCGTAAAGTCGGTCAGAGGTTGGCGTGCAAACACGGCCATGACGCCAACCACCCGGTTGTCGGCCATCAGGGGGTAGCCCGCAAAGGCCACCATTGGACTTCCCCAAGAAAAATGGAGCCGAGGTTAGGGGTGATTCTGGTTGTGCGACCGCTCGAAATCCCCGGGAGAGAGAAAGCCCAGGGAGGAGTGTCGGCGGACGCGGTTGTAGAACGCCTCGACGTAATCGAAGATGCTCGCCCTCGCCTGCTCGCGTGTCGTGTACCTCTCGTCGTGCACCAGCTCCTTCTTCAGGGTGGCGAAGAACGACTCCACCGGCGCGTTGTCCCAGCACTGGCCCACGCCGCTCATGCTGCACCCGATCCCGTGCCTGGACAGCAGCCGCTGGTAGTGGTCGCTGGCGTACTGGCTCCCACGGTCCGAGTGCGCCAACAGGCCCTCGCCCGGCTTCCGCCGCTTCAACGCCATGTCCAGGGCGTCCACGACGAGGCGGCTGGTCATGGTCGCGTCCATCGACCAGCCCACGATCATCCGGGAGAAGAGGTCCTCCACCACGGCCAGGTACAGCCAGCCGTCCGCCGTCGGGATGTAGGTGATGTCGGCGCACCACGCCTCGTTCGGGCCCGAGGGGTCGAAGGCCCTGTCCAGGACGTTGTCGGCCACGGGAAGGCCGTGCCGCGAGTCGGTGGTGCGGGTGGCCCGCCTGGCCTGCCTCGCCCGGATCCCGTTGTCCCTCATCAGCTTGGCCACCGTGTTCTCCGTGCAGGGGTGGTCGCGGGCGTTGAGCTCGGCGGTCATCCTCGGGCTGCCGTAGCGGCCCTTGACCTCGGCGTGGATCTGGCGGATCGCCGCGACCAGCCGTTCGCGGCGCCCCTCGGCCAGGGAGGGCGGGCGGGAGGCCCAGCAGTGGTAGCCGGACTCGGACACGTCGAGGGCCTCGCACATCCGGCAGAGGGGCATCACGCCAAGGTTGTCGGCGATGAAGGCGAAGGTCAGCTCGGGTGGCTGGCGAAGTAGGCCGCGGCTTTTTTTAGGAGGTCGCGCTCGGCGCGGAGGCGGGCGACCTCGGCCCTGAGGAGGCGGAGCTCGTCCTGCTCGGCCGTCAGGTTGCCGGGGCCGGGGAAGGCGGAGTCGCCCAGGCCGGCGGCGGCGTCGCGCCAGGCGCGGAGGGTCTCCTCCTTGACGCCGAGGCGGCGGGAGGCCTCGGCGACGGAGAGGCCGTCGCGGGTGATCATGCGGACGGCCTGGATCTTGAACTCGCGGGTGTAGGTCTTGCGGGCCATCGGTGCCCTCCTCCTTCTGAATCTACACCCCATTCCCCGACTCCACCAACCTTGGGGAGGTCCAGGCGCGATCCCAGCTAAGGCGGCCTTCGGGCCTACCGGCCCGCCCGCCTGCCTAGCCGCAAATGCCCCCCACGCCACAGGGGATGGTCGCGAGGACCACGCCAGGCCCCTCCACCTTTCAGAACCGGGGGCACGTGGGGCAGCACCACGTTAGATGGGGCGAAACGTGGCTAAGGCAGCTCCACCACCGGTGGAGCCACTTGCGAACGCGGTGGACCGTCCTGGCCGCCTTGGCGCTGCCACCAGCAATGGCGAAAAGCTCCGCCCGCCTCG
>NZ_JANPJP010000037.1:0-35336 GCF_031425575.1 Phenylobacterium sp.
CCTGCATCACCTGGCCCAAGGAGTGGGGCGGGCAGGGTGGAACCCCGGTGCAGAACGTCATCTTCAGCCAGGAGGAGGCCAGGCACCCGATCCCCGGCAATCCGTTCCAGATCGGCCTGGGGATGTGCGTCCCCACGGTGATGACTTTCGCCGACGAGGAGACCAAGAGGCGCTTTGTCGGCCCCGCCCTGCGGGGCGAGGAGATCTGGAGCCAGCTGTTCTCGGAACCCTCCGGCGGCTCGGACGTCGCAGCCTCGCGGACCAAGGCGGAGCGCGCCCCGGACGGCTCCGGCGACTGGATCATCTCGGGCCAGAAGGTGTGGACGACCGGCGCCCAGTTCTCGGACTTCGGGATCGTCATCACCCGGACCAGCCCGGACAAGCCCAAGCACAAGGGCCTGACCATGTTCTGGATCGACATGAAGGACCCCGGCGTCGAGGTGAAGCCCATCCACCAGATGTCGGGCGGGTCGGGATTCAATGAGGTGTTCTTCACCGACGTCCGGGTCAAGGACAGCCAGCGGCTGGGGGCCGTCGACGAGGGCTGGAAGGTCAGCCTGGTGACCCTGATGAACGAGCGGCTGGCGGTGGGCGGTCAGACCGGAGCCGGGTGGCAACAATTCATGGAGGCGGCGCGCAATACGCCCGGCCTTGATGGCGGCTCGGCCCTGCAGGACGGGGCGCTGCGGGAGAAGCTGGCGGACTGGTACGTTCAGGCCGAGGGCCTGAAACACACCCGCAACCGAACCATGACCGCGCTTTCGCGCGGTCAGACACCGGGGCCGGAGAGTTCGATCGGCAAGATCATCTCGGCGGTGCAGATGCAGGAGCTCGGCAACACAGCCATCGAGATGCTGGATCAGTTCGGCATTATTGATGATCCAGACCTGGCCTCGCTGAACGGCGCCTTCCATTTCTCCCTGATGTTCGGGCCGGGCCTGCGCATCGCGGGCGGCACCGATGAGATCCTGCGCAACATCATCGCCGAGCGCGTGCTGGGCCTGCCGGGGGACATTCGGGTCGACAAGGACGTCCCGTTCAAGGACATGCCGACCGGGCGTTAAGCGCGCCAGGCGAGGGGTTGCGGCGCCGCCGAGTTCATCACCAGTTCGCCGTAGAGCCGGGTGAGACCTTCGAAGGTCCGCTCCCAGCTATGGCGCAGCTCTGCACGGGCGCGGGCGGCGGCCGATAGCGCGCCCAGGTCGCGGGCGAACAGGGCTTCGATGGCGTCGGCGAGGCCGCCGGGATCGACGTCGTGGGCGAGTTGGCCGACATCGTTGTCGATCAGCTCGGAGACGCCTCCGCGCGAGGGGCCCACCACCGGCAGGCCGGCGGCCAGGGCCTCCAGGATCACCAGGCCGAAGGGCTCATTCTCGTTGGCGTGCACGCAGGCGTCGCAACTGGCGATCAGGCTGGCCAGGGTGACCGGGTCCGACTCGTAGTCCAGGCTGATGACCCTGGGCGCGATGCGCATGTCCTTGCCCGCGCCCACGAGGACTAGGTGGTAAGGCTCGCCCAGGCGCTCGATGGCGCAGACGATGGAGTCGATGTTCTTCTCCCGCGCGGGCCGACCGGCGAAGACCAGGATACGGGCGTCCCAGGGCAAGCCCAGGCGTTTGCGCAAGCCGCCGGGATCGGCTCTCCGAGGGTGGAAGAGCTCAGTGTCCACGCCAAGCATCTGGACGCTCACCTTTTCCACGCCGGCCTCGGCCAGACGCAGGGCCATGTGGCGGCTGGGGGCCACCACGCGGTCGAAGCGATGATAGATGTCGGCCCAGCGCTTCATCGCCGGGGCCTGGGCCCATTCCCCAAAGTGCAGGGCGGCGAGCGCCGCGGCGTCTGTGTGGCAGAAGCCCACGACCGGGACGCCCAGCGCCTCGCCAGCGTCGAGGGCCGCATGACCGGGCACAAAGATGTCGCCGGCCTCGATGATGTCGGGCGCCAGCATCCGCAGAACCGTCTCCCACTTCGCCGTGCTGGCCGGCATGCGATAGCCGTCGCCGAAGGGAAGGCGCGCGGCGGCGACCGTGACCACGCCAGGTTCGGCCAATCCGGTCGTTGCGCCCGGTGTCACCAGGGTATGACGGATGTCCGGACGGCGTTTGGCGAGCCATGCCTGCTTGGCGCCCAGGTACCGCTTCACACCGCCCGAGCGCGGCGCGTACATCATGGTGGTGTCGATCAGGTGGAAGCCCACTCGGCCAGGCGCGCCGAAATAAGGCGCCTCGGAAGGGTCCAGGCGGATCAGGTTGTCCTGGTCTGGCGCAGTGACGTCGTACAAGCGAGCGCCCTTGTCTTGAGGTGGGTCTCTTCAGTCAACGAACGGCGCGACCATTTGTTGCGGCCGCGCCAGTGACGAACGACGAACTCGGTACGTCGGTCTTAGTTTCCCGATTCGTTGACGGTTTTTGTCGCGCCGGCGGCGCGCGCCAATTGCACGAACTCCGCTCTAAGGCCGTAGGGGTCGGACCCGCGGGCCGTCTGGGCCAGGTCGCCCACCGCCTTCCAGCCGAAGTCCGGCGACAACCAGGGATCGCCGCGCAGCTTCTGGCCAAAGCCGGCGACGGCGAGCGCCCAGCGGGTCGCCTCGGGCGCGTCGACAACCCGGCCATAGGTGTCGCCGGCGCCGATCGGCCGTTCGATCAGCCTGGAGGCCTGACCGCCCGGCAGCTTGTAGCGGACCTTCAGGAAGGCGATCTCGCCACCGGCCGCGGCGCGAGGCTCCGGGACGCCGTAGCGAAGGGGGTCGCTGGAAGGCTGCGCCCCGGCCGGAGTCACCTCATAGAGGGCGGTGACCGAGGTCCCGGAACCGACCTCGCCGGCGTCCACCCGGTCATTGTTGAAGTCCTCGCGGTTCAGCAGCCGGGTCTCGTAGCCGATCAACCGGTACTCGCTGACCGCCCGGGGGTTGAACTCGACCTGGATCTTCACGTCGTCGGCGATGGGGAACAGCGAGCCGGAGAAGTCGTCGCGGAAACTCTTGCGCGCCTCGTTCAGGGTGTCGATGTAGCCGGCGGTCCCATTGCCGTTCTGGGCCAGGGCCTGCATCAGGGCGTCGTTGTAGTTGCCCTCGCCCAGGCCGTAGACCGAGAGGTAGACGCCGGTTTGGCGTTTAGCGGCGACGAAGTCGGTGAGCTTGGCGGGGTCGGCGACGCCGACATTGAAGTCGCCGTCGGTCATCAGAATCACGCGGTTGACCGCCCTGGCGTCGAAGTTCTGCACCGCCAGGTCATAGGCCAGGGCCAGGCCCTGCCCACCGGCGGTGGAACCGCCGGACTCCAGGGCGCCGAGCGCGCAGCGCATCTTCAGTTTCTCGCGTCCGCTGGTCGGGGCCAGCACAGCCCCCGCCGAGCCGGCGTAGGCCACCATGGAGACACGGTCCTGGGGCCGGAGCTGGTCCACCAGTAGGTTCAGGGCCTTCCGCGCCAGGGGCAGCTTGTTCTCGGCCGACATCGAGCCGGAGGTGTCGATCAGGAACACCAGGTTGAGCGGCGGCTCCTGGGCGCGAGGGATGTCGTAGCCCTGCAGGCCGATGTGGACGATCTGGCGTTCGGCCGCCCAGGGGGACGGGGTCACCGCCACGAAGGGTTTGAACGGGACCTGGGCGTCGGTGGGCTGTGCGTAGCCGTAGTCGAAATAGTTGATGAGTTCCTCGACCCGCACCGCGTCGCGAGGCGGGCTCTGGCCGTCATTCAGGAAGCGACGGACATTGGCGTAGGCGGCGGTGTCCACATCCACCGAGAAGGTGGAGACTGGCTCCTGGGCCGTCTGCTTGATCGGGTTGGCCTGGGCATTGGGGTAGCGTTCGGTGTTAATCTCGCCAGGCATGGGACCGGGGCGATAGCCGCCGGTGGCCAGTATCTCCTGCATCGGAGCCGCCCTGGCGGCCGGATAGGGCGAGGGCGGCGGCGGTGGCGGGGGCGGCGCCATGGCCATCGAGGGCGCGTACATCGCGCCGCCGCCGATGCGGCCACGCCGGCTGTAGGAGTCGCGCCGATCATCGGCCTTGGGGAAGCCCAGCGCTTCGCAGGCGGCGGGGGTCGCCGCCCCATCTCGAATCGCCGGGCCGGCCATCGGAGCGGCGGGCGCCGCGCCAGATGCCACAACTGTAAGCAAGCAAAGCGAGACGCGACTTAAGTTCCGTGCAGCGGCCATCGTTCTCAGCGCTCCGAATAAGTCCCTCAAGGCGCAGCTTGGCGCGCCATCTGAGGCGAAAACGCGACGAACTGACGGCCTGCCGGCGGCGGCGTTGTTCACTCGCCATTCAGGCGAGTCTTAACAGTTTGAAACGTCACCGTCCCAGGCTTGACAGAGGGCTGGGGCAGGACGCTAGTAAACAGCTCAACTATGGTTAACGCGTAATGGGGAGCGCATGGCCAATTTCCATGAAGCAGCCCTCGGCATGCGTCGCGTCGCCCGTGTAGGCCTGACTCTAGCGGTCCTGGCCGCCATCATTCCGCTCAGCGGCGGCTGCCAGCCCAAGGACAGTGCTGGCGGCGGCGGCCGAAGCGGCGGCTACGCCGTGGGTGGGCCAGCCTGCCCGCGTCCCCAGGCGGCGATCGGCGTGCAGCCGCAATTCAACGCCCAGGAACAAGAGATCCGCGCCCTTCGGCGCCAGGGATTCCAGGGGGATTTCTTCGCCCAGATCGACCTGGCCCGGCGCTATTCCGGCCGTGACGCCCAGGAGAAGAACCTGGCCGATCCGGTGGAGTCCGCCGTCTGGTACGAGATGGCGCTGTCCAACCCCGACGGCTACGCGCCGATCATCGCCGGCGTCGGTCCCAAGAAGGGCAGCCGGGGCGGGGCTGGCAACAAGCTCAACGACTGTCGCGCGGCGGAACGCCGGGGCGCCTATCTAGCCCTCGACCGCATGCTCGACCGCATGAGTTCCGACGAGCGCCAGCAGGTGCGTGACCGAGTGATCTATGTGCTCTCCAGCCAGGGCGCCGCGGGCTTCCGCACCCTGGCGCGCCTGCACGACGAAGCCTTTGGTCCGTTCGGCGATCCGTCCGAGGGCTCGCCGGTGGACGCCCGCGACCTGCACCAGGTCAAGCCGCCGGCCGCCGCGACCCTGTTCACCCGCAACGACGTCGATGTCTATCTGTACAACTACCTGGCCGCCCAGGATGGCGACGTCGCGGGCTATGTGATGCTGAAGGACTTCGAGAGGTCTTCGGCCGAGCGCGCGTCCCTGGGGTCCGACGCCGAGGCCAAGGCGCGGCGCTGGGTGCCCCCCTACGAATTCTATCCGCCCCAGGCGCCCGACAGCGGCGTGCCGCATTCCGACGAAGTGGCCAACCTGGGCGAAGCCGAAGGCGTAGCCCTGGCGCGTATCGATGAATTGCCTTTCCAGCACGTCGGGGCGGCCCTGGCCTATCTGCGGGTGATCCCGCAACCGGTCGGGTCGCTGAACCAGCTCTCGCCCGGCGATGTCCAGACCTTCCAGGCCATGCTGGGCCGTCCCACCACGGGGGTGTTCACCCCGCTGGAAAAGGTGCGCGCCATCCAGTACGCGGCGGTGAATGGCTCGCCCCGGTCACAGCTGGCCCTGGCGGTTATGTACGCCGAGGGGGTGGGGGTGGCGCGGGACTATGCGCGCGCCTTCCACTGGTTCGCGGAGGCTGACAGGCAGGGCAGCGCCGAGGCCAAGTACGCCATGTCGACCTATTTCTCGCTGGGGGTCTCTGGCGTGGCCGATCAGGACAAGGCCGCGGCCGTCTCCTACCAGATCGACGCCGCCCTCGCGGGCTTCAAGCCGTCGGCGCAGCGCCTCCGCGAGGTGCTGGCCCAGGTGGCGCGCACGCCGCGCCGTCCCACAGAAGGAAACTATCGGTGATCGCAAACGCCCTTCGCCGCCTGGCGGGCCTTGGCGCCGCCGCAGCCTGCGTCCTCTGCCTGGGAGTGGCTGGCGAGGCCCAGGCCATGCCGGACGCCAAGATCGATCAGCAGATCCGGCCGAACTTCGGCATCCTGCTGGCGCCGCCCCTGCGCCACACCTACCGCCCCAGCGCCTGGAAGCCTCGGCGCGGCCATGGCGGCCACGGCTACGGCCATGGCTCCGGCTATCCTGGCGCCGGCGGCGGCCGTCGACCGCTCTATCTGGACTCCATCACCGTCGACTGCTCCGACAGCCGCGGCGGCTCGCAGTTGGCCGACGCCATCTACAACCTCGCCGACAACGGCGTGCTCTACATCCGCTCGCGTGGGGGCGTCTGCCGCGAGACCCTGGAGATCGACCACCCGGTGATCATCGCCGGGGAGGGGCCGCCCGCCTTCGGCAATGTCGGCTCCGGCGTCGCCAAGCTGAGCCCGCCCGATGGCGCCCCCTGCATCCGGATCGCACCCGGCGTGAAGGGCGTGGAGATCCGCGACCTGGTCATCGAGGCCAACCAGGGTGGCCGCAGCGCCTGCATTGAGGCGCAGGACGCCGACGTGGCCCTGATCCGCTCGTCGCTCCGCTATCAGGGTGATGCCTCGGCGATCTTCGTCCAGGGCGGCAGCCTGATCATGCGCAACAGCGTCGTCGAAGCGCGGACCAATGACGCGGCTATCCTCGCCGACGGCGCGGCGGTGGACATCCTGCAGTCCAAGATCAGCGCCGACGTGCGCGGCCTGGACATCACACCCGCCCCTGGACAGAGCCGGCTGGTGCAGGTGGGGGTGACCTCGCCAGGACCCGGCCTGCCAGGCTCGACGGCCATCACGGTGCGTGACCAGCGCAGCGGCGCCGGCAGCTTGCTGATCGCCAACAGCGTCATCCGCAACTGGATCACGGGGGTCTATGTCGACCGCGGCGCCGAGGTTGAGCTGACCCGCAACCGCATCATTCGCGTGCGCCGCGGCGTGCTGTCGGACTATGGCAGGGTGCGCGTGCGCCAGAACGCCATCGCCGCCGATGAGTATGGCGCCTACTTCGCGGGCGGACGCCCGGAGGTGGGAGGCAATCGCTTCATTGGCGCCGGGGTGAACTATGAGCGCGGCGTCGAGCCCATCACCGAGCCGAGCTATGTCTATTCCCCGCAGGGTTGCGACTACCGCATGCCCCCCGGGGCCTATTGTCGGCCGCTGACCGAGGCGCCCAGGGCGATCACCGACGAGAGCGGCTTCGACGCCTCGGGGCGCTATGGCTGGGAGATCGACGGCTACGAGCGCGGCTACGCCCGCGATGGCGCTCCAACCGCCCGGCCGCCGCCGCCGCCGCCGCGCAGGTCCAGGTTCGGCCGCCCGCCGTCTCCGCCCCCGTCCTATCCCTCGGGCGGGTACTCGAACGCGCCACCGCTGATGGGTGGGCCAGGCTACTGAAGATCGAAGGCCGGTGAGCCGTTGACCGTGGCGAGGAGGCTGGGCGCGCGCCGCGCCATCGTCACCTATTCAAAGGCGTAACCGAGGGAGAGCAGCCGGACCTCTGACCAGGCGGTGCCGATGAAGGAAGGCCCCACCGGCAGGCCCTCGACAAAGCCCATTGGCCCGGTGAGGTGCGGATAGCCCGCCACGGCCGGCAGCGTGGAGGGTGAGCCTAGCCACCGGCCCCCGTTGATCCGGTCCACCACCGAGGCGGGTCCGCCGCTTTCCGCCACCAGCACCTCGACCTTGGCGTCGCGCAGCAGCTTATCGATGCCCTCCGGACCAGCCAGCCGCTTGGCGTCCGCCCTGGCCTTCAGATAGGCGGGGTCGTCCAGATCTGGCGAGGCCTGGGCCTCCAGGAAGATCTCCTGGCCGAACAGCTCGGTTTCGCGAGGCTCGGCGGCATTGAAGGCGATCAGCTCGGCCAGGGTGCGGGTCTTGACCTGGGCGTGCGCGGTGGAGGCGAGGTAGGCGTTCACGCGCGCGTTGAACTCAAACCTCAGCACCAGATCCTCAAGGTCGTCGATCACCTTGCCATCGGGGGGCGTGACATCCACCAGCACCGCCCCGGCCGCCTTCAGGGCGGAGAGCGCCTGCTCAAACACCGCGTCGGTCTGCGGTGAGCGGCCCAGGGCGTGAGGCTTAAGGGCGATGACGCTGTTGAGCCTGGGGCCCTTGCGGTCGAGGTCGGCGATGCGAGCGAGGTAGGCCCTGGTCAGGCTCTCGGAGGTGGCGGCTCCCTTGGCCATGGCCTGGCCCAAGTCCGGTCACCCTCGCCTTCGCCGCATTGGAGGGCGCCGGTTGGCGGTTGGCCAGACATGACGAGGGCCGCGCTCTCATCGAACGCGGCCCTGCCCGCGGTTCCGCCGATCCCGGGGGGAGGGGGGAGCGAAACCTGTCCCTGAGTTGGGTTGTCGGCCTATTTCTTCAAGACGTCGCGGGCGGCGTCCTTGAGGTTGCCGACGCCCTTCTGAAGCTTGCCGGCGGCGCGCTCGCCGACGCCCTCTGCCTCCAGGCGTTCGTTGCCGGTCAGCTTGCCGGCGGCTTCCTTGATCGAACCGGAGGCGTCCTTGGCGGCGCCCTTGGCGATGTCCTTGTGCATGGTGGTCTCCTGGCTGAATGCGGCGGGGCGGGAGAGCGCCCGTCGCCGTCTCTACGCATGGGAACGGGAAATTGTTCCCGTCAGCGCCGCAGCTGCGCGTGGCCCGCGGTCCTCCGGCCGCCTATCCGGCCGCGGCGCCAAGATGAGCCACGCCGATGTCGCCACTTTCCCGCGTTCCGACGCGCCGACGTTGCGCAAGACGTCCCCGAGCGCTATCTCCGCACCCGAATTCCCCTCTTTCGAAGAGCGAGCGCGGACGCCCCATGGCGCAGCAGTACATTTATCAGATGCAGGGCCTGACCAAGGCCTTCCCAGGCGGCAAGAAGGTGTTCGAGAACATCTGGCTGTCGTTCTACTCCGACGCCAAGATCGGCGTGGTCGGGGTCAACGGCTCGGGCAAGTCGACCCTGCTGAAGATCATCGCCGGGGTGGACAAGGAGTTCAACGGCGAGGCCAAGGCCGCCGACGGCGTCAAGATGGGCTACCTCGAGCAGGAGCCCCACCTCGACGAGCAGCTCAATGTCTGGGGCAACATCATCTCGTGGTGCGAAGAGAAGAAGATCTTTGACCGCTATAACGAGGTCGCCGCCAAACTGGGCGAGGACTACACCGACGAGCTCATGGAGGAGATGACCGCCCTCCAGGAGAAGATCGACGCCGCCGACATCTGGGACATCGACTCAAAGATCGAGATGGCCGCCGACGCCCTGCGCTGCCCGCCCAACGATTGGTCGGTGGACAACCTCTCGGGCGGTGAGAAGCGCCGCATCGCGTTGGCTCGCCTGCTGCTCAGCAAGCCCGACATGCTGCTGCTGGACGAGCCCACCAACCACCTGGACGCCGAGTCAGTGGCCTGGCTGCAGCACCACCTCGAAGCCTTCCCGGGTTGCGTCATCCTGGTGACCCACGACCGCTACTTCCTGGACCAGGTGACCAAGTGGACCCTGGAACTCGACCGCGGCAAGGGCCTGCCCTACGAGGGCAACTATTCCGGCTGGCTGGAGCAGAAGACCAAGCGGATTGTACAGGAGCAGTCGGAGTCCGAGGCTCGCCAGCGCGCCATGACCCGCGAACTGGAATGGGTGCGCTCGGGGGCCAAGGCGCGCCAGGCCAAGTCGAAGGCCCGCCTGGCCGCCTATGACGAGATGGTCCGCGAGCAGGAGACCTCCCGCCTGGCTCAGACCACCGCCACCATCCAGATCCCGCCCGGCCCGCGCCTGGGCAATGTGGTTCTCGAGGTCGAGAACCTGGAGAAGGCCTATGGCGACAAGGTGCTGTTCAAGGACCTGACCTTCAAGCTGCCGCCCAACGGCATCGTCGGCGTGATCGGGCCGAACGGGGCCGGCAAGTCGACCCTGTTCAAACTGATCACCGGCCAGGAAACCCCGGACGCCGGGACGTTCCGGGTCGGCGAGACCGTGAAGCTGGCCTATGTGGACCAGAGCCGCGACGCACTCGACCCCACCAAGACCGTCTGGCAGGAGATCTCCGGCGGCCTCGACGTGCTGGCTGTGGGCAAGCGGGAGATCAACACCCGCTCCTATGTCGGCTCGTTCAACTTCCGCGGCGGCGACCAGCAGAAGAAGGTCGGCCAGCTCTCGGGCGGGGAACGCAACCGCGTCCACCTGGCCAAGACCCTGACCACCGGCGGAAACCTGATCCTGCTCGATGAGCCCACCAACGACCTGGACATCGAGACCCTGCAGAACCTCGAGGAGGCCCTGGAGGAGTTCGCCGGCTGCGCCGTGATCATCTCCCACGACCGCTGGTTCCTGGACCGCCTGGCCACCCACATCCTGGCCTTCGAGGGCGACAGCCACGTGGAATGGTTCGAGGGCAACTTCGAGGCCTATGAAGAGGACAAGAAGCGCCGCCTGGGCGCCGACAGCCTCATCCCCCACCGCCTGAAGTTCCAGAAGTTCGCGCGGTAGGGGAAGGTTGGGCCCGCTTCCTTGATCTGGAGCGGGAATACAAGCTAGGGCTGTGCGATAGCTTCCCAAAGTGGAGCTTGCGGGGGCTTATGGCGACGATCCAGGTGACATCGAGCGAGCCAACCTATGGCACGACGGGCGCCGACAGCATCATTGGCACGTCCTGGATCGACGTCGTTTACGCCGGCGCCGGCAACGACACCATCGACGGTGGCGGGCTGTGGGGAAACGATATCCTGCATGGCGACGCCGGCGACGATTGGATTCGCAGCGGTGGCGGCAACCGTCCGCAAGCCTTTGGCGACGCCGGTCAGGACACACTGGTCAGCGGGAACTCCTCGCAGTACCTCGACGGGGGTGACGGCGCCGACAGCCTTTTCGGATTCGACCTCGACACCCTTGCGGGCGGCGCCGGCGCCGACATCCTCTACATGCGTTGGAAGGGCGTCGGAGATGGTGGCGAAGGCAATGACAGCATCCTTGGCAGCGACGGCGCCGACTCGATCCTTGGTGGCGCGGGCGCTGACACTGTGGATGGCGACGGCGCCCGCGCCGGCGGCGGCGACACCATCCGGGGCGGGGCTGACGCGGACCTGTTGATGTCTGGTGTCACAAAAGACGACTATACCGCCTACACTACCTTCCTCTTCGGAGACGGCGGCGACGATACGCTCACAGCCAGCGGCTCCGGCAGAGACGAAATGGAAGGTGGATCGGGCAACGACCTGATCCTGGGCGCAGGCCAATTCCGCGACACGGCCAGCTACTCTGAGGCCTCCGGCGGCGTGCGCGTCGACCTCAGCACCACCGGCCCTCAGGCGGTTGGAGGAGGCCAGGGCGTTGACCGCCTCATCAACCTTCAGGCGGTGCGGGGGTCAGCCTTTGCAGACACGCTTTCGGGGGGCGCGGCCGACGAGGAATTCTTTGGCGGGGCGGGCAATGACTCGCTGGTCGGCGGAGAAGGTCATAACAGCTACTTCGCCGAAGAGGGTGACGACACCGTCGTCGCAGGGGCGGGCGGGGACTTCGTCAACGGCGGAGCCGGAAATGACAGTGTGCTCGGCGGTAGCGGCCATGATTACGTTACCGGATACGAGGGCGACGACTCATTCCGTGGCGGAGCCGGCAATGACGGGTTCGAGGGCGGCGCTGGCGACGATTTCTTCGACGGCGGCGAGGGCGACGACATGTTCGTCAACGCGTACAACGGTGGTCTGACTGGCTCGGGCATCTACGTCGATCTCAGCTTGACAGGTGTTCAGAGCATCGGTGCCGGAAACGGCAAGGATACGTTCGTATCCGTCGAGAGAATTCAAAGCGGGAATTTCAGTGACACCCTGATCGGCTCCGGAGCCAACAACTATCTGGACGGGAGAGACGGCGACGACAGTCTGTCGGGCGCAGGCGGTGATGACACGCTTTACGGGGGCTGGGGCCTGGACACCCTAATGGGGGGTGATGGTGACGACTTGCTCTGGGGCAGCGAGGCTGGAGATGTGTTGGATGGTGGCGCCGGCCGCGACCGCGCGATCATTGGTCGCGGTCCAGTCTTCGTCGATCTGACGACAGACCGCGCAGAATGGCAGGAGAATGGGAATACCAAGTCTATCACCCTAGCCAACATTGAGGACGCCGCGGCCGGGACTTTGGCCGACACGTTGGTGGGCGACTCGGGCGGCAATCATCCGCTGGGTGGATTTGGAGCCGACTCCATCACCGGAGCCGATGGTGAAGATACGTTGGAGGGGGAGGACGGCGCAGACACCCTCGATGGCGGGGCTGGTCTCGACACCCTTGACCTTGCCAGCAGTGGGCAGCGGGGGAACCTCAAGGTTGGAAAGCTGGTCGATCTCGCAGCCGGAACCTCACGAGATGGCCAGTCGACGGACACAGTGAGGAACATCGAGAACGTTGAGGGCAGCGCCTATGCCGACACGATCACCGGCGACGCCTCCAACAATCGACTGTCAGGCGGCGGCGGGCGGGATCAGGTGTTTGGCGCGGCGGGGGACGACACGGTCCTCGGCGGCACCGGCGACAACTACCTTCGGGGCGATGAGGGCGGCGACTCCCTGTCCGGCGGCTCCGATTTCGACGACATCAACGGCAACATGGGCAATGACACGGCCCATGGAAACGAGGGCGACGACTGGGTCGTGGGCGGCAAGGACGACGATCTGCTCTACGGCGACGCCGGCGGCGACATCGTCTACGGCAACCTCGGGAACGACACTCTGACTGGCGGCGATGGCTTCGACTGGGTGCGGGGCGGCCAGGGGAACGACAGTCTCGACGGAGGGGCCGGCGACGACTGGCTCTGGGGCGACCGGGGCGATGATACGGTGACCGGCGGCGCAGGGGCCGATATCTTCCACATCTTCACCGGCGGCGGTCTCGATCGGGTGACCGACTTCAACCACGCCCAGGGCGACCGGGTGGTGATCGACTATGGGACCTATACGGTATCCCAGATCGGGTCGGACACGGTAGTGGATCTGGGTGGCGGCGACCGGATGGTGCTGGTGGGGGTTACGAGTTCCAGCCTGCCGCCAGGCTGGATCAGCCCGCTCTAGCCGATCCTGGCGCCCAGCATGCTGATCGCGCCCAGGTGGATGTGGTCGTTGAACAGGCTGACCGCCTCGCCAGGCTCGCTCGCTCCCAGGACGTAGAGCAGGGGCAGGTAGTGCTCGTCGACGGCCATGCCGGCTTCTGGGCCCAGGCCGCCGGGGTCGATGAGGGCGGCGTGGTCGCCGGCGGTCAGACGGTCGCGCACCGCCTCGTGGAAGTGCTGGGCCCAGGCCAGGGGCGCAGCGTTCTCCGCGCGCACGGCGGCGCGCAGGTTATGGACCACGTCGCCGGAGCCGAGGATCAGCATCCCTTCGTCGCGCAGAGGCGCTAGGCGCTTGCCGATATCGTAGTGGGCGGCCATCGGCTGGCTGAGGTCCATGGCCAGTTGCACGACGGGGACGTCGGCGTCTGGGTACATGTGGGCCAGCACCGACCATGTCCCGTGGTCCAGGCCCCAGTCGTGGTCGGCGCGCACAGCCAGGGGCGCCAGCAGCTCAGCGACGCGGACGGCCAGGCCGGCGTCGCCCGCCGCGGGATATCGCATGTCGAACAGGGCCTGCGGGAAGCCGCCGAAGTCGTGGATGGTCCTGGGCGCAGCCATGGCGGTCACCGCCGTCTCGTTCAGACCCCAGTGGGCGGAAATCGCCAGGATCGCCTTGGGACGCGGCAGACCGGCGGCCACGTCGCGCCAGACCTGGGCGTTGGGGCCGCCGAGGGCGTTCATCGGTGTGCCGTGGCCGACGAAGACCACGGGCATGCGGGAGGAGGTGTTCATCTCCTCCATATGGCGACAGCGAAGGTCACGCCAAGAGCCGGTCCTGAAACGCTGCGTCGCTCGGAGTGAAACGGTCAGGGCGGCCAGGGCCTCGGAGGTGGCCGCCGCCTCCATCGAGGAGCTGGACCAGGCGCCGGACGAGATCGGCCTGATCGACGAGGGAGCGCACGATCTCCTCGATCATCCTGTCGATGCGAATTGGCAGGTGACGTAAGGGCGCCGTTTGCGTTGCGTAGCGTCAAAGGGCGTATGGAGACTCCAGGTACATAACCGGAGACACCGCCATGCTTCTGATCAGTGACACCGTGGAAGTCGGCGGCGACAAGGGCCCCGCGCACAAGCCGGTCTATCCGGTCAGCCCCGTCGAGCTGTGGAACCCCGAGGCCTTCACCAAGGGGCCGCCTATGAGCGCCTTCGCCCAGATGCGCAAGGCCTCTCCCATCGCCTGGATGGACGAGCCCGAGGACCGGCCGGGCTTCTGGGCCCTGACCCGGCATGAGGACGTCATGCGGGTGAACGCCGACTACGAGACCTTCTCCTCGCAGCGCGGCGGCATCCTGATGAGCCACCAGCGCTCGGACATGCAGCTGGCCCGCGCCAGCCTGGACGCCATGATCAACATGGACGCGCCCATGCACATGCAGCTGCGCCGCGAGCACATGCCCTATTTCACGCCCGCCTATCTGCGCGGGTTGAACGATCGGGTGGAGGGAGAGGTGACCCGCCTGCTGGACGCCATGGCCAAGCAGGGCCGGGTCGACCTGGTGCAGGCCGTCTCTGCGCACCTGCCGCTATTCACCCTGTGCGAAATCCTCGGCGTGCCCTTAGAAGATCGCCCCAAGTTCCTGACCTGGATGCACTTCCTGGAACTGGCCAACTCCTTCGCCGCCGAGCGGGCGGGCGGGGGCGGCGGCCTGGAGGCGGCCGCGGCCGAGGTGCCGCCGGAGATGCAGGCCTTCCTCGACGCCTTCAAGAACGCGATCCAGGAGATGTTCGACTATGGCCGGCACATGCTGCACAAACGCCGCCTGGATCCGCAAGCCGACCTGATGAGCGCCATCGCCAAGGCCCAGGTGGACGGCGACCTGCTGGCCGATGAGTACCTCGACGGCTCCTGGCTGCTGATCGTGTTCGCGGGCAATGACACCACCCGCAACACCATCTCGGGCTCGATGCAGCTGCTCAGCGACTTCCCCGACGAGAAGGCCAAGCTGATCGCCAAGCCCGAGCTGATGCCGAACGCGGTGAACGAGTTCATCCGCATGATCAGCCCGGTGATCTACATGCGCCGCACCGCCACCCGCGACGTGGAAGTGGCCGGCCAGCAGATCGCCGAGGGCGAGAAGGTGATCATGTACTACGGCTCGGCCAACCGCGACGCCGCGGTGTTCGCCGACCCCGACCGCCTGGACGTGACCCGGGCCAACGCCGACAAGCACATCGCCTTCGGCTATGGCCCCCACACCTGCATCGGCAAGCGGGTGGCGCAGCTGCAGCTGGAGGCGGTCTACCGCCAGATGCTGGGGCGGTTCCCCGATATCCGCCAGTCGGGCCCGATGGACGTGGCGCCCAACAACTTCGTCTATGCCATCCGGTCCATGCCGGTGGAATTCACGCCGGAGAAGTGACGCGCACCGTCATGCTCGGGCTTGTCCCAGCCACCCATCCGCTCATCCCGCATCTAGCTCGATCACCTTCACCCCGCGGAGGGCTGTGGAGGCGAGGGCGATGAGGGGGCCGACCGCCAGGCCCGCGGCGGCGATGAACAGGGTCTCGCGGACGCCGATGATGCTGCCGAGCGCGCCGAGGGCCAGGGCGCCCACCAGCATGGTTCCGCCGCCGGCGGCCTTGAAGGCGCCGGCCGCGCAGCCGAGGGTTTCCTGGGGCAGGACCGTCTGGCGCAGAGACGCCGAGAGGACTTCGTAGATCACGGAGGTGGAGTCTCCCAGGAGCTGGGAGACGATCAGCATGGCCATGCCGAGGATCGGGGCGGCGGGCGACAGGGGGATCAGCATGGCGCTGGCGGCGGAGGCCAGGGCCATGATCAGGATGGCGGGGCCCGCGCCGAGGCGCCTGGCCACCGGGGCCGCCAGCCCCGCGCCGATCAGAGCGCCCAGGCCGCCAAAGGTCACGGTGATCCCCAGCATGGCGGGCGTCAGCTCGAGGGTGCTCAGGGCGAACAGGACGTAGAGGGCCGCGAAGCCGCCGCCGAACAGGCCGTTGCAGGCGGTCATCACCAGCAGGGGCCGCACGCGGGGCTCGGCCCAGGCGACGCGGAAGCCCTGGGTCAGGTCGGCCATCCAGTGCTGCGGCGCGACGGGCTCGGGATCGGGTTCGACCTTCCGGATGCCGGCGAGGAAGAGGGCCGAGACCAAGTAGGTCACCGCATTGACGGCGATGGCGAAGGGGGCGGTGAGCAACTGGAAGAGCAGGCCGGCCAGGGCCGGGCCCCCCAGCTCGGCCACCGACTCCGTGGCCGAGAGCTTGGAATTGCCGTCCACCAGCCGGTCGGTTCCGATCAGGGCTGGCAGATAGGCGTGGTCGGCCATGTCGAAGAGCACGCTGGCGGCTCCCACCAGGGCGGCGGCGGCGAACACCTGCCACAGGGAGAGCCAGCCCATCCAGGCGGCGACGGGTACGGTGATGAGCACGGCGGCCCGGATCAGGTCGGTGGCGATCAGCACCGGGCGGCGGTGGCGGCGATCCACGAACCCGCCGCCGAACAGCCCCACGAAGAAGGCCGGGCCATAGGACAGCGCGGCCAGCACGCCGAGCGTCGCGGGGCTGGCCCCCAGGGTCAGGACCGCCGTCATCGGCAGGCCCTCGCGGGTGATGCGGGCGCCGAAGGTGGAGACCGCCTGGGCGGCCCACAGCTTCATGAAGTCGCGGTCGCGCGTCAGGGGGACAGGCGGGGTCGTCATGGGAGGATCGTCCGTCCAGGTGGCTCGGCCGCGCGGGGCCGCGATCCCGCTTCGTGGTGCGGGCGCTCTGGCGAGCGCGATATTTGTAAGCCGCCTCGGACGCTTGCCTGGGGAGGTTTTGGCGAGCGTGGGGCGTGAGGTCAAGCTTGTGGGAAGCTTTTGCTCCCCCATAAACAGGCCCGGAAAAGTCAGATCATATGTCGTCGGGACAGGAGAAAGGCGGGGGTGGGGGTAACCCTCACGCCCACCCGAACTCCGAATAGATCTCGCCGGCCAGCACGCGCGCGAGGCCAGCGCGGATATAGGGGATGGTGTTTTCAGGCAGCCGATCCACCGGGAACCAGCGCAGGTCGTCGCACTTGTCAGGCTCCATGTTCACGGGCTCGCCCGGCCAGGTGTGGGCCCGGAAGAACAGGGAGAGGCGCTCGCTGTCGGATTTGCGATGCATGGTGAGGGCCAGGGTGAGGTCGGCGGTGGCGAGACGCAGACCGGCCTCCTCGAGGGCTTCGCGAGCCATGGCCGCGGCGAAGGTCTCGCCGCCGTCCACATGGCCGGCCACCAGGCTGTACTGGCCGTCGGCATAGCCGGTGTTGCAGCGGCGGAGCATCAGAACCTGGCCGCCGCGCACCAGGACGAGGTGGACCTCCGGAATGATCTTGAAGCGGGCCACCGGCGAATCTCTCCTGCGAACGGAGGGGGAACATATCCGGCGGCCGCGCACGCCAAAAGGCCCCCCGGCATGAGCCGGGGGGCCTGGTGGTCTGGGCCTTGAGGCCTTTGATTAGACGTTCGTGCCCGGGATCGGGGCGGTGATCCCGGAGGGGCGACGCTGGCCATCGGTGTCGAGGCTGTCGTCGCGGCCGTCCTGGTTCATGAAGGAGCGGCTCTCACCGTAACGCTGGCGTTCACGAACGACTTCATCGGCGGTGTAGGGGGCCGCGTCGTGATCGAAGCGGCTCCAGCCATCGGCGCGGTAGTCGGATCCCCGCGTCAGGGCGTCGACGCCCTGGTGCTGGTTGAGGATCTGATCGACGCGGTCGGCGTCCTCGTCCTTGGCCTTGACGCTGACCAGGGTGCCGCCGCGGCGGACGCCCTCGGCATAGACGTGCGCGTCCTCGTCGGAATGACCGGCGTCCTTCAGGGCGCCGAGCACGCCACCGGTGGCCGCGCCAGCCGCGGCGCCGGCGGCGGCGCCGACGACGGTGGAGACCAGCCAGCCGGCGGCGACCACGGGGCCGAGACCGGGGATGGCCAGCATGCCGAGACCGGCCAGCAGGCCGCCGCCAGCGCCGAGCAGGCCGCCCTTGGTGGCGCCCTCAGCGGCGCCTTCAGCGGTCTCATTGTCGTCGTCGAGGTCGGCTTTGTCGTGGCGATGGCCCTCGTGCCAGTTGTCAGCATTGCTGGCCACCAGGCTGATGTCGTCGTGGGAGATGCCCGCGCGTTCCAGTTCGGAGACGGCGGTCATGGCTTCGGTGTGGCTGTTGAACAGGCGTGAGACAGTGCGGCTCATGGTGAGCTCCTAAGCTTTGAGGTTAGCGGGCGGTGACGGCGCCCTTGAAGTCGAGCGACACGTCCATGGACTTGCCGTCCTTCATGGCCTTGGCGGTCCAGATGCCGTCGGCGCCCTTCACCAGGCCGGTGACGTCGGTGTAGCCGGCCTTCTCGATGTGGCCCTTGGCCTGGCCTTCGGTGAAGGAGTTGGAGGCCGCCTCGGGGGCGACGTCCGATGCCGTGGCGCCCGCGTCGACCGCGTCGTTGGCGGCGGGCGGCGAGACGACGCCCCCGGCGGCCATGGAGTTGGCGCTGGCGTCGGCGGCGGCGGTCGAGGTGTCGGTCGCGGTTTCAGACGCGGGCTTGGAACAGGCCCCCATGAGGGCCAGGGTCAGAGCGGCGCCCGCAAGGGCCCCCATCGCATTTCGCATGAACGTTTCTCCGGAGATTGAGGCTTCACCAGCGCTCCAAACCCGGTGTTCGTTCCGACAGCCCCGCTTGAAATCTCCGCGTCGCTCCGCTTCAACCCAGCAGGGTTTCGATGACCTGGGCCACGCCGTCGTCCTCGTTGGCGGCCGTCGTCTCGCGGGCGGCGGCCAGCACCGCGGCGTGGGCGTTGGCCACGGCGACCCCGCGCCCGGCGGCGAGGAGCATGGGGATGTCGTTGGGCATGTCCCCAAAGGCGATGATCTCGTGGGCCTCGATTCCCAGTTCGGCGCCCAGGTGGAGCAGGCCGCTGGCCTTGGACACGCCAAGGGCGCCGAACTCCACGAAGGGGGCGCCCGAATGGGTGACGGCCACGCGATCGCCGGCCAGGGACCGGATGAGAGCATGAAGATCGTCGATCTCGTGGACTGGGTGGTGGACCAGGATCTTGACCAGGTCCTCGTCGCAGAGGCTGTGGACGGGCTCCACCCGGGGCTCGTGATGGTGGACGAAGCCATCGAACAACGAGAGCGGGAAGGCGTCCTCGCGGCCGACCTTATGGCCGTGCTCAGTGGCGAAGCTGAAGTGGGGGTCGGACCGGCGCAGTTCGCCGATCAGCTCCAGGGCCACCGCCGTGGGCAGGGCCTCCTGGCGCATCACGCGGGCCTCGGTGAGGTCGTAGAGCAGGGCGCCGTTGGAGCAGACGGCCATGCCGGTGATCCCCAGGTCGTCGGCGATGTGGTGGACGTCGCGGGGCGGCCGGGCGGTGACGAAGACCACCGCGATGCCGGCCTTGCGCGCATTGGCGAGGGCTTGCCGCGTGCGCGCCGAGATCGATCCGTCCCGCCGCAACAGGGTGCCGTCGAGGTCGGTGGCGATGAGGCGGATCATGGTCGCTTTTGATCGCGCGGCGGGAGTCGGTCAAGCCACGAGAGGTGTGGCGCGGGGCCGCCCCCACCAGAGGGTGGAGGAGATCTCGAAGGTGACCTCGCCGTCCCGGGCATAGGGGGCGACGACGGCGCGCAGGTCGGCGTCGAAGGCCTCGGCGCGGGCGCCCATCTTGGCGCGCGACCAAGTGGCCCGCGAATGCTCGGCCTCGATCAGGTCGTCGATGGCCTGGGTGACGGTGGTGGTGAAGACCTCGGTGGCGGCCAGGTCGAACCAGGGCTGGTGGCCGATGATGCGGGCGGTGTGCGCCGGGTCCTGCCACTGGCCGCCGAGCTTGCCGACCCAGTCGATGATGGTCTGGTTCCAGGCCTGGATCCACGGCGCGTCGGCTGGCCCGTCACCGCCGATGATGGCCATGACGCCGTCCGGGGCGATGGTGGCGGTGAGGCGGGGGAACAGGCGCGGGGCGTCCATCCAGTGAATGCTGGCGCCGGCGGTGATCAGGTCGAGGCCGGCGGGGACCGCGACCTCCTCGGCGAAGGCCTCAGTCCAGGCGATGTGCGGACTGGCGCCGGCGTCCAGGGTCCGGGCCAGGCGCAGCATGGCGGCGGAAGGATCGACGGCCAGGACCTCGGCGAAAAGTGGGGCGAGGGTGAGGGTCATCTTGCCGGGGCCGCAGCCGAGGTCGAGCAGGCGGTCGCGGCCGGGGGTGAGCGCCAGCAGGCGGTCGAACAGCGCGGGCGGATAGGGCGTGCGGTGGACATAGGCCGCCACGACGCCCTCATCCTCGAATTCGGCGCCGGTGTTCTGGGCTGCTGTCGCGGCCATGTTCGCCTCCCCTGGCTTGACCTGACATTGAGGCTTGTTGGGAGGCTGGCAAGAGGGCGGCGGCCCGATAAGCTCGCCCCATGTGCGACACCCTGGTAGCCCTGGCCTCCGAGACCCCGCGCGGGAAGCTGCTGTTCGCCAAGAACAGCGACCGGGAGCGCAACGAGGCCCAGGTGCTGGAGAGGCATCCGCGGCGGACGGGCGGCGGGGATCTGAAGCTCACCTACATCACCATCCCCGACGTGGCGGAGACCCACGCCTGTCTGATCAGCCGGCCCTGCTGGATGTGGGGGGCGGAGATGGGCGCCAATGAGCATGGCGTGGTCATCGGCAATGAGGCGCTGCATGCCCGCGTCCCGGCCCAGCGCAAGCGGGCGCTGACGGGGATGGACCTGGTGCGGTTGGGGCTGGAGCGCGGCGCGAGCGCGGCGCAGGCGCTGGCGGTGATCATCGATCTGCTGGAGCGGCACGGCCAGGGCGGCGACTGCGGCCACCTGGGGCGGTTCTACTATCACAACGGCTTCATCATCGCAGATGCGCGGGAGGCCTTGGTCCTGGAGACGGTAGGGCGCGACTGGGTGGTGGAGAAGGTCGCCGGGCGGCGGTCGTTGTCCAACGCCTATTCGATCGGGGCGGACTGGTCGGCGATCAGTCCGGGACTGGCGGCGCAGGGGGCCGGGCGGTTCGACGTGGCGGCCCAGCTGATCGACGAGGCGCGCGACGCCATAAGCTTCGGACGCGGACGCTGTACGCGGGGGCATGCGCTGCTGGACGGGGCAGGCGAGGCCCTGACCCCCGGAGCCATGATGGCGATCCTGCGCGACCATGGGGAGGCCGCTGACTGGAGCCCGGCCAATACGGTGGGGCGGACGATTTGCATGCATGCGGCGCAGGGGCCGCGACGCAGCCAGTCGGTGGCCTCGATGGTGTCGGAGGTGGGGGGCGAGCGCGCCGTGCATTGGGTGACCGCCACCTCGGCGCCCTGCACCAGCCTGTTCAAACCGGTGCTGTTGGAGGCCGGCGCGCCGCCGGTGGGGCCCGTGCCGACCGACACCTATGACGGCGAGAGCCTGTGGTGGCGGCATGAGCGGCTGCACCGGGCCCTGCTGGCCGACCACGTGGCGGGCATGGCGCTGATCGCCGACGAACGGGACGCGCTGGAAGCCGGCTTCCGGTCGCGGATCGAGGCGGCCGATGACCTGGAAGCCGCCGTCGCCCACTGCTGGCGGGAGGCAGCCCAGGCCGAGGCCCGCTGGGCGGCGGCGCTCAAGCCTGCCCGGTCCGGCGGCTCGGCCCATGCGCGGAGCTGGGCGCGGCTCAATCAGGTGGCTGGGCTGCCGCGTCAGCCCATTGGGTAGAGAATTTCCTTGGAGATGGCGTCGATCTTCGACAGCACTTCGGCCGACAAGGTGACGTCGGCGGCGGCGAAGATGTCGGGGAGCTGTTCTTCCTTGGAAACGCCGACGATGGTGGAGGCGACGAAGTCGTGCTGCTTGCTCCAGGCGGTGGCCAGCGTCACCGGCGACATCCCGGCCTCGGCGGCGACGGCGGCGAAGCGTTCGGTGGAGGCCAGGGACTTCTCGTTGACGAAGCGTTGGGCCATCACCGCCTGGCGGCCGCCGAGCGCGATGTAGCGGGAGAAGCGCGCGCCCTCCGGGGTCGCCCCGCCCTGGTACTTGCCCGACAGCACGCCGCCGGCCAGGGGCGAGAAGGGAATCAGGCTGACGCCCTCCTGACGGCAGGCCTGGGCCAGTTCGTCCTCGAAGCGGCGGTTGTTGAGACTGAAGTTGTTCTGGATGGTCTGGTAGCGGGCGACCCCCAGGCGTTCGGAGGTCGCCACGCTCTTCATCAGGCCCCAGGTGGTCTCGTTGCTGCAGCCGATGGCGCGGACCTTTCCCTCGCGGATCAGCTCGTCGAGGGTCTCCATGGTCTCGTCATAGGCGACGCCGTGGTCGGGCCAGTGGGTCTGGTAAAGGTCGATATAGTCGGTCCCCAGGCGCTTGAGGCTGGCCTCGACGGCGCGGGTGATGTTGTGGCGGTCCAGCGCGGTCATGCCGGCCCGCTGGGCGCCCTTGATCCAGCCGTGGCTGGGGCCGCAAACCTTGGTGGCGAGGATCACCTCGTCGCGGCGCTTGGTCTTCAGCCAGCGGCCGACGATCTCCTCGGTGCGGCCGGCCCATTCCTCGCTCGGCGGCACCGGATAGTTCTCGGCGGCGTCGAAGAAGTTGATTCCGGCCTCCAGCGACTTGTCGAGGATGCGGTGGGACGCCGCCTCATCGACCTGGGAGCCGAAGGTCATGGTCCCCATGCAGATCTTGGAGACGACGATGGCGCTCTTGCCGAGGCGATGGGTCTGCATGAAGGGGTCCTTGAAATGGGGGCTCGGCCCGGGCCGGCGTCAATGACGCGCAGATAGGCGCAAGGTCGCGGAGTGCGCAAGCGGGCGGCTGGCGGTCCCGTGCCGAACGTGATTGCCTGGGCTCGCCAAGGAGATCTCGAGCATGAGCGCCGACTTCGGAGACAATCGCCCTGATCTCGCGGCCTGGTGGATGCCGTTCACAGCCAACCGGCAGTTCAAGGCCGATCCGCGGCTCCTGACGGAGGCCAGCGGCATGTACTACCGCACTGCCGATGGGCAGCAGGTGCTGGACGGGACCTCGGGGCTCTGGTGCGTCAACGCCGGGCACGGGCGCGCGGAGATCGCCGAGGCGGTGGCCCGCCAGCTGATGACGCTGGATTTCGCGCCCTCGTTCCAGATGGGTCATCCGATCGGGTTCGCGTTCGCGCAAGCCCTGACGCAGATCGCGCCGGCCGGAATGGACCGGGTTTTCTTCACCAACTCCGGGTCGGAGTCGGTGGACACCGCGCTGAAGATCGCCATGGCCTATCACCGGGCGCGCGGCGAGGGGCAGCGGGTCAAGCTGATCGGGCGGGAGAAGGGCTATCACGGGGTGGGCTTCGGCGGCCTGTCGGTGGGGGGCCTGGTGAACAACCGGCGGACCTTCGTGACGCTGCCGGGGGTCGATCACCTGCCGTCGACCTATGACCTGGCGCGCAACGCCTTCTCGCGCGGCCTGCCGGCGCACGGGGCGGAGAAGGCCGACGCCCTGGAGGGGCTGATCGCCCTGCACGGGGCCGAGACCATCGCCGCGGTGATCGTCGAGCCGGTGGCGGGGTCGGCGGGCGTGCTGCCGCCGCCGGTGGGCTATCTGGCGCGGCTGAGGGAGATCTGCGACCGGCACGGCATCCTGCTGATCTTCGACGAGGTGATCACCGGGTTCGGGCGGGTCGGGGCGGCCTTCGCGTCCCAGGCCTTCGGGGTGACGCCCGACATCATGACCACGGCCAAGGGCCTGACCAACGGAGTCATTCCCATGGGGGCTGTGTTTGTGCGCCGGGCGGTGCACGACGCGGTGGTGCAGGGTCCGGAGGCCGCGATCGAGTTCTTCCACGGCTACACCTATTCCGGCCATCCCGTGGCATGCGCGGCGGGGTTGGCGGTGCTGGAGATCTATGCCCGCGAGGACCTGTTCGCCCGGGGCGCGGCCATGGCGCCGCTGTGGGAGGCGGCGCTGCACGGGCTGCGCGCGGCGCCCCACGTCATCGACATCCGCAATGTGGGCCTGATGGGCGCCATCGAGTTGTCACCCCGCGACGCGGCGCCCGGCGCGCGGGGCTATGAGGTGCTGGTGAGCGCGCTGAAGGCCGGCCTGCTGGTGCGGGCGACCGGCGACACTATCGCGCTGTCGCCGCCGCTGATCATCTCGCAGGCGGAGATCGACAAGCTGACCGGGATCCTGGGCGGCGTGCTGGCGGCGATCGCCTAAGCGCGGCGAGCCGGCGTGTGGAACAACGACCGCATGGAGGTCGGGCCAGGGGTGAAAGGCAAAAAGGTGGGGATCTTGGGCCTGGGCCATATCGGCATGGCGGTGGACAGCGACATCCTGGTGGTGGCCTGCCGCGCCGATGTCTCCAACCGCCAGGCGGTGAACGCCGCGGCGATGGAGGCGGTGGGTCCCAAGGGGATGATCGTCAACGTCTCGCGGGGCTCGGTGATCGACGAGGACGCCCTGATCGAGGCGCTCAAGGACGGCCGCCTGGGCCGGGCGGGCCTGGATGTGTTCGCCACCGAGCCGACGCCGCCCGAGCGCTGGGAGGGCGTGCCGGGTACGGTGGTGACCCCGCACAGCGCCGGGGGCACGGTGGGCTCCCTGCCGTCGATGATCGCCCAGACCGTCGAGAACCTGCGACGCCACTTTGCTGGCGAGGCGCTGCTGAGCCCGGTCGCCTAGGAGTATAGGATCATGGCCAAAGTGCTTGGGATCGGTGGGGTTTTCTTCAAGGCCTCAGACCCCGCCGCCCTGGTCGCCTGGTACAACCGGGTGCTGGGATTTGGCGGCGGCGCCTGGCCGGGCGCCATGTGGCCGCACGGGGATCGCGGCTACACCCTCTGGTCGCCGTTCCAGGCCGACACGCAGTATTTCGAGCCGTCGACCTCGCCGTTCATGATCAATTTCATCGTCGATGATATGGACGGGGTGCTGGCCCGCGCCGCCGCCGAAGGGGTTGAACCCACCGGCCGTGACGACTCCGATCCCAACGGGCGCTTCGCCTGGCTGATGGATCCGGCGGGACTGAAGATCGAGCTCTGGGAGCCGGCGGCGACCTCTCCCGAGGCTTGACATAAAGACATAAAGATATCTTTATGTGCCAATGAGTCTTTCAGCGATCCAGGCTGTGGAAGTGTTGCGCGCGGCGGGCGAGCCGACCCGCCTTCGCATTCTCGCCCTGCTGTCCCACGAGGAACTGGCGGTGCTGGAGCTGTGCAAGGTTCTCGACCAGAGCCAGCCCCGGGTCTCGCGGCACCTGAAGCTGCTGGCCGAGGCCGGTCTGGTGGAGCGGTTCCCCGACGGAGCCTGGGTGTTCTACCGGCTGGTGGCCGGCGGCCTGGCGCGGCGGCTGGCCGACGAGACCCTGGCGGTGGTGGATCTCGCAGACCCCATCCTGGCCCGCGACGCCGAGCGGCTGCAGGCCGTGCGCGCCGAACGCTCCACCGAGGCCGGGGAATACTTCGCCCGCAACGCCGCGCGCTGGGACGAGATCCGCTCGCTCTATGTGTCGGAGACCGACGTCGAGGCCGCAGTGCTGGAGGCCGCCGGCCCCGGACCCTTCAAGCGCCTGGTGGACCTGGGCAGCGGCACCGGCCGCATGCTGACCCTGCTGGGGCCGCATGCCCAGGCCGCCGTTGGGCTGGATTTGTCGCAGCAGATGCTGAACATCGCGCGCCGGCATGTCGCCGATGCGGGGCTGGAGAGGTGCGAGCTGCGCCACGGCGACATCTTCGGCACCCGCCTGCCGGGCCAGAGCGCCGACCTGGTGGTGGTCCATCAGGTGCTGCACTATCTGGGCGATCCCGCCGCCGCCGTGCGCGAGGCCGCGCGGCTGGTGGCCGAAGACGGCCGGCTGATCATTGTCGACTTCGCGCCCCACGGCCTGGAATTCCTGCGTGAGCAGCACCAGCACCGCCGCCTCGGTTTCGCCGAGGCCGAGATGGAGCGGTGGATGAACGAGGCGGGCCTGACCAAGGTCCGCGCCGCGGCTCTGCCGCCCGCCCGGGGCGAGGGTCTGACCGTCAAGATCTGGACCGCCGAGCGCGTCCGCAAAGCTGTAAGGAGCGCCGCATGAGTCCGCTGGAAACCGCGCTGGGACCGGTGGCGCGCGCCGGCGCCGGCCTTGCCAAGCGCCCCTCCGTCTCCTTCGAGTTCTCGCCGCCCAAGGGGCCCAAGAGCGAGGAGAGCCTGTGGGAGGCCATCCGTCGGCTTGAGCCCCTGAACCCCTCGTTCGTGTCGGTGACCTATGGCGCCGGCGGTTCGACCCGGGACCGCACCCACCGCACGGTGGTCCGGATGCTGCACGAGACCACCCTGCGCCCCGCCGCCCATCTGACCTGCGTGGAAGCCTCCCGCGCCGAGGTCGACGAGGTGATCCAGGACTATTGGGACGCGGGTATCCGGCACATCGTGGCCCTGCGCGGCGACCCGCCGGGATCGCTCGGCGGCGCCTACACGCCGCGCGCCGACGGCTACCAGAACGCCACCGAGCTGACCGCCGGCATCCGGGCGATCGGCGACTTCGATGTCAGCGTCGGGGTCTATCCGCAGATCCATCCGGAGAGCCCCTCCGTGGACCACGACATCGACGTGCTGAAGGCCAAGATCGACGCCGGGGCCACCCGGGCGATCAGCAACTTCTTCTTCGACATCGACGGCTACCTGCGGTTCGTGGAGAAGATCCGCAAGGCCGGCGTCACCGTCCCGATCCTGCCGGGGATCATGCCGGTGAGCAGCTATGAGGGACTGAAGAACATGTCCCAGCGGATCGGGGTCAGCCTGCCGGGCTGGCTGGGCAATCTGTTCGAAGGCCTCGATGACGACCACGAGACCCGCAAGCTGCTGGCCTGCTCCGTCGCCGCCGAGATGTGCGCGCGGCTGGTGGAGGAGGGCTTCTCGGACTTCCATTTCTATACCCTGAACAGGGCCGACCTCGTTTACGCCATCTGCCGGGTGCTGGGCGTGCGGGAAGAGCCGACGGAGAAAGCCGCATGAGCTTGCGCTCAGAACGTATTGAAAAGTTGAAGCAAATCTCGCGTGAGCGCGTGTTGATTCTGGACGGCTCCTGGGGGGTGATGTTCCAGAAGCGCAAGCTGGATGAGGCCGACTACCGGGGCGAGCGGTTCAAGGACCATCCCGGCCAGCTGAAGGGCAACAACGACATCCTGTGCCTGACCCGGCCCGACATCGTCGGTGATCTGCACGACGCCTATTACGAAGCCGGCGCGGACATCAGCGAGACCAACACCTTCTCGGCCACCACCATCGCCCAGGCCGACTACGAGCTGGAGAGCGCGGTCCGCGACATCAATTTCGAGGGCGCGCGGATCGCCCGTGAGCGGGCCGACGCCTGGACCGCCAGGGAGCCGCACAAGCCGCGCTTCGTGGCCGGCTCGGTGGGGCCGCTGAACAAGATGCTGTCGATGAGCTCGGACGTGAATGATCCCGGCGCGCGGCTGGTGACCTTCGACGAGGTCTACACCGCCTACCGCGAACAGATGATCGCCCTGCACGACGGCGGGGTGGACATGTTCCTGATCGAGACCATCACCGACACGCTCAACTGCAAGGCCGCCATCAAGGTGATCCTGGACATGGAGGACGAGGGCTACGAGCCCCTGCCGATCTGGATCTCCGGGACCATCACCGACCGCTCGGGGCGCACCCTGTCGGGCCAGACGGTGGAAGCCTTCTGGAACTCGGTGAAGCACGCCAAGCCCTTCGCCATCGGCCTGAACTGCGCGCTCGGCGCCGACCTGATGCGGCCCCATATCGCCGAGCTCAGCCGCGTGGCCGACACCCTGGTGAGCGCCTATCCCAACGCCGGCCTGCCCAACGCCTTTGGGGAGTACGACGAGGAGGCCCACCAGACGGCGCACGAGCTGCACGAGTGGGCCTCGCGCGGCCTGGTCAACATCCTGGGCGGCTGCTGCGGCACGACGCCCGACCACATTCGCCATGTGGCCGACGCTGTGAAGGGTGTTAAGCCCCGGCAAATCCCCGAACGCCCGAAGGCCATGCGCCTGGCGGGCCTGGAGCCTTTTGAACTCGCCTGATGCGCCCAATCTTTATCAATGTCGGCGAGCGGACCAATGTCACCGGCTCGGCCAAATTCCGTAAGCTTGTCGCCGAGGGGGATTACCCCGCGGCGCTGTCGGTGGCGCGCCAGCAGGTGGACGCCGGCGCCTCGGTGATCGACATCAACATGGACGAGGGGCTGCTGGACAGCGTCGCGGCCATGAAGACGTTCCTGAACCTGATCGCCGCCGAGCCGGACATCGCCCGCGTGCCGATCATGATCGACTCCTCCAAGTGGGAGGTGATCGAGGCGGGCCTGAAGTGCGTGCAGGGCAAGGCCATCGTGAACTCGATCTCCATGAAGGAGGGCGAGGACAAGTTCCGCGAACAGGCCAAGGCCTGCCTGCGCTATGGCGCCGCCGTGGTGGTGATGGCCTTCGACGAGGTCGGCCAGGCCGACACCGCCCAGCGCAAGATCGAGATCTGCACCCGGGCCTATCGCATCCTGGTGGACGAGGTGGGCTTCCCGGCCGAAGACATCATCTTCGACCCCAACATCTTCGCCGTGGCGACGGGGATCGACGAGCACAACAACTATGCGGTCGACTTCATCGACGCCGTGCGGGTGATCAAAGACACCCTGCCGCTGGCCCGGATCTCGGGCGGGGTGTCGAACGTGTCGTTCAGCTTCCGCGGCAACGAGCCGGTGCGGCGCGCGATCCACGGGGTGTTCCTCTATCACGCCATCGCGGCGGGCATGGACATGGGCATCGTCAACGCCGGCGACCTGCCGGTCTATGACGACATCCCCGAGGAGCTGCGCGAGGCCGTCGAGGACGTGATCCTCAACCGGCCGCAGCGGACCAATATCTCCAACACCGAGCGTCTCGTGGAGCTGGCGCCCAAATACAAGGGCGGCAAGTCCGAGGCCAAGGGGCCCGACCTCGCCTGGCGCGAACTGCCGGTGGAAAAGCGCCTGGCCCATGCCCTGGTCAACGGCCTGACCGACTTCATCGAGGCCGACACCGAGGAAGTGCGGCTCTCCGTCGAGCGCCCGCTGCACGTCATCGAAGGTCCGCTGATGGACGGGATGAACGTGGTGGGCGACCTGTTCGGCTCGGGGAAGATGTTCCTGCCGCAGGTGGTGAAGTCGGCCCGGGTGATGAAGCAGGCCGTGGCCTACCTCATGCCGTTCATGGAGGCCGAGAAGGAGGGCAAGCCGCGCGAGAACGCCGGCAAGATCCTGATGGCCACCGTCAAGGGCGACGTCCACGACATCGGCAAGAACATCGTCGGCGTGGTCCTGCAGTGCAACAATTACGAGGTCATCGACCTGGGGGTGATGGTCGCCTGCGACCGCATCCTGGACGAGGCCATCGCCCACAATGTGGACATCGTCGGCCTGTCGGGCCTGATCACGCCGAGCCTGGACGAGATGGTCTATGTGGCCAGCGAGATGGAGCGGCGCGGCTTCACCATCCCGCTGCTGATCGGCGGCGCCACCACGAGCAAGACCCACACGGCGGTGAAGATCGAGCCCGGCTACCAAGGCGGATCGACCACCTATGTGCTGGACGCCAGCCGCGCCGTGGGCGTGGTCTCGGGCCTGCTGTCCAAGACGGAGAGCGCACGTATCCAGGCCGAGACGCGGGCAGACTACATTAAGGTCCGCGAGCAGTTCGCGCGCGGCAACACCAATCGGGTGCGGGCCACCCTGGCCGATGCGCGGGCCAACAGCTTCAAGGTCTCAGGCTGGCAGGCGACGCCCCCCAGCTTCATCGGCACCCGCACCTTCACCGCCTATGACCTGCAGGAGCTGGCCGACCACATCGACTGGACGCCGTTCTTCGCCAGTTGGGAGCTGATCGGCCGCTATCCGCAGATCCTCGAGGACGACGTGGTGGGCAAGGCCGCCACCGACCTCTTCAAGGACGCCCAGGCGATGCTGGAGAAGATCATCGCCGAGAAGTGGTTCGAGGCGCGCGGGGTGGTGGGCTTCTGGCCGGCCAATTCCGACGGCGACGACGTGGTGGTGTGGACCGACGAGACACGGACCGTCGAGCTGACCCGGCTGCACACCCTGCGCCAGCAGATGTCCAAGGGGGAGGGCGGCCGGGCCAATGTGGCGCTCTCCGACTTCATCGCCCCCATCGGCGAGCGCGACTGGATCGGCGGCTTCGCGGTGACCGCCGGCCACGGCGAGCCCGAGATCGCCAAGGCCTTCAAGGACAAGGGCGACGACTATTCGGCGATCCTGGCCGCGGCCCTGGCCGACCGGCTGGCGGAGGCTTTCGCGGAAGCCATGCACCGCAAGGTGCGCACCGAGCTGTGGGGCTACGCGCCAGACGAGCCCTTCGATATCGAGGCGCTGATCGGCGAGACGTACCGCGGCATCCGCCCGGCCGCGGGCTATCCCGCCCAGCCGGACCACACCGAGAAGGCCGAGCTGTTCCGCATCCTGGACGCGCCCGCCCAGACCGGCATGCAACTCACCGAGAGCTTCGCCATGAACCCGCCGGCCAGTGTGTCGGGGCTCTATTTCGGCCACCCGGAGGCGCACTATTTCGGCGTCGGCCGGATCGAGAAGGACCAGGTCGAGGACTATGCCCGCCGCAAGGGCTGGGACCTGAAGACCGCCGAGCGCTGGCTGGCGCCGATCCTGAATTATGAGCGCGGGAAGTAGGAACAACACGCCGCCGCCCGGGCCCCACGCAGCGGATGACCGGGCCCAGAGGCCGCGATCTTTCCGGCACGCCCTGCGCACATTGGTCCGGGACGAACGCGGCGCGCTTTCCGGGATGACACTTATCGGGGATGCTGCCCGAGGCGCGCCGCCCCTTGGCTAGTGGAAAATTCCGACGGCGCCTTCGGCCCAGATGATGAGAACGAGTGCGACGAGGCCCGCTCCGAGGAGGGTGCGGTGAAGGGACTTGCGGAGCTTGAGCGCCGCTAGCTCGTAGGATAGGCCGGCGCCGATCAGAAGGACGCCCATGATCAGGAAGTCGAAGCTCGTCCAATTCACTTGATCGGTGAATTTCATGGCGATCCAGGGGGCCGACAAGAGGCCGATGATGATCGTCCATCGGGCGATCCGCCAGGCCTGCCGGGGCCGTCCGCGGGTGTGTTCCATGCTGTTCGTCATTGCTTTGGCGTCCTCGATAATTGAGCCTCCGTCATGCCTGGGTCGCGGGTGAGCGGCATGAGCAATTCCTGAGGTCCTGCTGAAAAATGCCGCCCGGCGTCTTTACCTTCGAAGCGTTCCATCTCGATCCACGCAACCGCCGTCTGTGGCGGGGCGAGGCGGCGGTGGATCTCAATGCGCGGTATCTCGACGCCCTGATCCTGCTGGTCAGCCATCAGGGCGAACTGGTTTCGAAGACGCAGTTCCTTGAGGAGGTCTGGCGGGGTGTGCCGGTGACGGACGAGGCGCTAACCCAATGCATCCGGACCATCCGTCAGCAACTGGGCGATAACGCCGCAAACCCGCGCTTCATCGAGACAGTTCCCAAGCACGGCTATCGCTTCATCGCGATCGCCACCTGGGCCGATCTTGATGCCCCGCCGCCGGTCGTCCCCGTTGCGGGGAAGGCGGGCGGCGCACCGCCGGTCGGGCGGTCAATGCTGGCGCAAGGCTGTGCCGGGATGATTGGAGGTGGATGCGCAGGGGTCGTAGGCGGGCTCTTCTACGGCTTGGGCGGTGTCGCCCAACCGGTGCAGTCCGGTATGGGCGCAAGTTCGACCACCTTGGTGCTCGTCGCGTTGACCGCCCTGGTCGGATTGGTCGGAGGCGCTGGTGTGAGCCTGGGCGTTTCGGCCGCGGCGTTCGCCTCAAGGCGCCACAGCCTTTGGAGCGTGGTGGGCGGCGCCTGCGGCGGGATGGTGGTGGGCGCGGTTGTGAAACTGATCTGTCTGGACACGATCAGCCTGCTCTTCGGCCGCTCGCCGGGCGAAATCACCGGGGCGCCCGAAGGCGCGCTGCTGGGCGCCGCCGTGGGTTTGGGAGCGTGGCTCGCAAAGGGCCGCGCCGCGCCGAGCGGCTTGGGACGTGGAATGGCGGTCGCCGGGCTGCTGGGCGGCGGCGCCGGGGTGGTCATCAGTCTGCTTCATGGAAGGCTGATGGGCGGCAGCCTCGCACTTTTGGCCGAGCAATTTCCGGACTCGCGCCTGGATTTCGGAATGGTCGGCGGTCGGTTCAGCGAAAGCGGCTTTGGTCCCGTCGCCCAGGGCGTCACCAGCGGGCTTGAAGGCGCGCTCTTCAGCGCTTTCGTCGTTGGGGCCCTAGCCCTCTCTCATCTGAGGATGGCCAGGCGCAACGCGGGGACCTAGGACGGTACGAGGTTGTTCGCATTCAAGGCGCGAAAGCACAGCAAATGTTCCCTCTTTGTTCTTGACGGATCGACCCGTCCATGGGAGACTGCGAGCCTCCCCGAACAATCCCCAGAGGCCCATGTCGTCCAAGTCGCCGCCGTTCGGGCGTTCCGACCGCCGTCCGCAGGTTCGGTACTCGCCGGCGCTCGGCAGGCTGATCTGCGAGAGGATCGCGGCCGGGCAGAGCGAGGCGTCGCTGGGGCGGGAGCCGGGGATGCCCTCGGTGCAGGCGATCTACAAGTGGCGCAATCGGGAGCCGGATTTCGCTCAGGCCTACGACGCGGCCCGCGACCAGGCGCGGCGTGAGCGGCGGACTCGGGACCGGGCTGAGGATGAGGACCGGCGCTGGCGCCAGGCGCTGCGGCCGCGCAAGGACGGGCGCGGCGGGCGGGTGTCGACCTATAGCGACGAACTGGGCGGGGTGATCCTGCGGCGGATCGCGGGCGGGGAGACAGTGCTGTCCATCGGGGCGGACGACGACATGCCCTGCGCCGCCACCATCTATCACTGGATCCGGGCCGACGACGGGTTTCACGACGCCTATCTGAAGGCCAAGGCGGTGGCCGCCGACATCTTCGCCGACGCCATGCTGGAGATCGCCCTGGAGGCCACCGAGGCCACGGCGCGGGGCGACGCTCTGCGGATCAAGACCCTGCGTTGGACCGCCGCGATGCTGGCGCCGAAGAAGTATGGCGCGCGGCGGGCCCTCGCGCCCGAGCCGGAGGAGGAGGCGCAGCAGCCCATCGTGGTGGTGATCCGCAAGTTCGGCATGAGCCACGACGAGGCGCTGGCGACGGTCGGGCGCGGGCCGTTGGCGAAGGTGGAGCCGGAGACGGAGCGAGACTGGTGGAGTACGCCGTGAGGCCTTGACCGATCTTGAGGCGCAGGCCGCAATAGCGTGATGCATCCGGGATGCGGACCGAAGGGCGGGCGAGCGGCGTGAAGGCGGTCTTCGATACCAAGCCGAACTCGCGCTACGACGACGAGATCGACAGGCGCTATCATTTCCCCACTCAAAGTAACTACCTAGCCGCTGCTAGAGCTGCCGTGGGCGACTGGATTGTTTATCGGGAAACCCAGCGCAACGGTGGAAGGCGCGCTTACATAGCGGTGGCGCGGGTGCGTGGGATCGAACTCGATCCAGACTTGGCCGGTCACGCCTATGCCTACGTTGACCAATACCTACCATTCGATCCGATCGTGCCTTTCGGGGGAGGCGGCACTTACTGGGAAGCTGGGCCGCGTGCCGTTGGTGACCCAAGGCGAGTTGGTGCGACGCTGCAGAACAAGTCGATGCGCGCCCTGAGCGACGAGGATTTTGCAGCTATTGTTCAAGCGGGCCTATCCCAGACCTTGGCGCCGGAGAACGCGATCCGTCTTAATTTAGGTGTGCAAGATGTTGATCAGGAGACCTTTGAAACCCTGCATGAGCCCCCCTTCGAGCAGGCGCGGCGGATTGAGCAGGTCTTGCTGAACCGCAAAATCCGCGATGCAAATTTCCGCCGGCAAGTGTGTGAGGCCTATGAGGATCGCTGCGCGGTCACAGGCCTAAGGATGATTAATGGCGGGGGAAAATCGGAAGTCCAAGCGGCCCATATCTGGGGCGTAGGCGAAGGCGGTCCGGATGTCGTCCAGAACGGATTGGCGCTGTCGGGCACGGTGCACTGGTTGTTCGACCGGCATCTGATCTCGTTGACGGACGACTACCAACTGCTGGTCTCGCACAACAAGGTGCCAAGCGAGCTGCGGGTCCTCTTTGAGAAGCAGATGGAACGGATTCATCTGCCGAAGGACAGGAAGCTTTGGCCTCACCCAAGATATCTCGCACGCCACCGGGAGGCGTTCAGCGCCTGGTGACCGCAGGCTCCTGACAAATCTGGGTCCCGGCCTTGGCTGCTTCGCGCCGCCGCTTCGCGGTCGCCGGGATGAGCGGATCTATGGGTCCCGCCGCGCCAAGGTCCCCACGACCCCCAGGCAGGTCCGGAGCTGGCCCGCGAAGTACAGCGCCCAGACGCCGAAGCCGACCCAGGGGTTGTGCTCAAGGGGGCCGGCGCGGGCGAAGATCAGCAGGTCGGAGGCCACGAACATCAGGGCGCCGAGACCGACGCTCGTGCGGGGGAAGCGGCTAATCCAGGCGGCGGCCGCCATGAGGGCCAGGCCCGTGGCGTAGAGGGCGATGCCCGGCGCCCCGGCGCGGTCGGCGGGCAGCAGCCAGGCTGTGATCACCGTGGCCGGAACGATGAGGAGGGCCAGCAGGATCTGGCTGGGTTCCAGGGTCGGGCGGCGGTTGCGGAGATAGAGGGCGATGGCGACGACGTGGCCGGCCAGGAAGGCGACAGCGCCGGTGACCAGGCCGTGGGTCTCCAGCAGCACGTCGCCGGTGGCGCCGAGCGCCATGACCAGGGCCAGCAGCCAGCCGTCGGGAGTCTTGGCGCGGGTGGCGGCGTACAGCGCCAGCAGGGCGACTCCGGAGCCTTTCCAGACGATGGTCGCGGTCTCGGGCAGGGCGAAGCGGTTGGCGGCCAGGAAGCTGACGCCCGCGAGGATGGCCAGGGCCAGGATGAGTTTGGCGAGCGGGCTGGGCCGGTCCATGTGGTGTTTTCCCCAAATCAACGCCGTCATCCCGGGCGGCGCCAGTCTAGGCAGGATTCATCCGAGCCCCAACATGGGTGCGGGCGGCTCAAGTCCGCGTGGGTTGTCCGGCGGCCCTGTGGGGACGACCCTGCGCCCGTGGATGTCTCCGGCAAGGCCTGACGAATTCGCCGGAGGGGCGAGGCGGCGGCGTGCTAGAGTCGCGCCAACGCACCACCTGATGAGGACACCGCCATGGCCAAGGGTCAGAAGAAGAGCAACAAGGAAGTCCGCAAGCCCAAGGCCGAAAAGCCCAAGACGACCGCGCCGGCCGGCTGGACCCCCAACGTCCTGAAGAAGTAGGCGGCGCGTGGCGATCGAGACCGTCCACCTGGTCCAGTCCTACATCGCCGGCAAGGGCAAGGCGCTGAAGGCCGAGCCCGTCGTGATCTGCAAGTCGGCGGAAGAGGCGCGGCGCAAGGCCGACCGGCTGTC
>NZ_JANPJP010000038.1:0-14294 GCF_031425575.1 Phenylobacterium sp.
GAGCCGTCGATCACCCGCAGCAGCCGGGTCTGGGCGTCCAGCGGCATGTCGCCGATCTCGTCCAGGAACAGGGTGCCCCCGTCGGCGTCCACCAGCTTGCCGGAGTCGCCCTCGTCCTTGCCGAACAGCTCGCTCTCCACCCGCTCGCGGGGCACGGCGGCCAGGTTGATGACCACGAATTTGCCGTCCTTGCGGCGTCCCATCTCGTGCAGGGCGCGAGCCACCAGCTCCTTGCCGGTCCCGGACTCTCCGAGGATGAGCACGGTGAGGTCGGCGCCCACCAGGCGGGCGATGGTCCGGTAGACGTCCTGCATCGGCCCCGAGCGGCCGATCAGCGGCAGGCGCTCGTCGCGCACGGCGCGGGCCTGGGCCTTTGAGGCCTCGCTGTCGGCAGGCTTGGCCAGGGCCCGGCGCGCCGCGGAGGTCATGTCGTCCAGGTCGAAGGGCTTGGAGATGTAGTCGAAGGCGCCCACCTCGGCGGCGTTCACCGCCGTCAGCAGGGTGTTCTGGGCGCTCATCACGATGACCGGCAGCTTGGGGCGGTCCTTGCGGATGCGCGGCAGCACGTCGAAGACGTTCTCGTCGGGCATCATCACGTCGGTGACCACCAGGTCCCCTTCCCCGTCCGAGACCCACTTCAGCAGGGTCGTGGCGTTTCCGGTGGCGCGGACCTGGTAGCCGAGACGGGTGAAGGCCTGGCTCAGCACCAGCCGGATCGAGGAGTCGTCGTCGGCGATCAGGATCTTCTTGTTGGCGTTGGCGGCGATCGCGTTCATGCCGAGACGTCCTCTTGAGATGCGATGGGCAGCAGCACGCGGAAGGTCGTGCGGCCAGGCTCGGATTCGAAATCGATCAGGCCGCCGTGGCCCGACACGAGCTTGGAGACCAGGGCCAGGCCCAGACCGGCGCCGTTCACCTTGGTGGTTACAAAGGGCTGGAACAGGCTGTCGCGCAGATGCGGCGGGATCCCCGGGCCGTTGTCCTGGATACGGATCTCCAGGGGCGCGCCGCGCAGGGCCTGGCCCTTGGCGGCCCGGACCCTGACGCCATGACGGTAGGCGGTGTGGATGGTGACCTCGCCACGGTTGTCGCCCCGGCTATGGGCGGCCTCCGAGGCGTTCTTCACCAGGTTCAGGAAGATCTGGATCAGCTGATCCTCGTCGCCATAGGTCAGCGGCAGCGAGGGGTCATAGAGATCTTTCATCACCAAGCCATCGGCGAAGCCGTTGACGGCCAAGGCCCGGACGCGGTCCAGAACCTGGTGGATATTGATGGGCGTGCAGACCGGCAGGGCGTCGTCGGAGAAGGCCTCCATGCGGTCCACCAGCCGGCGCACCCGATCGGTCTCGTCGACGATCAGCTGGGCCAGCGGCGTGTCCTCGGCCTTGGCACCGGCCTTCAGCAGCTGGGCCGCCCCCCGAATGCCCATCAAGGGATTCTTGATTTCGTGAGCCAGCATGCGGCCGAGACCGACGATGGTGCGCAGGCCGGCGGCCTCGGCCCCGGTGCGCTCCCCCCCCAGGGCGCCGCCCTTGACGTGAAGAGTCAGCAGCACCGAGCCGTCGCCGAGCGGGGCGGCCGCGCCATCGGCCTCAAAGGAGGGATGGCCGAACAGGCTGATTTCCACCCCGCGCTCCCGGACCGGAGCGTCCTCCTCCAGGGCTCGGTTGAGCAGGGAAACCAGGGCCGAGCCTTCCGGCAGGGCGGCGCCGAAGCGGCCCCGGGTCAGCAGGCTGAGCCCCTGGCCGAACAGGGCCTCGGCGGCCTCGTTCACCGCCACCAGGGCGCCGTCGCCGTTCACCACGAGGGCCGGTTCGGGGGAGAGGTCGAAGGCAGCCGCCTTCAGGACATCCAGGTTTACGCCGCTGTTCGCGGCCCTTGTTCGACTGTTCATGCCGCCAATCTCGTTTGGGGATCGCGCCAGAGCGCGATCAGGCCTTCCTCGACCAGGGAGGGATCCTCCAGGCGGCAGAGCGCGGATCGTGCGATCTGCCTGGCCTCGACCTGCATGGGCCAGGGCGCGTTATCGACATAGGACGCCAGATGCTTGCGGAAGATTCGCAGGCCCAGGCGGTCGCCGTAGAAATTCAGGCTGTCCCGGAAGTGCTCCAGGGCGATGCCCAGGCGGGTCTCGACGTCGGGCTCGACGAAGGCGCCACCGTTCAATTCGGTCTCGATCTGGGTCGCGACCCAGGGGCGACCATAGACGCCGCGCCCGACCATGACGCCGTCGGCGCCGGACTGAGCCAGAGCCTCGCGGGCCGTAGCGCCGTCGACAATATCGCCATTGACGATCACCGGGATGGAAACCGCGTCCTTGACCGCCCGGACGGCCGCCCAGTCGGCGACACCCTTGTAGAACTGGCTGCGGGTGCGGCCGTGAATGGTGACCGCCTTGGCCCCGCGCCGTTCCGCCATCGCCGCGATCTCGGGCGCGTTCTTCGACTTGTCGTCCCAGCCGAGGCGCATTTTGACGGTGACCGGGACGTCGACCGCGTCCACCGTGGCGGCGATCAGCGCCTCGGCCAGGTCGGGCTCGCGCATCAGGGCCGAGCCGGACTGGGCGCCGCCGGTCACCTCCTTGGCAGGGCAGCCGAAGTTCAGGTCGATGATCTGGGCGCCCGCCTGGGCCGCGAGCACAGCCCCGCGCGCCATGTGGACCGGATCGCGACCGACCAGCTGCACCACCATTAGGGGCAGGCCCTCGCCCACCGCGGCGCGGCGCACGACATCGGGTCGGCCCCTGGAGAACTCGGCGCAGGCGACCATCTCGGTGGCCACATAGGCGGCCCCGAGCTTGCTGGCGGCCTTGCGGAACGGCAGGTCGGAAACGCCGGTCATAGGCGCGATCCACGCCCGGCCCAAAACTTCGATATCCCCGACTGCGAGCTTGTTGCTCATTTTGTAATCAACCCCATCGCCGCCTTTTTAGGCAATTTGTGCGGCGCCGTAAAGCCTAGACAGGACACGATCGCCCTCTAAACAACGTCGCCATGAACTTTTCTGCCGTCGTCGTCGCCGCAGGCTCTAGCACCCGGGCCGGACCAGGGGCGCCCAAGCCTTGGCGCAGCCTGGGCGGCCGGCCAATTCTGCGCTGGTCGGTCGAGGTCCTGAGCCGCGCCGGAGCCCGAGAAATCATCGTGGTCACCGCGCCTGAGCGCACGGCCGACGCCGATGAGGCCCTCGCCGGTTTGGCGGGCTGGAGAGCCGTCGCGGGCGGGGCCACCCGGGCTGAGTCGGTCCAGGCGGGCCTCGCCGCACTCGCCGCCGCCGACGAAGACGCGGTGCTTGTGCACGACGCCGCCCGGCCCTTCGTCACCTCCGCTCACGTCCAGCGCCTGCTGGTCGCCCTGGCCGAGGCTGATGGCGCCGTTCCCGCCCTCCCCGTCGCCGACACCCTGAAGCGCGGCGTGGACATCGTCGTCGAGACGGTGTCGCGCGACGGCCTCTGGCGCGCCCAGACGCCACAGGCGTTCCGCCTCCGCACCTTGAGGCAGGCTTATGGCGCCTGGCCCGCCGACGCTGAGCCCACCGACGACGCAGCGGTGGTGGAGCGCGCCGGGGGCAAGGTGGCCCTGGTTCCGGGCGACCCCCTGTTGATGAAGCTGACCTATCCGGAGGACTTCGCCATGGCCGAACAGCTGGCGGGCGCGCGCAGGATGGTCCGCACCGGCTTCGGGGTCGACGCCCACCGCTGGGGTCCCGGCGAAGCGGTCTGGCTTTGCGGGGTCAAGATCGACCACGACCAGACCCTGGTCGGCCATTCCGACGCCGACGCCGGCCTGCACGCCCTGACTGACGCCATCCTGGGCGCCATCGGCGAAGGTGACATCGGCGAGCATTTTCCGCCCACCGATCCCCAATGGAGAGGCGCATCCTCTGACCGCTTCCTGGTCCATGCGGCCAAGCTGGTGGCGGCCAGGGGCGGATCGATCCTGAACGTCGACGTCACCCTGATCTGCGAGCGCCCGAAGATTCGGCCGTACCGCGACGCCATGCGCGCGCGCATGGCCGACCTGCTCGCCCTGCCCCTCGACCGGGTCAGCGTAAAGGCCACGACGACCGAGGGCATGGGCTTTACCGGCCGTGGAGAAGGCCTGATGGCCCAGGCCGTTGCGACGGTGGAGACGCCTGCTTAAGGCAGCCAGTCCCAGCGTTCCTTCATCCGGCCGTACAGGGCGCCCACGAGGTTCGTGTAGTCGTCGGTCCAGGGCCGCGCGAGGGTGGGTTCGCTGGGCGTCCACCGCCGATCGGCCGCGAAGGCGGCGAGCGCCGCCTCGTTGCGCGCCACGATCAGGGCGTCCTCCGAAGATTCCCAGAGCATGGGCGAGCTTTTGGCCGCGCCATGCCGCTGCAGCAGCGCCTCCCCGCCGGCCGCATCGGCGACCGCCATGGCCGGGCTGCGCAGATCCAGGTTTCGGTTCGATAGATGGAGGATCAGCACTCCATCAGGCTTGATGTGGGTGAGGTAAGCCTTCATCGCCTCCACGGTCAGCAGATGGGCGGGAACGCTGTCGGAGGAGAAGGCGTCGATCAGCAGGATGTCGAACTGGTCCTTCGGCTGCTTGTCCAGTGTCAGCCGGGCGTCGCCCACCACGTAGTCGATCCGGCCCTTGGCGCATTCCGTCGTGTAGCTGAAGTGCGCCGGGTCGGTGGCGATGCGGATCACCAGGGGGTCGATCTCGAAGAAGGTCAGGTGATCTACCGGCCGGGTGTAGGCCGCCACGGCCCCGGTCCCCAGGCCCACGGCGCCGATCCGCAGGGCGGGCCTCTCGCCCAGCCGCTGCGCGAAGACCTGCCCGATTGGGGTCTCGGGCGCGTAGTAGACCAATGGGCGGCAGCGCCAGCGTGGGTCCTGGGCCTGGGCGCCGTGCAGGGTCGTGCCGTGCGACAGCATGCGGACCGTGCCGCCCATCTCCGGCAGTTGCAGCTCAGACTGGCGGACCACCCCGAAGAAGCTGCGCCAGCTCTTCAGCACGTCCACCTTGTCGCCCGCCCCCTCCGCCGCCAACGAGATGATGGCGATGATGCCGAAGAAGACGATGCCGCGGCGGCGCACCAGGAAGGCGCAGACGACGGCCACGGTCAGGGCGACCTTCACCAGCAGCAGCATTAGGTCGTGGCCGGTCATGCCGAGCATCTCGGCGCGTCCAATCTGGCCGGTATAGGCGGCGAAGGTCGCGACGGGCGCCGCCACGGCGGCGAGGCAACCGAGGGCGAAGGTCACCCAGCGCCAGCGCTCGATCGGCCCCTCCCCCCAGGGACGCACTAGGCAGGCCAGCGCCAGGACCAAAGGGTATTCCCAGACATTGTTGAAGATCACCGGGGCCAGGAAGGCGTTGAACCCGCCGCCCACCACGCCGCCGAAGGACATCCACAGATAGAACTCGGTTAGCCGGCTCGGGCTCGGCCGCCGCGCCACCAGGGCCTGATGGCACATCAGGGCGGTCAGGAAGTAAGCCGACAGGTGGATGAAGAGCTGCAGGAAGAGGTTGCTGGCCTTGAAGGGCAGCAGCGAAGCGCAGGCCGCCACGGCCGCGGCCTGCAAGATCAGCGTCGTGTCCTGCGAGATCGCCGGCTTGGTGGAGAAGGCGATGATGAAGGTGACCAGGTAGAGGGCCAGCGGCACCACCCAGATGAAGGGCGCTGAGGCCACATCCGTCGTCAGGTGGGTGGTGACCCCCATCATCAGGCTGGACGGAATGGCCGCCAGGACGACCCAGGTCAGCCTGTCGCGCCAAGTCGGGGCGTCGCCGCCGGCGTCGGAGGTATCAGTCACAACGGGCGCGGGCGCCGCGGGCCCGCGGGTGACGAAATACATCAGCGCGGCCATCAGCAGGATGAAGCCGCCGTAGCCCAGGCTCCAGCCCATGGCCTGGGCGTGCAGGCTGGCGAGCGGCTCCACGACGATCGGATAGGCCAGCAGGGCGATCAGGCTGCCGAGGTTGCTGGCGGCGTAGAGGGCGTAGGGCTCGGAGCCGCTGTCGGCGTGCAGGGTGCGCGCGTGCCAGGCCTGCACCAAGGGCGCGGTCGCCGACAGCACCGCGAAGGGCGCGCCGATGGAGACGGCCATCACGCCTAGCAGCCACAGGGCGGGATGCTCCGAACTGGGCGCGCCGAAGACACCGGTGACATGCAGTGGCAGGAAGAGCGCCGCCAGCACCAGAGCCGCCAGGTGGATTCCCGCCTGCATGCGGATCGACCCCACCCGCTGCAACAGGTGCGCATAGCCGTAGCCGGCCAGCAGGGCGGTCTGGAAGAAGGCAAGGCTGGTGTTCCAGATCGATGGCCCGCCCCCCAAGAGTGGCAGGACCAGCTTGGCGATCATCGGCTGGACCAGGAACACCAGGCTGGCGCTGGCGAAGATGGTGAGCACGAACAGCAGCGGCGATCGGCCCACGGCGGAGGTTGCGGCGGCGTCCTGCGTGGTCATGTTTCGAATCGTCTTGTGTCTGGGGTCGCGGCGATGTTGTGGTCTCGCTTCAACCTTGCCTAGCTGTGTCGGAGTCGCGCGCCCATGTTTTCCCTCGAGATCGAGACCCTCGCGCGCCTGCTCATCGACGAGGCCCGGGAGCGCAACCTCCGTATCGTCACAGCCGAGAGCTGCACGGGTGGTCTTGTGGCCGGCGCCATCTGCTCGATCTCCGGTGCGTCGGACGTCTTCGAGCGGGGTTTCGTCACCTATACCAACCGCGCCAAGCAGGAACTTCTTGGCATTCCGGGCGACCTGCTGGCCGACCTGGGCGCGGTCTCCGAGCCCGTGGCCCGCATGATGGCCGAGGGAGCGCTGGAAGCGTCAAACGCCCACATCTCGGTGGCCATCACCGGCGTGGCGGGTCCGCACGGCGGCACCTCCTTCAAGCCGGTGGGCACGGTCCACATCGCCACGGCGCGGACCAACCACGGCCTGATGCACCGCCAGGAGTTTTTCCAGTACGAGACCCGGTCGGAAATCCAGCTGGCCGCCGTGCAGGTGGCCCTGCAGGCGCTACGCGACCGGATGAGCTAGCCGTAGAGGGCTTTCGCTCGAGCCTCGAAGCACGCCATCAGCTTGTCGACGGCGTGTGAGAAGTTCGAGGTCAGCAAGGCGCCCAGCATCTTGGACTTGAACTCGAAGTCGATGTCGAACACGACGCGGGTCCCCTCGCCCTCAGGCTCAAACCTCCACTGATTGCGCAGGGATTTGAACGGCCCCGAGATCAGGCCGACGTCGATTTGGCGGCCGGCAGGGTCGCGGCGCACGCGGGTGGAAAAGGTCTCCTTCAGAAACGAGAACCCGACCTTCGCCTCGGCGTCGGTCCAGATCATACCCTGGCTGTCGATGCGGCTGTTCCAGGTGCGCATGCCCACGATCCACGGCACGAACTGCGGATAGGAGTCCACGTCACCCACCAGGGCGAACAGCTGGTCCGGCGTGTAGGGCAGCGTCCTGGTGACCTGGTGGCGCAAGACCTAGGCGGCGTCCTTGGCCCGGCGGGCGGCCTGCAGCTTGGCGAAGTCCTCGCCGGCATGGTGCGACGAGCGGGTCAGGGGGCTGGCTGACACCATCAGGAACCCCTTAGCCCGGGCGATCTCCTCATAGGCGCGGAATTCATCGGGCGTCACGAACCGGTCGACCGCAGCGTGCTTGCGGGTGGGTTGCAGGTACTGGCCGATGGTGAGGAAATCGATGCCGGCCGACCGCATGTCGTCCATCACCTGCATGACCTCTTCCTTGGTTTCGCCCAGGCCGACCATCAGGCCGGACTTGGTGAACTGTTCGGGATCGCGCTCCTTCACCCGCTCCAGCAGGCGCAGGGAATGGAAGTAGCGGGCGCCGGGGCGGATCGACAGGTACAGGCGCGGAACAGTCTCCAGGTTGTGGTTGAATACGTCGGGCTTGGCGTCGATCACCAACTCGGCCGCAGAGGTGGGCTTGCGGAGGAAGTCCGGCGTCAGGATTTCGATCGTTGTGGTGGTGGCCTGGGCGCGGATCGCGCGCACAACTTGCGCGAAGTGGTCGGCGCCGCCATCGGCCAGGTCGTCGCGGTCCACCGAGGTGATCACCACGTGCTTCAGGCCCATCTTGGCCACGGCGTCGGCGACGCGGGCGGGCTCGCTGGGGTCGAGGGCCTGCGGCTTGCCGGTGATGACGTTGCAGAAAGCACAGGCCCGGGTGCAGGTGTCACCCATGATCATCATGGTGGCGTGGTTGATGCTCCAGCACTCGCCGATGTTTGGGCAAGCGGCTTCCTCGCAGACCGTAGTCAGGCCGTGTTCCTTCACGAGGGCCTTGGTGGCCGAATAGCCCGGCGAGCCCGGGGCGCGGACCCGCAGCCATTCAGGCTTGCGCAGCATCGGCGTGTCGGGCCGGGACTGCTTTTCAGGGTGCCGCGGCCTTGGGCCGGTGACGGTGTTGATAACGGTCGCCATGCCCCTAGATCGGCGTTCGGGCCCCTTGGATCAAGCCACGATTGAGCGGCCTTGCGCCACAGCGGTGAACTGGGTTCAAAGACGGCATGGTTCGCGCGCTGGCAGTCGCCGCTCTGCTCCTGTTGCTCGCGGCGTGCGGCCGGGGCGACCTGATGGGACCGTTCGCGGAGACCCAGGCGCCGCCGGCGCTGAGTCCGCGCTTCTATCCGCCGGAGGGCTGGGCCTGGGGGTTCATCGAGACCGGCGGCAAGCCCGCGCAGCGCTACGGCGTCGCCGCCGGTTGGCGGGCGCCCAAGGCCACGGTGGTGATCCTGCCCGGCTATGGAGAGTCGGCCGAGGCCTGGTTCGAGACCGCCAGCGGCCTGATCCGGCGCGGCTACACCGTCTGGATCCTCGAGCGGGCGGGTCAAGGCGGTTCGGCTCGCTACACCCTGCCCCGCGACCTAGGCTTTGTTCCCAGCTTCGAGCCCGATGTCGCCAATGTCGGCGCCCTGGTCCGGGTGGTGATCCGGCCGCCAGAATCCTCTCCGCTGATCCTGCTGGGCCATGCCGACGGTGCGGTCGTGGCGCTGCGGGCGGTCGAGGCGGGGCTGAAGGTCGACGCGGTGATCCTGTCGTCGCCAGACGTCGCGTCCCGAGCGGTCAGTGCGGACTCGGCCCAGGCGCTGGTCGGACGCGTGGGCCTGGGCCGCCTGCCGTCGACCGACTGGCGGCCCTGGAGCCGGTCGGCGCCCGACGCGCGTGGCCAGGGCCTGACCCATGACCCATGGCGCGGGCGGGTCCAGCAGGCCTGGCAGACCGCAAATCCGGACCTACGCATGTCGTCACCCAGCATGGGCTGGCGCGGCGCCCACCAGACCGCGAGCCGCGCGGCGGAGGCCAATGCGGGCTCGGTGAAGGCCGAGGTCCTGATGCTGCTGCCGGACAAGACCACCAAGGAGGCCCTCGCGCTCTGCAAGGCTCTTCCCCACTGCCGCTCGGTCGCCGTTCCCGGCGCCTTCGCGGGTCTGCACCTAGAGGAAGATCGCTTCCGCCAGCCTTGGATGGACCAGGTCACCGGCTACATCGCCGCCAGAGTCGAGGCCGAACGCCAAGCCGAGGTCGCGCCCCCTATGGTCGAAACCCCTGCCCCGGCCCCGGTTCCAGACGAGAATTCTCCGCCCCCGCCCTGAAACCGCCTCACGCATTGTAACGTATCCTTGCAATGACGACCTCGGACGATAGGCTTGCGCTCCAAGAACCGGCGATCCGATCGGGGAGGTCTTCGCCTTTGTCGCGTACATTTGATCCGCTTGAGAGCCAGAAGACCCTGTTCGGGGCTCTGCTCGACGCCCGCGCCCAGTTCGGCGCCAAGAAGCCGATCCTGGAGGACCAGGAACGCAATCCGCTTTCCTACACCGACATGATCCGGGCCGCCTTCGCGCTGGGCCGGAAGATCGCGGCGATGACGGAAAAGGGCGAGCGGGTCGGCGTCATGCTGCCCGCCAGCTCGGCCGCCATTGTCACCTTCTTCGGCCTGCACGCCTTCGGGCGGATTCCCACCATGCTGAACTTCACCTCAGGCATCCGGAACCTGAAGGGCGCCTGCAAGCTGGCCGGGGTGAAGCGGGTGCTGACCTCGCATCGCTTCATCGAACAGGGCCAGCTCCACGACCTAGTGGACGCCTTGGAGGAGGTCTCGACCGTCACCTACCTGGAGGAGGTGCGTGAGAAGATCGGTCTGGCCGACAAGCTCTTCGCCGCCACCGCCGGCGCCTTCCCCAGAGCCTTTCTGGCCGAGACCAAGCCGGACGATCCCGGCGTCATCCTGTTCACCTCCGGCAGCTTCGGCGTGCCCAAGGGCGTGGTGCTGAGCCAAGCCAATCTGGTGTCCAACGTCTACCAGATCGCCTCCCACATCCCGCTGGATCCGGACTGGGTGATGTTCAATCCCCTGCCCACCTTCCACTGCTTCGGCCTGACCGGCGGCGCCTTGTTGCCCATCCTCACCGGCATGAAGGCGTTCCAGTACCCCTCGCCGCTGCACACCAAGGTGATCCCGCCCCTCCTGAAGGACTCCAAGGCCTCCATTCTGCTGGCCACCGACACCTTCCTCAACCAGTACGCCCGGGTCGCCGAGTACGACGAGCTGGCGGGACTGAAGTTCATTGTCTGTGGCGCCGAGAAGGTGCGTGAGGAAACCCACAACCTGATCCGCGACAGCTTCGGCGATGTGCCCGTGCTGGAGGGCTATGGCGCCACCGAGGCCGCCCCCGTCATCGCGGTCAACAAGCCCATCGACAACCGTCGTGGCACGGTCGGCGGCCTGCTCCCGGGCATGGAGACGCGCCTGGAGCCGGTTCCCGGCATTCCCGGTGGCGGTCGGTTCTTCGTCCGCGGTCCCAATGTGATGAGCGGCTACCTGCGGCCAGACGGCTCAATCGAGCCGCTGGCCGATGGCTGGCATGATACCGGCGACGTGGTGGACCTGTCCGATGACGATTGGGTCACCATCCGCGGGCGGGTGAAGCGCTTCGCCAAGGTCGGCGGTGAGATGGTCTCCCTGACCGCCGCCGAGGATCTGGCCATCGCTGTCTGGCCCGACAACCGGCACGCGGTCATCGCCATGCCTGACACCCGCAAGGGCGAGCGCCTGGTGCTGGTCACCGACCGGCGTGACGCCGACTCCGGCGCCCTGGTGGCGCACGCCAAGGCCATCGGCGCATCCGAGCTGAACGTGCCGAAGAAGATCCTCAAAGTGCCCGAGGTGCCGGTCCTCGGCACGGGCAAGACCGACTACGTCGCCATCCAGCGCATGGTTGAGGCCGAGGGACGTCGCTCGGGATAACGTGCGCAAGAGTCCCTAATCGGCGCTTGGCTGCCGTGGGGGAGCCGGGTCCATTGTGGGTTTCTGAGACGCAATTCTGTCCGAGAGGAACATCCCATGGCCGAGGCCTGGATCATCGACGTCGCCCGCACCCCGCGTGGCGTCGGCAAGCCTGAGAAGGGCGCCCTGTCCGGCGTCCACCCGCAGCGCATCCTGTCCACGGTCCTCAAGGCCCTGGCCGAGCGCAACAACCTCATCACCGCCGACATCGACGACGTGATCGCCGGCTGCGGCACCCAGTTCGGCAAGCAAGGCTCATGCATCGCCCGCATGGCGGCCTTGGACGCCGGTTACGCCAATGAGGCCGCCGGCATGTCGCTGGACCGCTTCTGCGGCTCCGGCCTGACCGCCGTGAACCTGGCGGCCATGGGCGTGATGTCAGGCGCCCAGGATCTCGTGGTGGCCGGCGGCGTGGAGTCCATGTCCTATGGCTCGACCCTGAAGCGCCAGGTCGGCCCGACCTTGGACTCCGGCAATGCGCACCTGCGATCCATCCACCCGCAGCCGCACCAGGGCGTCTGCGGCGACGTCGTGGCGACCCTGGAGGGCTTCACCCGCGAGGACGTCGATGCGCTCGCCCTGGAGAGCCAGCGGCGAGCGGCCCACGCCATCGCCAACGGCTATTTCGACCGCAGCCTGATCACCGTCTACAACGACGACGGCAGCGTCGCCCTGGACCGTGAGGAGTATCCCCGCGCCGGCACGACCGCCGAAGGCCTGGCCGCCCTGAAGGCCGCCTTCGCCAGCCTGTATGACGTGCCGCTGGACGAGGAAGGCCTCAGCTTCCGCAAGCTGGTGGAAGCCACCTATCCTGATCTGAAGATCAACCACGTGCACCATGCCGGCAACTCGTCGGGGGTGGTGGACGGCGCCGGCGCCGTGGTCATCGCCTCGCCGGAATATGCCCGCGCCCACGGCCTGAAGCCGCGAGCCCGGATCCGCTCGGTCTCCACCGCGGGTGACTCGCCCGAACTGATGCTGAACGCCCCGGGCCCGGCGGCCCGCAAGGCCCTGGCCAAGGCCGGCATGACCATGAAGGACATCCAGCTCGTGGAGATTAACGAGGCCTTCGCCGTCGTGCCGCTGAAGTTCATGCGCGACATGGGTGTCGATCCGGCCATCGTCAACGTCAACGGCGGCGCCATCGCGCTCGGTCACCCCATCGGGGCGACGGGCGCCATGATCCTGGGGACCCTGCTGGACGAGATGGAGCGCCGCGACCTGTCGGTCGGTATGGCCACCCTGTGCGCCGCCGGCGGCCTGGCGCCGGCGGCGATCATCGAACGCATCTACTAGACATGTAGAACCCGACCATAGGCGTCGAGCGAGGCCTCATGCATGGCCTCGCTCATCGTCGGGTGGGGGAAGACGGTGGCGATCAGTTCCGCCTCCGTGGCCTCCAGCGTCATGGCCAGGGCGAAGCCCTGGATCATCTCGGTGACCTCGCCGCCGATCAGGTGGGCGCCGATCAGGGCGCCGGTCTTCTCGTCGAAGATGGTCTTCACGAAGCCCTCGGTCTCGCCCGAGGCGATGGCCTTGCCGTTCACCCGGAACGGGAAGCGGCCGATCTTGACGGCGATCCCCTTCTCCTTGGCGGCGGCCTCCGTGATGCCCACCGAGGCGATCTGTGGCGTTGAATAGGTGCAGCCGGGGATGGGGGCGTTCAGGTTCGAGGGCGCCAGGCCGGCGATATGCTCGATGCAGTGGACGCCCTCGTGGCTGGCCTTGTGGGCGAGCCAGGGCGGGCCGGCGACATCGCCGATGGCGAACAGGCCGGGCACGCCTGTGGCGCCGTGGCTGTCGGTGACCACGTGGGTGCGGTCGATCTTCACGCCCAGGGCTTCGAGGCCCATGTCCTCGACATTGCCGACGATGCCGACGGCGACGATGGCCACTTCGGCCTCCAGGATTTCTGGAGTTTGGGCGCCGCTTGCAGTGATGCGGACCCCCCCGGATTTCGGCTTTTCGACCTTCTCGACCTGGGCGCCGACACGGAACTTGATGCCGCGCTTTTCGAAGGCTTTACGAGCGGTTGTCGAGACTTCCTCATCTTCCACGGGAAGAATGCGCGGCAGGGTCTCGATGACCGTCACCTCGGCCCCTAGCGCCCTATAAAAGCTGGCGAATTCGATGCCAATGGCGCCCGATCCGATGACGATCAGGGATTTGGGCGCCGATTTGGGCGCCATGGCCTCGCGGTAGGTCCAGATGCGATCGCCGTCCGGCTCCAGGCCGACCGCCGGGATGGTGCGGGCGCGCGCGCCTGTGGCCAGGATGACATGCTTGGCGGTGAGGGTCCGAGCGCCGCCGGCCTTCAGGGCCACGACGACCTTGGGGGCGGGCGCGCCCTTCTCCAGCTTGGCGGTCCCCTCCACCACCTCGATCTTGTGCTTCTTCATCAGGAAGGCGACGCCGGAGTTCAGCTGGGCGGCCACCTTGCGGGATCGCTTGATGATGCCGGTGAAGTCGAAAGAGGCCTTCTCCACCTTGATGCCGTAGTCGGCCAGGTGAGAGAGCTGCTCATAGGCCTCGCCGCTCTTCAGCAGGGCCTTGGTGGGGATGCAGCCCCAGTTCAGGCAGACCCCGCCCAGGGCTTCCTTCTCGATGATGGCGGTCTTGAAGCCCAGCTGGCTGGCGCGGATGGCGGTGACATAGCCGCCGGGGCCGGAGCCGATGATGATGACGTCGAAGGAATCAGCCATCAGAGCAGCGCCTCGATGGCGCTTTCGAGCGCCTTGGGTTCGACGGTCGGGGCGAAGCGCTCCACCACCTGGCCCTTACGGTCGATGAGGAACTTGGTGAAGTTCCACTTCACATTGGCGGTGCCCAGCAAGCCCTTCTTCTCCTTCTTGAGATAGGCGAAGAGCGGGTGGGTCTTGGGCCCGTTGACGTCGATCTTGGTCATCATCGGGAAGTCGACGTCGTAGGTCAGCGAGCAGAAGCTGGCGATCTCCTCGGCGTTCCCCGGCTCCTGGGCGCCGAACTGGTTGCAGGGGAAACCCAGCACCACAAAGCC
>NZ_JANPJP010000039.1:0-9531 GCF_031425575.1 Phenylobacterium sp.
GCCCCGGTTGGCGCCCGCCGAGCGGTTCTCGGTGTGGGTCCAGCTGTAGTTGGCGTCGAGGCGCAAGGGGCCGGCGGTGACCGCGGCGACCAGCTCAACCCCATGCGCAGCGGTCTTTGCGGTGTTGTCGTAGTAGCCGAACCGGGCCACGCCGCCGGGGTTGCAGATGGGCGCGAGCGACCCGAAGGCGCAGGAGACGAAGTCGATCTGGTTCTCCGTCTCGCGCCCGAAGCCGGTGGCCGTCACCACGAGCCAGCCATCACCAACACTGTGCTCGACTCCGAGGTCCCAGCCGTCGGCCTGCTCGGCCTTCAGCCCCAGGTTCCCGTACTCGCTATAGAGCTGATAGAGGGTTGGGGCCTTGAATCCTTGGCCGAAACTGGCGCGCAAGATGGTTGCCTCGCCAATGGACCAGGCGGCCGACACCTGCCCCAGGGTGTGGTCGCCGAAGGTGTCGTGGCTGTCGCGCCGCAGGCCGATGCTGACCGACAAGTGATCGCTGAGGTCCCCACGAACCTGGCCGTAGAGGCTGTCGATCCCCACCTCCGCCGTGGCCGCCACCGGCGATGGCGCAAAGGCCGAGGGCGCGCGGCTGCGGAAGCTGGCCTCCTCCCGCTCGGCCCCGAAGGTGGCGGTCCAGGCCGGCGTGATCTCCAGGCTGCCCTGGTACTCCCAGCGCTTGTTGCGGCCGGTGGAGTCGAAGGTCAGGGGCGTCACCGCCTGGGCCGGGTTGAAGTTCAGGCTGTCGGAATTGGTGTAGCCGAAGGCCAGGCGGTTCTTCAGACGGCCGTCCAGCAGGGCGATGTTCAGGCCCGCATAGCCCACCAGCTCCTCGATCTCGGCGTACTGGCCGGTGTCGGCGAAGGAAAAGGCCGGCGCCGGGAAGCCGTCGAACTCGTTGCGGTTCTTGGTGTAGACCGCCCGCAGGTCCAGGGAGAGGTCGTCCGTCACGATCACCCGGGCCCGCCCGCTGACCGCGGCCTGGCGATAGCCGTCGTCCTCCGCCCCCCGGGCAAAGGCCGAGACGCCGCCGGTCTCATAGTGGCCGGCCGACAGCCGCCACACCAGGTGGTCGCTGCGCCCCGCCACCGCGCCGCGCAGATAGCTGGTCTCCTGCGTGCCGGCCTCGGCCTGCAGCCTGCCCTCGAAGGCAGAAGACGGCTCGGCGGTGACGATGTTGATCACGCCGCCTATGGCCTGGCCGCCCCACAGGGTCGACTGGGCGCCGCGCAGGATCTCGATGCGCGCCACGTCGCCGGTCAGCAGGTTGGCGAAGTTGTAGCCGCCGCCGGGCGCCGACGGGTCGTTGATCTTCACCCCGTCCACCACGGCCACGGTCTGGTCGCCCTCCGCCCCGCGGATGCGCAGGGTGGTGATGCCGCCCGGCCCGCCGTTGCGGGAATAGGCCACGCCCACGGTGCGCGACACCAGGTCGGAGACCAGCACCTGCTGGCGCGCGGCGATGTCGCCCGCCGTCAGGACGGTGACCGACTGGCCCACCTTGGCGGGGTCCTGCGGCCCGCGGGCGGCGGTGACGATGAGCTCGCTCACCGGGTTGGCGGCTTCCGCGCCCGCGGCGTCGGGCGTTGGCGCCTTGTCGTCGGCCAGGGCCGAGTTCGAGGTCAATAGAGCCACGGCAAGCGCGGCGGTCGAATAGAGATAGGTCTTCACGGGTCTTGCCCCTTCATCTGACGACGAGCCGCGACCCAGGCGACAGACGTCACGACCCCGGGGTGGGGGTCAGGGCGCACGATCGCCGGGCCACGGCCCAACAAACGTCGCCTCTCGGGACAATCCCCGTTCGCTCGGCGCACCCCGGCCGGTCGAAGGACGACTGCGTCAGGCAGGTCTCCTGGCTCACGGGGCAGCACCCATTGCGCGCCGCCTTCCCAGACCCCGAGGGACCCAGTGGCTGATGGCGCGCGGGCTCGCCGCTTACAGTTGCGGGGGCAGCCCGGGTTTTCCACCCGAGTTCCCTTTTCATCTCCTCTCGGAGAACCTGTCGCAACGGTGGGTTTAGGGCGAAGGAGGGGTGGGGGTCAATGTGGAGGGTGAAGACAGCTATGCTCCAGAAGCCGACACTGGCTTAGCTCCAGAAAATTGACATTCGTCGGTTTGATCCAGCGCGACGGGTTCCGCCCGTTTGGGTGCCATCAGGCATTTTCTCAGCGGATCAATGCCAACACGCTCAGCGAGCGTGTCGATGCCAGAAGCTTAACTTTCGAGTAGAACCGCAGCACGCGGCGGCACCGAGAACGCCCGCTGGCCGTCACTCCATCAAGGTGTTGCGGGGTGTCACAAGATCGAAGGAGTCGCCCGAAACCATCGGACTGGGACGCAGGGGAAAGCCTTCCCTCTGAATGGCGATCTCAAGACGACGCGGTCACGCGACAACCCCATCGTGACGACACGGCCCAAAGCAGCTTACGCTGACGCTGCCGTCGCCCGGGGTCGGCCATCACCGGTTGAACCTCATGGCCTTCCGCATTGAGACGAAGCCCTCTGTCATCCAAGGCCTCGTTGCGGATATCCGCGCGGCAGCGGACACCGACAAGGAGGCGCTGGGCTTTCTCCCCGCCTCAGCCTACGACCAAGCCGCTCGAAAAGGCGAACTGACCGTAGCGCTGCAGGATGGCCCCGACGGTCGAACCTACGCCGGCCACATCTGGGTGAGCGGCCTGTTCCCGCACGCCCGAGTCGTCCAGCTTTTCGTAGCGCCGGCCGTCCGGGGTCAGAAGCTGTCGACGCGTCTCCTTCGAGCGGCGATCCAGTCGGCTGAAGCCAGCGGCTTCCAGACCATCTTTGCGAAGGTGGCCGCCGATCTGGCGGCGAACCGGGTCTATGAACATCACGGCTTTGTCGTCGTCCGTACCAAGGCCGGCGGCAAGGCCCGCAATCGCCAGATCCAAATTCGGTCCCGCGAACTCTCCACGCCGACCTTATTCAACTACCGCCCCACCTCCGTGGTGGCGATCGACGACGGCGGCTCGACACAAAGTGGCCAGCAGCTCTACCTCATCGACTTGAACGTGTTCTTCGACGCCACCCGGCAGCGTCGCTTCACTCCCGCCGCAGAAAAAATCCTCGCTTCGGCCCTAAACAGCGGCGTCCGCCTGGCCGTTACGACCGAGTTCGTGAAGGAGCTGCAGCGCACCACCGTCGGCAAGGACGATCCTGTGCTGAGCTTCGCCAAGAAGCTGCCGACGGTGTCCGGCCCGTCGCGGCCGGAGATCGAAAGCTTGGCGACTCGTCTGGCGCCGACCGTGTTTCCAGACCAGTGGCGCGACGGGACTCTGTCGACCAATGACCATTCAGACCTCAGACACCTGGCGGAAGCGATCCTGGCGGGCGCCGCAGGCTTCGTGACGGGAGAGACCGGCGTCTTACGAGCGCACGCCGCCCTGCGGGAACAGCATGGCCTCAACGTTTGGTCGACCGAGGATTTTGCAACCTTCCTCACCCCGGTCTTGGCCGACCTACCGGTCGCTGGGCACGCCGAACACGACCTGGCATTCACGGAGGAGAAGTCGCTTTCGGCCGAGGCTGTGACTTTCCTCAAGACCCACGGTACCGCCGACAGTGTGATCTGGGCATTCAGCCGCTTGGACACGGCAGACAAGCGCTTCCGCTACCTGGCTGCGCGCGAAGCGCAGGCGCTAATCGCCTTCGCCGCCTGCCGGGCGGCGCCAGGACCGGCGGATGCGGTCGGCCTGCTCCTAGTCGCCGATCCCCGCCACCCTGCCACACCCACCGCCCTGGACTTCCTGCTCGAGCACGCCGTGCGCGCTGCAAGCCTGTCTCGGCCCTCACGCGTCGAGATGGCTCACGTCGATGGCCAGTCCGTGGCGCGGATAGCCGCGATCGAGAACGGCTTCTTGGCGACGCGAGCCGGCGTCGACGCCTCCTTGCGCAAGATCGCCGTCGGCACGGCGGTCACACCTTTCAACTGGACCGCACTGCGCGACCGAATTCAGAAAGGCACGGGCCTGACGCTTCCGGCCGATTGTCCCAATTTCCGAGACGACGAACAGGAGATCGCCGTCACCTTGGATGGTCGCGCCGCCACCCTGCCCTTGGCCAGCCTGGAGTCTCTGGCGGCGCCGGGCCTGTTCCTGCTCAAAGACCGCCCTGTCGCTGTCGTGCCCATCCGCCGCGCTTGGGCGGAGGATTTGGTCGGCGGGCCCCAGCTCAGCTTCCTGCCAAAGCCGGAGGCTGCGTTCCGCTCGCGCCGGGTCTACTTCGCGTCAGTGCGCAACCAACACATCCTGGTGAAAGGGCGCCTCATCATCCTCTACGAGTCGGGCAAGGACGGCGGCCGCGGCGCGGCCATTGCCGTTGCGCGCGTGGCGTCGGCAGAAGCGGTGCCGAAGGCCCATGCACCCGACTCTCTCATGCGCGCGGCCGTGGTCCGCGGCGGCGATCTGCAGGACCTGGTCAAGGGCACGACCGTTCTTGCCGTATGGTTCGACAATATTATGCGCTTCGAAAACCCCGTGTCGTTCCACCGCATGAAGGCGCTCGGCCTCGTCGACCCAACAAACCTCATTAAGAGTCACATGCTTAAATTTGAAACTGCAGTGAAAATTCTCGATGCGGGACGTCCCGATGCACGATGAAGACTCGATCATGCTCTCGGTCGCCCCCCAGTATGCTCGCGCCATCCTCGCTGGCGTGAAGGGCGTCGAGCTACGGCGACGCCCTCCTCGCCTCCAGGCGGGGACCCGAGCCTGGCTCTATTCGACCCTCCCCGTCGGCCACGTGGTCGCGATGCTGACCATCGACAAGGTAGTCGAGGCGCCGTTGACCGAGCTATGGAGGCGATACGGTTCTCACGCCGCTATCGCGCGCCCCGCTTTCGACGCCTATTTCGCCGGGCTGGATCGAGGCGCGGCGCTCATTATCCGGGATGTCCAGGCGCTCAAGGTGCCCGTCTCTCTCCAAGCTCTGCGGGAAGAAGGCGCGTTCCAACCTCCGCAGTTCTATCGTCGAATGCGAGCCGGCGCCCCGAAAGCGCTCCTTTGGGATAGGGAATTGCACCCTGCGGTCCAGGTTGCGGTCGGTTAAATCCAGGCATTTGCGACGGCTCTGACCCAGGCGCGACTTTGCCGCATGATCGACAACCGCCCTTACCTGCTAAGCGGCATGCCGCACTACACTGGCGTGCCCGCGCACGACTTCAGCGTTGACATGTTGGCATCCCAGAGTTGGTGAGGATGCGCGCCGACGCCCAGCGCATGGGGGACCTGCGTCTCTTCTGCATGATTGACTGCTACGACCCGCTGCGACTCCTCCGGGCCTATGGGAAATGCGGCCTTGGGGTACCAGCGGCCTGGCTGTCGGAAAAGGCATGACGAAAACCGCCAAGATCGAGCAGATCGCCGTCACTCAGTACGCCACTTGCTGGACAGGTCGCGACCCTCGCTAGGCCGCAATCCAGCCCTTGTCTTTGAGAGCCTGCATGGCGATTTCTATCTGCCGCGACGAGAACTGCTGCTTCCGATCGTTCCATGCGTAGACGCGGTTGACCAAGTCCGCTGGCGACGTCGGCTGTTCACGCGTGGAGACCCAATGGACGGTGGCCAGAAGCTCAAGGCCGAAGGGCGTCTCAAAGCCCTCAACCAAGTCCCCGACGCGATCGAACCGCTCCCGCACAGGCCCGTCATCCGCCAGGAAATCTTCAGCCTCCTTCACTGCGCCAGGCACCAGCTCGAGCTGCTTCGTCGGGGCGTCGCCGCCGTCGTGATAGCCCGACAATAGGTGGCCCTCGATCTTCGTCAGCACGTGCCGCAGGTTCTCCGCATACGGCCCATAGTGATGCTTAATGTACTTGAGCTGGAGGGGCTGGCCCGCCTCCTGCATGAAGTACATCAGCTTCTGCAACTCGATCAGGGTGACGAACGGGTCCAGCAACCCCCCAAGATAGCGATGCATGAGGACGACGAGCGCCGCACGACCGGCGGTCATGTTCGGCACATCGCGCGACTTCGTCATCGCTGGCGCGTTGCTCGGCTCGTAGATCACCACCTCGACACCACGGATGCCGCTAAGAGCCTCCACGATCCGGGGCCGCACCTCTGACCAATCCAAACCGCCTAAGCCGCTACCCAACGGCGGAATCGCAATGCTGCGGATGCCACGATCGCGGATTTCACGGGACAGCGCTATTAGGCCGGACTCGATGTCTTCCATCCGACTCTTGCCGCGCCAGTGCCGCTTAGTCGGAAAATTGATGATGTACTTGGGATTTGTAAGGCGGCGGGTCTCGAAGACGAACATCCGACCCGGCTGCACCTCCTCACGCGAACAGGCGGCGGCATAGGCCTCGAAATTGGCGGGGTACTCGTTCTTGAATTGCAGCGCGATGCCACGGCCCATGATGCCGACGCAGTTGACCGTGTTGACCAGCGCCTCAACGTCCGCCGCTAGAATGTCGCCCTTGGTGAACTGAATCATCCCGATCACCTCAATAGTACCATTCCCGCCGCACCTCGATTTGTGGCCTGTGAGGGGCAGCCCCCATGGCTGCAGAAACAGGCTGGACGTAGGCATTGGAAGAAACGCCGATCCGCTCCACGAGTGCCCATGGAAACCCAGTCTCCATCAAGAATTCCGCCTGCTTCCCTTCCTTCGCTCCGCCAGCCCACTGCGTCGCGCCAACCGAATCCCAATTGATTCGATCCAGCAGAGCTAGGTCGGCGCAGTCTTCGAAGTAATAGGCGCCCGCATTCGAAAGCGTAAACGCCCACCGCCGACCATTCTGACCCGCCCAGGCAACGGCTCTATGGAGGTCTGCTTCCAGGTGGACAATTGGCTCTTGCCCGCCTTGGTAGCTTAGCTCTGCGTTACGCTTGTGTATCAGATAGAGCATCACTGATCGAGAACAAAAATAGAACGGCGCGCATTCGCCCACTCGCAATCCCGGATGGGAACCGACCTGCAGCTGCTGTCGACGCTCCTTGATCCGGTTCATACCGATAATGGTGCCAGGCGCTTGACGCTGCGCGATCATGGCGTCGGAAAATATGAAGCCGTCGCCGACGATTGATGCGAGCCGGTCGACATGCGCGATGTGGTAGATCTTGGGCTGCGCAGGAACGGGCATATAGGCGGCCAACCCTCCCAAGACGATGCCAGAGTTCGGCCGCACCCGAGGCTGAGACCCGCGAACCTCATCTCTTCGCGCGAATCAAGCCAAAGTCCAGCGCAGCTTGGGCTAAGCTTCGTCTGACTATAGCGGCCGATCCCGAGCGCGCGTGTCCGGGGCAGGCTGGACCTCCCTTCTAGCCTTCAATTCGTGCGCAAGCTCCAAACGCAGTGAGTCCAGGCGGGGCTAGGTCGCGAACTGGCCGTTCGACTTCCAAGAACCGGACCTTCCGGACTTCGCCTTCGAGCCCAAAGCCGCCTGAATGATACGGTAGCTAGAGCGTCCTGCATGCGGAGCACTCGCTGTGGCAGTTGAGCCCAGTTGCCGTGTCCCCTTCAGATCCCGCCGGAGCCCCATGCAGGCTCACCTACTCCATCTGCCGTCGCCATGCGGCGCCGTGGGCCTAGCCAGCGGGGAGCCCTCTGAGCGCGGACCGTTTTTCAACCGGTGAGATTTCGTCAGGACGCGGCGGCGGGGCTCTTGTACTGATCAGATGTACGCTTCGCGCCCGAGGGTAGTTTCAATGACAATTCACACCAAGGCGATGACCGCCCAGATCCTCAAGGCGCCCAGCGGGGTCGCGGGGCTGGACGAGATCACCTTTGGCGGCTTGCCGGCGGGGCGCCCGACCCTGATCGCCGGGGCGGCCGGGTGCGGCAAGACGCTGTTTGCGCTCACCTTCCTGGTCAAGGGCGCCACCGAGCACGGCGAGCCGGGCGTCTTCATGAGCTTTGAGGAGCGGGCCCAGGACCTGGTGGAGAACGTCAGTTCGCTGGGCTACGACCTGCCGGGCCTGATGGCCGAGAAGAAGCTGATCATCGACTATGTGCGGGTCGAGCGCAGCGAGATCGAGCAGAGCGGCGAGTACGACCTGGAAGGTCTGTTCGTGCGGCTGGGCCACGCCATCGACAAGATCGGCGCCAAGCGCGTGGTGCTGGACACGCTGGAGGCCCTGTTCTCGGGCCTGGGCGACGGCCCCGTCCTGCGGGCCGAGCTGCGGCGGCTGTTCCAGTGGCTGAAGGATCGCGGCGTGACCGCGATGATCACCGCCGAGCGCGGCGCCGAGGGCCAGCTGACCCGGCACGGCCTGGAGGAGTATGTCTCCGACTGCGTGATCGCCCTGGACAACCGGGTCGAGGAGCAGATCACCACCCGGCGTCTGCGGGTGATGAAGTACCGGGGCTCGGCCCACGGCACCAATGAGTACCCGTTCCTGATCGACCAGGGCGGCATCAGCGTCCTGCCGGTGACCTCGGCGGGCCTGTCGCACTCGATCTCCGACGAGGTGGTGTCCAGCGGGATCGGCGGGATCGACGCCATGCTGGGGATCGGCGGCTTCTATCGCGGCTCCAGCGTGCTGCTGTCGGGTCCGTCGGGCACCGGCAAGACCACCTTCGGATCGCACTTCGTCAACGCCGCCTGCGTGGCGGGACAGAGGGCGATCTACTTCTCCTTCGAGGAGTCGCCTGAGCAGATCGTGCGCAACATGCAGTCGGTCGGCCTGGACCTGGGGGCGCATGTGGCCAGCGGCCTGCTGCGGTTTGAATCGGCCCGGCCCAGCCTGTTCGGGCTGGAGATGCACCTGGTGCTGATGATCCGCCAGATCGAAGAGTTCAATCCCACCGCCGTGGTGGTGGACCCGATCTCCGCCTTCCGGGGCTCGGAGAGTGAGATCCACGCCACCCTGTTGCGGCTGGTGGACTACCTGAAGGTCAAGGGGATCACCGGGGTGTTCAACAACCTGATCAACCCTGATCAGCCGGGCCGCGACGACCAGAGCCTGTCATCCCTGATGGACGTCTGGATCGGCCTGCACGACCTGCAGGCCAACGGCGAACGCAACCGCGGCCTGTTCGTGCTCAAGGCCCGGGGCATGAGCCACTCCAACCAGATCCGCGAATATCTGCTCGGGAGCGGCGGGGTGACCCTGATCGAGCCCTATATCGGGCCGCATGGGGTGCTGACCGGCAGCGCCCGTATCGTGCAGGAGGCGCAGGAAGAGGCCGCGGCCCTGGAGCGCCTGGACGAGGTCAACCGCCGTCACCGGGAGTTCGTCCAGAAGCGCAACGCCGCCGAGCGGCAGATCGCCGAGACCCGGGAGGCGCTGGAGCGGGAAGAGGCCGAACTGCTCGCCCTGGAGACCGTCGATGAGCGCAGGGAGGAGGTGCTCACCGCGAGCCGCTCCGCCGCCGCGACCCGCCGGGGGTCATCGCTGTGACCACCGCCCCGGAGACACCCGCCGCCGCCGAACCCGACGCCGGTTCCAAGCACGTCCTGAGGCTCTACGTCACCGGATCGACGCCGCGTTCGACCCGGGCGATCGACAATCTGCGCCGGGTGCTCGAGAGCGAGCTTCCCGACAGCTATGACCTGGAGGTGATCGACGT
>NZ_JANPJP010000040.1:0-4800 GCF_031425575.1 Phenylobacterium sp.
ACGGCCCCGGCCCAGGTGCCGGGCGCCAGGACCAGCGTCTGCCAGGGCGTCGGCGGCATGTTCGCCGCGGCCGGAACGGTGATCTTCGGCAACGAAGCCTAGAATAATTTCATAGACTTACCGCACTTCATGCTGCGCAGCATGAGGTGCAGCATTTTCGCCCTCTCCGGGAAACCGGGGAGGGCGTTTTTGACGAGCGGTGCAGGATCCGTCCTGTCCTCAGAGTCCCGCGCGCCCGGGTCCTGGACAAGCTTCGCGCGCTTTCCGGGATGACACCTCCGACCGTGGTTTCCTCAGTGCGCCTGACGCAGTCCGTACTCGGCGCGCAGGTCGGCGACGGGGCGGTCCATCAGCTCTTCCCAGTGGGGATAGTTGAGGTTCTTGGCCTCCCGGCCGTAACGCCAGCCGTCGCTGATGGCGTCCATCACCGCATTGGTCATGTCGGGATTGAGGAAAGTCATCTGGGTGGTCAGCGTCGCCATCCAGATGGAGGAATAGGGCAGCTTGCGCTGGGCCAGGGTGAAGGCCTGCAGCGCCATCTCGCCCCACCCGTCGGTTCGGTAGCCGGTGAGGATGTGGAACACGTCGTGGATCTGGAAACCGCGCAGGATGGCGTACTTCACCTCGTCGGGCATGCCCGCCAGCCGACCGGCGGCGTCGAGCTTCTCGTGGGCGTTTCGGTAGTCGCTGGCGATGGTCTTGTTGAGGTTGTTGTCGATGATGTGGCGCGCGTACTGGTAGCCCAGGGTGTCGTGCGGTAGTTCCAGCAGGGCGTCGAAGTCGGGGTCCTCGCCGAGATAATGGGCTTGGTACCAGGCCATGGCGTCGGGATCGTTGCGGAAGTGGGCGAGATACTTCTCGCGCACCGCCTCTTCAGTCTTGTTCCAGAACCGGAAGTGCATCTCCGGCACGCCGTTCTTCTGGGAGTCGCCCACCAGGCGCAGGAAGTTCTCGGAAATGGATTGGTCCATCATGGAGCTGTCCTTTCAGTCAGGGGGGTGTTGGCCGTGGTCGGCGGCGCGGCTGGCGGATCAGGATCATGGCCGAAGCTGGAAAGGCGCTGCGCGGCGACCTGGCGACGGATCTCGGCGTGGGCCTCCCGGGTGATCCGGTAGCCCATGCCCACCAGCAGCGGCGCGACATAGGCCAGGGGCACGAGAATGCCGGCCACCAGGCCCAGGCGGAAGACGATGTCGGGGTCGACGTCGCCGGTGGTCTTGCCAACCGGCCATTGAATCACGTTCTGCAGCAGCAGGCCGCCGGCCAGCACCCCCACACCCGCCGTGGCCTTGGTGGAGAACGACAGGGCCGCGGCGAACATGCCCTCCTGGCGCTTGCCGTTGCGGAGCTCCTGGGCGTCCAGGGAGTCGGCCAGCATGGAGATGAACATCACCCCCAGAACGGTGCCCAGGAAGGTCCGGAAGATCGTATTGGCCAGCAGCAGGATCAGCAGCGCAGGCTCGCCATTGGCCGGGAGCACCTCCAGTAGCCGCAGGCTGATCATGATCACCCCGTCCAGCAGCATCAGGCCAAAGCAGCCCAGCATCAGGATCTTCTTGTCCAAGACCAGTTGCATGCGGGGGAGCAGGACGAAGGCGGCCGCGGCGCCGAAGAAGGCCAGGCTGAACCAACGCAGTTCCGCCGATCCCAGGCCCCAGAAGTAGGTCGACATGTAGATTTCGAGCGCACTGGTGGTGCCCCCGATGCAGGCGCTGAGCAGGGCGCCCATGAAGAGGATCAGGAAGTCGCGGTTGCTCAGCATGCTGAACAGCTCGTCGATCATCCGACGCAGGCTGAAGCTGCTGGACGCCGCCGGCTGGACCAGGAACGGGATCTCCCGGCGGGTCAGTTGGGTGGCCACGAGGGCGGCGAGGCCGACGCAGACCGCCAGCACCGGGGCGAAGAGGACATAGTTGTCGGCGTTGAGCTGTCCCCTCGGGAAGGCCGGGGTGGCGGGGAAGATGAAGGTCCAGACCGAGAAGGTGAACGCCAGGCCGCCAATCCATCCCACGGCATAGCGCCAGACCACGATCTCGGTGCGCTCGGCATAGTCGTCGGAGAGTTCGGCCATCAGCGCCGTCCAGGGCACGCTGAAGAGGCTGATGGCGATGCTGACCAGGGCGGTGGTGGCGAAGATCCATGCAAACAGGCCATTGTGGTCGAGGCCGACGGGGGGCGAGAACACCAGGTAAAGGCCCAGGGCCAGGGGCAGGGCCGAGGCGTACATCAGAGGGTGTCGCCGCCCGAGCCGGGACTTCAGATTGTCGGAGAAAGACCCGATCAAGGGATCGACCGCGCCGTCCAGCACGGTGGTCAAGGCGATGGCGGTGGCCACCAGGACCGGCGGCGCGCCCAGCACCTGACTGTAGAAGAACAGCAGGAAGGTGTTGAACCCAAAGCCCTTGAACACGTCGGGCAGGGCGCCCAGGCCCTGAAAAAACTTGGTGGAGAGCGGAATGGGCCCGACGCGTGACGTCTCCCGAACGTAGATTGCGCCGACCATGCCATCTCCCAGCGCCGACTTTGAACCCGCGTTCGCCGCGTGGCCAAGACAACGTTGGCGCAAACGTCTCATGGGCGGCAGGCTCCGGCAAGGCGGCGCCATTCGGTCCTGGTCTCCCCCGCCGTGGCGCCCTGTCGCACGCCGTGGAAGGTCTTCTTAACCCTCTCTGGTCACAGTGAATCGTCGCACGTGGCGGCGAAACACAAGGGATGACCGGGTCTTAGGCGGATGCGCCCAGCCCGGCTTGAAGGTCAGAATGGGTCTCAGCCCCGACTCTCGCGCCCGGTTCAACCTCGAGCGGGCCTCCGTGCTCATCCTCGAGGAATCGACCATGGGCATGAGCATCCTGGTGCAGATTCTCACCGGTTTCGGCGCCAAGGTGCTGCACCGGGCCGAGAACGTGGAGGAAGCCCAGGGGCTGGTGGCCAAGGTCGAGCTGGACCTGGTGGTCGCCGATGCGCTGGGCCCCGGCGGCGAAGGCTATGACTTCGTGAGCTGGCTGCGCCGCTCGCGCATCGAACCCAACTGCTTTGCGCCGGTGCTGCTGACGGCGGGACATACCCCGGGCGGCGCCGTGCAGAAGGCCCGCGACTGCGGCGCGCATTTCGTGATGACGAAACCGCTGACCCCCATCGCCGTGCTGGAGCGCGTGCTGTGGATCGCCCGCGAGGGCCGGCGGTTCGTGGAGTGCGACAGCTATATGGGCCCTGACCGCCGCTTCAAGAACGAGGGCGTGCCGGCCGGCCAGGTGGGCCGGCGGCGCGACGACCTGGCCGGCGATGTCGGCGAGGCCAGCGAGCCCAACATGGAACAGGACAGCATCGACGGCATGCTGAAGACACGACGGGTGAACCTTTGAGCGCGGTAAAGATCCATGTTCCGGTGGTGCGGCTGGCCAAGCTGCTGCGCACGCCCGGCGGGCTTCCCGTCGCCGACGCGGTCAAGCGGGCCGGGGCGGGGCTGGAGAGCCTGCGCGCCGAGTGCCTTGACGAACTGAGGGTGACCCTGGACCAGGCCGAGCTGTGCGCGGGCCGCGTCAACGGCGAGTACGACCCCGCCGTCGCCGAGGAGCTTTACGCCATCGCCAGCGCGGCCATCGGCGTGCCCACGGCCTGTGGCCTGGCGCCCATCGACACCGCCCTGGTTAGCCTTGCCGACCTCACCGACTATCTGAAGACCCGCAAGACCTGGGACCCCAACGCCGTGGCCGTGCACCTGCGGGCCTTCCGCCTGCTGCTGCACACCGAGGCGGGCAAGGACAGCAATGGCACCAAGGCCATCCTCGAGGGCCTGCGCCGGGTCAGCCAGCGCTACGCCAAGCCCGAATCCCCGAACGCCGTGGCCGGGTAAGGGCTTTACGCATCCGACCCCAGGCGCTTCAATGGCGTCATGACCGAAAACAGTATCCGCGAACGCTCCCGCCGTACCCTAGAGAGCGCAAGATCCAATTATCAGTCCGACCCCTCTCTGCCCAACACCGTCTGGTACGGTCGGGTGCTGGGGTTCCGCTATCAGATCGAAGAGGCGATCGCCGTGTTCAGCGAGGGGCTGGAGCGGTTCCCCGACTCCTTCGAACTCCTGCGCCAGCGGGGTCACCGCTATCTGTCGACCCGGCGCTTCGCCGAGGGGCTGGCCGACCTGGCCCGCGCCGCCGAGCTGCTTGAGGGCAAGCCGGAGTGGATCGAACCGGACGGCAAGGACAACGAGCTGCCGGTGCCCCCCACCAGCATCCAGTTCAACACCTGGTATCACCTGGCCCTGGCCCACTACCTGCTAGGGGACTGGGACGCCGCCGAGGCCGCCTACCGTCGCTGCCTGGACTGGGTGCGGACCGATGATCATGACGGGCTGACGGCCTGCAACGACTGGCTCTACATGACCCTGCGCCGCAAGGGCGACGAGGCGGCGGCCGCCGATGTGCTGGCCTCGATCCCGCACGGCCTGCCCGACGAGGCCTTCGTCGAAGGTCCCTCCTATTATCGCCGCCTGCGCATGTACCGCGGGGAGTTCGAGCCGCAGGACCTGCTGACCCCCGACCTCGGCTCCCAGGTGATCCACGACCTGGAGACCCTGTACGCCACCCAGGGCTACGGGGTGGGCAACTGGTATCTGTACAATGGCGAGACCGAGCGCGCCCGCGAGGTGTTCGAGCAGATCCTGCAGGGCCGCAGCCGCTTCGCCTTCGGCTACATCGCCGCCGAGCGCGACCTGCGCGAGATAACGGGCGGGTAGCGACTTCCCAGGAGAACCACCCCCCGCCTACGTCCAATGGCCGGTCGGGATGGGATCGACTGTTC
>NZ_JANPJP010000041.1:0-9670 GCF_031425575.1 Phenylobacterium sp.
GAAGCTCGGCGCGCCGACCGCGTTCTCCTGCATGAAGTCCCGCACGAAACGGCCCGACTGGATGTCCTCCAGCACGCGCTTCATCTCGGCCTTGGTGTCCGGCGTCACGATGCGCGGGCCGGTCACGTACTCGCCGTACTCCGCGGTGTTGGAGATCGAGTAGTTCATGTTGGCGATGCCGCCTTCGTAGATCAGGTCCACGATCAGCTTCACCTCGTGCAGGCATTCGAAATAGGCCATCTCGGGCGCGTAGCCCGCCTCGACCAGGGTCTCGAAGCCGGCGCGGATCAGCTCCACCAGGCCGCCGCACAGCACGGCCTGCTCGCCGAACAGGTCGGTTTCGCATTCCTCGCGGAAGGTGGTCTCGATGACGCCCGAACGGCCGCCGCCGATGGCCGAGGCATAGGCCAGGCCGAAGTCATGGGCGTTGCCCGTGGCGTTCTGGTGGATGGCGATCAGGCAGGGCACGCCGCCGCCCTTCTGGTACTCGCCGCGCACGGTGTGGCCGGGACCCTTGGGGGCGATCATCAGCACATCGATCGAGTCTTTCGGCTCGATCAGGTTGAAGTGCACGTTCAGGCCGTGGGCGAACAGCAGGGCCGCGCCGTCCTTGATGTTGGGGGCGATCTCTTCGTTATAGATGCCGCGCTGCAGTTCGTCGGGCGCCAGCACCATGATCGCGTCGGCCCAGGCCGAGGCCTCGGCCACGCTCATCACCTTCAGGCCGTCGGCTTCCACCTTCTTGGCGGTGGCCGAACCGGGGCGAAGCGCCACCACGACGTTCTTCACGCCCGACTCCGACAGGTTCAGCGCGTGCGCGCGGCCCTGGCTGCCATAGCCTACGATGGCGATCTTCTTGTCCAGGATTCGGGCGAGGTCGGCGTCGCGGTCGTAGTAGACGCGCATGGTCATTCTCCTGAAGACGAAGGTCGCCACGACGTCGCGCAACGGCGCCGCAGCAAAGGCGGGGCTTTGCAGCGGAATTTTGCGCGAAGGTCAAGGCAAACGGGCGCTTACAGGACATTTCGTCCCGTGACGCCCCTCCCTCCCCTCACGGGGAGGGAGGGATCAGATCACCAGAAGACGCGGTGGATCACCTGGACCACGCGGCCGGAGAACATGTCCACCAGCATCACGTCGGCGCCAACGCGGACATATTCATAGCCGATGGGCGGGATCGGCAGGCCGTAGGACCACCAGTCGTTCAACCGGTACTGGCTGCTCCACCAGCTGCGCGGCAGCTGGTCGCCATAGCTCCAGCTGCGAATGTAGAAGCCTGACGGCGGGCGATAGGCGTAGCCGCGGTAGCGTTGATGACTACGGTAGTTGTGACCGTAGTGGCGGCGGTCGAACCGAGGGCGCTGCTGGTGACGGTCGGAACGCCAGTCGCCGTTGTTGTTCCAACCATGGCTGTTGGAGCCGTTGTTGTTCCAGCGCGGGTCGCGCTCGTGATGGCCATCCCGGTCATGGCGGCCGTCCCGGTCCTGACGTTGACCCTGCCAGGACTGCCCGGGACGCGGCCCCTCGCCGTCATTCCAGCGCTGGCCGTCGCGCCCCGCTTGCTGGCCCTCCTGCCCCGGCTGGCGCGACTGCCAGTTGGGATCGCCACGCCGGCCACCCTGGCGGCCCTGCGGTTGGCCCTGGGGCTGCGGCTGAGGCTCGGCCTGGGCTTGCGGCGTCTGGGCCTGGGGCGCCGGTTGCCGCTCCTGCAGGGACGGCGGCACGTTGCGCGAGCTGGCGCGCATCGCCGGATTGTAGACCCCGTCGCCGCGGCTCTCGCCGCCATTGTCCTGGGCGAGGGCTACGGTGGCCGTGGAGGCCAGCAGCACCAGCGCCAAGGCGCCCTTGATAACCGTCTTCATGTCGCTGTTCCCTGGCCGGACACGGCCGATGGCTGTCCCTTTAGCAAAGGTTAATGGCCGGGCCTGTGTGAACCGCGCTTGAACGGAATCCCCGGGGGTCCGACATAGGGGGCCATCCAGGAGGAGCGCGATGCCCGCCACACCGCACGACGTCACGGGCTTCTGGCGGACCGCCGGCTCCAAGCGGTGGTTCGCCAAGAACCCCAACTTCGACGCCGCCATCCAGCTGAAGTTCGAGCCGGTGCACTACATGGCCGCCCTGGGCCGCCACGACGCCTGGATGGCGACCGCCGAGGGCTCCCTGGCCCTGCTGATCCTGCTGGACCAGTTCCCCCGCAACCTGTGGCGCGGCACCGGCCACGCCTTCGCCACCGACGGCAAGGCGCGCCTGATCGCCCGTCACGCGGTGGCGACCGGCCAGGACCTGGAGATCGAGCCCCTGCTGCGGCCCTTTATCTACCTGCCCTTCGAGCACTCCGAGGACCTGGCCGACCAGGACGAGGCCGTGCGGCTTTGCACGGCGCTAGGCGATCCGGAGACCCTCAAGTTCGCCGAGCTCCACCGCGACATCATCCAGCGGTTCGGCAGGTTCCCCCACCGGAACGTCGCCCTCGGGCGCACGACGACACCCCAGGAACAGGCGTTCCTCGATGAGGGCGGGTTCGCCGGCTAGTTGAGCGGCGACTTCATTTGGATTTCCTGCAGCATTTTCTGGTCGGCGGCCTCGCGGGCGGCGAGTTCGGCCTGGTCGTAGCAGTTGCGCACGGAGACCCGGGAATTGGCCTTCTGCTCGTTGCGACAGACCATCTTGACCCGCCGCTCGCCGGGCTTAAGCGGGGCGGAAACGGGCACGCGCTGCGGCGCGGCCGTGGCGCCCTGGGTGGGCTCGGCGCCGGCAAGGGCGCTGGCGAACATCAAGGCTAAGAGCATCGACTTTCCCCCATCAGGAATTGCTCAACAGAATTCTACGTTTCTTCGCTCTCCGCAACTGGCGAGACGTCACGACACACTGTCTATCAAGGGCGAATCAGCACCGAATCGCCTCGCCCGCTGTCCACCGGCTGAACTGATGAACGCGCTCACCTCTGCCCGCCTGCCGCAAGCCGTCACCGCCCCGGAGCATCCGGAGCGGCAGTACCTCGATCTGCTGGCCGACATCCTGGAGAACGGCGTGCAGCGCGGCGACCGCACGGGCACCGGCACGCTGGGCGTCTTCGGCCGCCAGATGCGGTTTGATCTCTCCCAGGGCTTCCCCCTACTCACCACCAAGAAGCTGCACAGGAAGTCGATCTTCGTGGAGCTGCTTTGGTTCCTGCGCGGCGACACCAATGTCCGCTGGCTCCAGGAACGCGGCGTGTCCATCTGGGATGAATGGGCCGATGCCGACGGCGAGCTCGGTCCCGTCTACGGCAAGCAGTGGCGCTCCTGGACCGCGCCGGACGGCCGGGTGATCGACCAGATCGCCGCCGTGGTCCACAGCCTGAAGACCAATCCCGACAGCCGCCGCCACATCGTCTCGGCCTGGAACCCGGCCGAGATCGAGGACATGGCCCTGCCGCCCTGCCACTGCCTTTTCCAGTTCTTCGTCGCCGACGGCAAGCTGTCCTGCCAGCTCTATCAGCGCTCAGCCGACGTGTTCCTGGGGGTGCCCTACAACATCGCCAGCTACGCCCTGCTGACCATGATGATGGCCAAGGTCGTGGGCCTGGAGCCCGGCGAGTTCGTCCACACGCTTGGCGACGCCCACCTCTATCTGAACCACCTGGACCAGGCCCGCGAGCAGCTGGGCCGCGATCCCCTGCCCCTCCCGCGCCTGGAGATCGCCGACAAGGCCGACCTGTTCTCCTACGACTACGAGGACTTCAAGCTGCGCGGCTACAAGGCCCACGAGAAGATCAGCGCGCCGATCTCCGTATAAGCCCGCTCATCCCGGCGAAGGCCGGGACCCAGATGCATCCACCGCATTCCGGATTCCTGGCTCAGTCCTGACTTACGATCTGGATCCCGGCCTTCGCCGGGACGAGCGGGGGAGAGTCAGGTTATGAATTCCCCATGACACCGATCCTCACCGCCGGCCCCATCGCGCGCGCCTCCAATGGCGTCATCGGCCGGGGCGGCGAGCTGCCCTGGCGGCTGAAGACCGACCTGGCCAATTTCCGCGCCGTCACCATGGGCAAGCCGGTGATCATGGGCCGCAAGACCTGGCAGAGCCTGCCCAAGGCGCCCCTGCCCGGCCGCACCAATATCGTGGTCTCCCGCGACGGCTCCTTCGAGGCCAAGGGCGGCCTCGTCTGCGAGGAGCTGAGCGAGGCGCTGTCCATCGCCCGCGAGCAGGCCGAGGAGGACGGCCAGGAGGAGTATTGCGTCATCGGCGGCGCCTCCCTGTTCGAACTGGTCCTGCCCCGGGCGCGCCGCATCTACCTCACGCAGGTCCATGCCGACGTCGAGGGCGACGTGGTCCTCAAGGGCTTCGACGAGAGCCAGTGGAGGGAGGTCAGCGCCCAGGACCATCCGGCCGGGCCGGACGACGACCACCCCTTCACGATCCGGGTGCTCGAACGAGCCTGACCTAGCCGTCCCACTCCACGGGCTCGGTCATGGCCGCGTCCCAGTCGAAGGGAGACTCCGACGGAAAGGCTGTCTTGGGTCGCCTTGTTTCCCGCGCCGCCCGGAGGTGGGCGGTCTCATAGGCGTCGTTCAACAAGTCGCCGATCTGAGGCTTCAGGCTAGGATTGTCCCGCAGCACGCGCTGCGTCTCAACCCGCTGCTCGGCGACCGTCAGCGCCCAGCTTCTCGACCGCCGCTCCGGCTGGAATCGCCACTTCAATAGGTGGGTCAGGAGAATGACGAGATGGCTGCGAAGCTCGCTACGTTCCTGACGCCCCAAGCTCTCCACCTCCTCCAGCAGATTCTCCCAGTCGATCTCGTTCACGCTGCGGCGGCGCAGGGCGTCGGCCTGGTCCTGGGTCCAGGCGAAGAAATCGAGCGCATAGAGTTTCGTCATGGGACTGGCCTCACGCGGCGGAACCGACCCATAGTGGCAGAAAATCGTGGGGAGACGAAACATGGACATGCAGCTGGTGGCCGAGGGTTTCGCGTTTCCCGAAGGTCCCATCGCCATGAACGACGGCTCGGTGATCCTCACTGAGATCAAGGCCCAGCGCCTGACCCGCGTCACCCCCGACGGAACCAAGACCACCCTGGTGGAGACCAGCGGCGGCCCCAACGGGGCGGCCATCGGCCCGGACGGCGCCATCTACATCACCAACAACGGCGGGTCCTTCGAGTGGCTGGACAATGGCGGCCTGACTATCCCCGGCCCCACGCCCGCCAGCCACACCGGCGGCATGATCCAGCGGTTTGACCTGGCCACCGGCAAGCTGACCACCCTCTATGACTCCTGCGACGGCAAGCGGCTGGTGGGCCCCAACGACATCGTCTTCGACAAGTCCGGCGGCTTCTGGTTCTCCGACCACGGCTGCTCGACGCCGGAAGGCCGCAAGTTCGGCGCGCTCTACTACGCCAGGACCGACGGCAGCCACATCAGCCGCCAGCGCGACCACCTGATCTCGCCCAACGGCGTCGGCCTCTCGCCGGATGAGAAAGTGGTCTACCTGGCCGACACCAACCTCGGCCGCCTCTGGGCCTTCGACGTCGCCGAGGTGGGGGTGCTGGGCCCGCCCGCGGGCTTCGCGCCGGGCCGTGTCGTCGCCAACATGCCCGGCTACCAGCTGTTCGACAGCCTGGCGGTTGAGGCCTCGGGCAAGGTCTGCGTGGCCACCATCATCAATGGCGGGATCACCGCCATCGACCCGGACGGCTCCTACGAGCACTTCGCCTTCCCCGACTTGATCGTCACCAACATCTGCTTCGGCGGCGCCGACATGCGCGACGCCTGGGTGACCTGCTCGGCCACCGGCAAGCTGTTCAAGGCCCGCTGGCCCCGGCCGGGCCTGAAGCTCAACTTCAACGCCTGATCCGGCGCCCGACGACAATTCGACATCCGGCGCCATGAGCGACGGAGCGACAAGGGAGAGAGACGATGGCCTGGAATTTCGGAGACATCCTGGACGCGGTCGGCGGGGCGGTGCCGCCTGAGGCGCCCGCCTTCATCCATGGAGAAAGGGAGATAAGCTGGGGCCAGGCCAACCAGATCACCAACAGCCTGGCGCGCGGCCTGATCGCCCGCGGCTCCCAGCCCGGCGACAAGATCGCCATCTACATGCGCAACCGGCCGGAGTACCTGCTGACCGTGGCCGCCGGGTGGAAGGCGCGCCTGACCCACGTCAACGTCAACTACCGCTACACGCCCCAGGAGGTCTGGTACATCTTCGACAATTCCGACGCCCAGACCGTGGTCTATTCGTCGGAATTCCGGGACGCCGTCGCCGAGATCCGCCCGCGCCTGCCGGGTGTGAAGACCTGGATCGAGGTCGGTGAGACCACCGCCCCCTTCGCAGAGGCCTTCGACACCCTGGCCGCCGAGGGCAATGGCGGGCCGCTCGATATCCAGCGCTCGGGCGACGATCAGTTCTTCATCTACACCGGCGGCACCACCGGCATGCCCAAGGGCGTGATGTGGACCCACAACGACCTGCGGGAAATCACCCTGGCCCAGGCCCGCATGATGGGTCCGGTCCCGGAAACCCTCGAGGAGCTGGCCGCGGCCACTCGCACCGCCGGCCCCGGCGGTCGCATCCTGCCGGCCCCGCCGCTGATGCACGGCACCGGCCTGCTGACCTCGATGGGCGCCATGATGTCCGGCGGCTGCGTCGTCACCCTGGAGGGACAGACCTTCGACCCCGTCGAGCTGCTGGAGACCATCGACCGCCACAAGCCCCAATCCCTGGTCCTGGTGGGCGACAGCTTCGCCAAGCCCCTGCTCAACACCCTCAACGCCAACCCGGGCCGGTACGACCTCTCCAGCGTCGCGGTGGTGGTGTCCTCCGGTGTGATGTGGAGCCTGGAGGTCAAGCAGGGCCTGCTGGAGCACATGCCCGGCGCCATGCTCAGCGACGCTTTCTCCTCCTCCGAAGCGCTCGGCATGGGCGCCTCGATCATGATGAAGGGCGGCGAGGCCCCTACCGCCAAGTTCATGCTGGGCGAGCGCTGCAAGGTGTTCGACGAGAACGACGAGCCGGTGGAGCCCGGCTCCGGCGTCTCGGGCATGATCGCCATCAAGGGGCCAAACCCGCTCGGCTACTACAAGGACGACGAGAAGACCGCGCGCACCTTCCGGACCATCAAGGGGGAGCGTTATTCCATCCCCGGCGACTGGTGCCTGGTGGAGGCCGACGGCACGCTCACCCTGCTCGGCCGCGGCAGCGCCTGCATCAACACCGCCGGGGAAAAGGTCTTCCCTGAGGAGGTCGAGGAGGCCCTGAAGACCCACCCCTCCGTCGAGGACGCCCTGGTCATCGGCCTGCCCGACGAGAAGTGGGGCCAGTCGGTCACCGGTGTCATCCGCCTGTCGGAAGGCGCCAGCCTGAACGAGGACGCCCTGCGCGCCCACGTCCGCATGGCGCTGGCCGGCTACAAGACGCCAAAGCGGATCGTCGCCACCACCGAGGTGCTGCGCGCCAGCAACGGCAAGGCCGACTATCCGACCGCCAAGTCGATCGCCGAGACGGCGCTGGGGTAGCCGCTTTCCTTCTCCCGCAAGGGGAGAAGGAAACCGGTGGAATTGGGTCTTAGTACAGCACCGCCATGGCCGACCGCTCGAAGCTCTTCAGCTCGTCGTTGCGGCCTTCCTTGATCTTCAGCACCCACTCGGGGTCCTGCAGCAGGGCGCGGCCGACGGCCACCAGGTCGAAGTCGCCGCGGTCCATGCGGCGTTCCAGTTCGTCCAGCGAGGCCGGCTGCGAGGCCTCGCCGCCATAGGCCGCGATGAACTCGCCCGACAGGCCCACCGAACCCACCGAGATGGTCGGCACGCCGGTCAGCTTCTTGGCCCAGCCGGCGAAGTTGAGGTCAGACCCCTCGAACTCCGGCTCCCAGATCCGGCGCTGCGAGCAGTGCAGGATGTCGGCGCCGGCGTCGACCAGGGCGCCCAGCCAGGCCTCCATGGACTTGGGATCGTGGGCCAGGCGGACAGTGTAGTCCTGCTGCTTCCACTGGCTGATGCGGATGATCACCGGATAGTCGGGGCCGACGGCCTTGCGGACTTCCTTCAAGATGTCGGCGGCGAAGCGGGCACGTCCGGTCAGCTCTTTTGAACCGTAAGCGTCCTCGCGGACATTGGTGCCCTCCCAGAAGCACTGGTCGATCAGGTAGCCGTGGGCGCCGACAGTTCGATGGCTTCGAAGCCGAGCGCCTTGGCGTGGGCCGCGGCCTCGGCGAAGGCGCGGATGGCGTCGGCGACGTCTTCCTCGGACATGCCCTCGCCGAATTGCTTGTCGGGACGCGACAGGCCAGACGGGCTGTCATAGGGGCCTTTGGGCGAGAACTCCGGGTCGCGGGCGCGCACCGCGCCGACGTGCCACAGCTGAGGCGCCATCACGCCGCCGGCCTCGTGCACCGCGTCGATCACCCGCTTCCAGCCGGCCAGGGCGGCCTCGCCATGGAAGCGCGGCACCTTGGCGTCGTTCACCGAGATCGGCCGGTCCACGCCCGTGCCCTCAGAAACAATCAGCCCGACCTCGGCCGCCGCGCGGCGCTTGTAATAGGCCACCACGTCATCGGTGACGACGCCGCCGGGCGAGAACGACCGGGTCATCGGGGCCATGACGATACGGTTCTTGAGGTGCAGGCCCTTGTAGTCGAAGGGCTTGAAGAGGGCGTCGGCGGCCATGGGCGATCCAGTCAAACATCTGTTCGAGAAACGTCCGTTACAGCACGGTCGTGCGCTTTCGTCTGTATAGATTTTCTGCGCACCGGCCCCGTCCCGCTGGCGCGGCCTCTTGCCTTGCCGCTCAGCCTCAAGCATTCTCGTCTGAACAGTGATAAGATAGCCGCTCCAGACGGCTTCGGAGGACACCTGATGAGCGACGGCAACATCGACCTGAAGGCGGAAGCCAGGGCGCGCGCCTATTCCATGCCGCTTGACGACATCAACCCAACCGACGTCGAACTGTGGCGCACCGAGACCATGTGGCCCTACTTCGAGCGCCTGCGGAAGGAGGACCCGGTCCACCTGCATCCGCCTGAGCACCACGAGGACGGCGCCTTCTGGTCGGTGACCAAGTACAACGACATCATGGCCGTCGACACCAACCACGAGGCCTTCTCCTCGGAGCCGTCGATCACCATCTTCGACCCCAAGGAAGACTTCACCCTTCCGATGTTCATCGCGATGGACCCGCCCAAGCACGACGTCCAGCGCAAGACCGTCAGCCCCATCGTCTCGCCCCACAACCTGCAGATTCTGGAGCCCCTGATCCGCGAGCGGATCTGCAACACCCTCGACAACCTGCCGGTGGGCGAGCCCGTCGATTGGGTCGACCGGGTCTCCATCGAGCTCACCACCCAGATGCTGGCGACCCTGTTCGACTTCCCCTGGGAAGACCGCCGCAAGCTGACCCGCTGGTCCGACGTGGCCACGGCGGGACCGGAGTCGGGCCTGTTCAGCTCCGACGACCCCGAGATCGTCGAGGCCGAGCGGAAGATGGAGCTGTTCGAATGCGTCGACTACTTCAGCCGCCTGTGGGCTGAGCGCATCGCCCAGCCGCCCAAGGGCGATCTCATCTCCAAGCTGGCCCACGGCGAGGCCACCAAGGACATGGATCGCATGGAGTATCTGGGAAACCTGATCCTGCTGATCGTCGGCGGCAACGACACCACCCGCAACTCCATGACCGGCTCGGTCCTGG
>NZ_JANPJP010000042.1:0-11566 GCF_031425575.1 Phenylobacterium sp.
CCAAGTCGGGGGACAACAGATCCTGCCCAAGGGCTGGGCGGACTATTCCGCCCGCCCCACCCCCGGCAGCGAGGCCGTGGGCTATGGCGCCGGGTTCTGGACCAACCGGGGCGCGGGAGACGGGTCGCGGCGGCGCATCGCCTGGGGCATGCCAGCCGACGCCTTCATGGCCCGCGGCCACCACGGCCAGTACATGATCGTGGTCCCGTCGGCCGAGTTGGTGTTGGTGCGGCTGGGGACCACCCCCACCCCGACCAGCGACATGGAGACCGTGGCCCGGCTGGTGGGGGAGGTCATCGCTGCTACGCGGGCGGGCTAGGGAGGCTAGCGGCGCGCGCCTGACCCGCGGGCGCGCGTTCCGGGTACGGTGGGCCGCGACACCCGATTCGGACGGAAGGACGACCCCATGAACGGCTACGCCTGGCTCGCCATCGCCATCGTCTGCGAGGTGATCGCCACCACCGCGCTGAAGGCGTCAGACGGGTTCTCCAAGACCCTTCCGTCGATCATTTCGGCGGGGGGCTACGGGGTGGCCTTCTACTGCATGGCCCAGTCGATGAAGACGGTGCCCGTCGGGATCAGCTACGCCATCTGGTCGGGGATCGGGATCGTGCTGATCACCCTGCTGGCCTGGGTGATCTTCAAGCAGAAGCTCGACCTGCCGGCGGTGGTGGGCATGGGGATGATCCTGGCCGGCGTGCTGGTGATCAACCTCTATTCGAAGGCGGTGGTCTGACTTTTTCCTCCCTCGTTTACGGGGGAGGAAAGGTCAGGCGCCGCCGCCGTCCACCGCGGTGATGAGGACCCCCATGTTCTTGATGAAGGCCGAGGTGGAGATGCCCATCACCGGCGTGTCGGTGGGATAGGGCGAGGTGTCAAAGGCGTCGCCGACGTGGGTCTGGGAATAGTCGCCGGGGGTCGGGGTCTTGGGGCCGGGCCCCCGGTAGGGGTTGCTGGCGGCCACCAGGGGGGTTGGCCAATAGCCCTCCGCGTTCAGGTCGGCCAACAGCCTGGCGACGACCTCGGGGCTTGCCTTCAGGGGCGCCATGGTCCCGCCGCCGGTGAGATCCGACGTGGCGAAATCCTGGTTGGCGAAGAAGCGTGGCAGGGGCCCTTTGTGGATCAGCGGCGAGTTGGCTGCGACCTTGTCCGGTGGCGTCGCTTTCAGCGCGGCGTACCGGGCCCGCAGTTCGTCCAGCTTCACCAGCCGGAAGGAGCTGTAGTGGGCCAGGGTCTTCGCCGGATCGCCATCCGCATAGTAGGCGCCGTTCACCACATTGGAGCCGCGCCGGTGGATATAGAGCGGCCGGTCGGTCCCGATCTCCAGGAAGGTCGGATGGGTGCGGCCGTCCGGCCTCGGCCTGGGCAGGGCCACCCGGGACAGCCAGTCCAAGGCCTCGGGGACGCGGGCCAGATACTTGGGATCGCCGGTGAGTTCGTAGAAGGTCATCAGCTGGGCGGTGTTGACCGCCGTGGTGTGGGTGGTCAGGGCCAGGGGCTCATAGCTGCGCGCGGCGGCGGGCTTCAGGTCGTCGACCCGGTGCTGCAGGCCCCAGCCGGCCTGGGGCGCGGGCTGCTGGGTGATGAGGAAGACGTCCATGGCGCGGCGGATGGCGGGGCCCACGCGGGGATCGCCCAGGGTCTGGGCCACCATGGCCAGGAACTTGATGTTCTCGCCGGCCACGTCGTCGTTGAAGGTGATGTGGCCCGTATAGTCGGCGCCGTGCTTGGTGAAAGACCGCCCGGCGGGCCAACGCTGTGGCCAGCCGCCGTTGGGGTATTGGCTGTTCAGGACGAAATCCAGCGCCCGGTCGAGGGCCGGTTTGAACTGGAGATCGCGCTTTTCCAGGTACATGCGCAGCAGGAACTGCATGGCCTCTGACGAGCCCGCGTCGTCGAAGGTGGCGTTGCCCCAGTCGTGCTGGAATTCCTCCATCCGCCAGGCGTTGGCCCCGACGGTGGCGTACCATTCCGCCTTGGCCGCCTCGCCGCCGAAGTCGATCAGGTAGTTCCAGCCGCCGGTGGGCAGCTGTCCCGCCATCAGGCACTCGGCGGCCTGGGTGGCGGCGGCGTAATAGGTCTCGTCCCCGGTGGCGTGATAGGCGTCGAGGAACAGGTGGCCCACCGTGCCTGTGCCCGGCGGCTGCACCCAGACCTGGGTGGCGCTGGCCTCCAACTCCCCCCAGCGGCGCGAGAAGTCGGGCAGGTATGACCAGACATAACCCCCATGCACGGCGGCCTTGTCGGTCATGAAGGCGGTGGCGCGCCGCATGGCGGCCAGGACGTCGGCGCGGGTGGGACCCGGGGCGGTGGCGGTGGCGGGAAGCGCCAGGGCGCCGGCCATGCTGGCGAGAATGACCCGTCGGGTCGTCTGCATCTGGGCCTCCCTGGCGACGCTTCGCGCATCATGACACCGGTGTCAGCCGACACAACCCTACGTGCCGCTTGATTTCTGCATGGGAATGATAGGCTGCCTGGAAAAAATAGTCCCAGGGATGCCAGCATGATCGACCCGGCGACGCGTGCTTGTTTCGAAGCCCGCGTAATTGAAGGTGGGGACGGCGACGACGCCAAAAGGCTGGCCGCATCCCTCCGGACCGGCGGCGCGGACCAGGCCGATCTCGCGGCGCTGCTGGTCCATGCCGCGACCGCAGCCCCGGAAAAGCTGGTCCTGGTCTATGACGGGGCCACCGAGGGCTGGCTGGGGGTCGCTCCGCGCGGGCCGATGATCGAGGCTCAAGGCGCCCCGCAACCCATCCCCGCCGCCTTCTGGGACGGCTTCTGGAGCCTCGTGGACGACCCGGTCGCCAACCTAGACGCCGGGGAGGTCACTGTGCGCACCGCCGCCCTGGCCGGAACCCTGCCTGACCTGCAAGGCCGGGTGGCCAGGTGCGCCCTGCTCTATCCCGGGGTCTCCGCCGCCGCCGCCGCCGGCTATCCCAAGCCCTTCACCCTGGAGGCCCTGGCCCGCTGTCCGGCGGGATCGCTGGGAGCGGAGTTCCATGGCCTGATCGTCGACAATGGCTTCGACCTGGAGGTTCTCGACCGCGAAGCGCTGGGCCTGGCTGACCTGCCCGCGCCGCTGGACTATCTCAACGCTCGCATCCTGCAGTGCCACGATCTATGGCACCTCCTGGCCGGCTACCGGACCACGGCCCTGCACGAGGTGGCGATCTCGGGCTTCCAGATGGCCCAGTTCGGCCACCACTATTCTTCGATGTTCCTGGGGATGGTCACCAGCAAGATCGCGCTGGGCCAGCCCCTGGCCCTGCCCCTGTTCCTGGACATCATCCTGAGCGCCTGGACCCACGGCCGACAGAGCCCGCCGCTGATCGGCCTGGACTGGGAGCGCCTCTGGGACCAGCCCGCCGAGGCGATCCGCGCCGCCACCGGTGTCAGCCTCTATGTCTCGCCCTATCCGGCGGATCTGTTTGAGCAGATGCGGGCGGCGTGAGGCGGGAGCTTCCCTTCCCCCTCGATGGGGGAAGGGTAGGGTTGGGAGTGAGTTTGCTGAGGTGACGGAGGGGCGAGGGACGGCTCTGCGCCCAATCGAAACCTTCACCCCAACAGACGGCGCGCACCCCCACCCAACCCTCCCCCATCGAGGGGGAGGGCTCAGGTAGAGAGGAACTCCGCCGTCGCCTCGATGGCCTCCACCAGGCCGAGGCGTTCGATCTTCACCCCCTCCGGCAGGCCGGAGAACAGGCGGGTGGGTGCGGCCGCGTCGAGCATGACGAAGACCCCCTTGTCATCGGCGCGGCGGATGAGGCGGCCGAAGGCCTGGCTGATGCGGTTGCGGGCGACGCTGTCGTCATAGGACTTGCCGCCGAAACGGACCCGGCGGGCCTTGTGCAGGATGTCCGGACGCGGCCAGGGGATGCGGTCGAACACCAGCAGCCGCAGGGACCGGCCCGGCACATCGACGCCGTCCCTGACAGCGTCGGTTCCCAGCAGGCAGCTGTCCTGCTCGGCGCGGAAGATGTCCACCAGGGCGCCGACCTCCAGGGGATCGACGTGCTGGGCGTAGAGGGCCAGGCCCTTGTCGGAAAGCGGCGCGGCGATCCGCTCGTGGACGGCGCGCAGGCGGCGGATGGCGGTGAACAGGCCGACGCCGCCGCCGCCCGCGGCCAGGAACAGTTCGCGCATGGCGGCGGCCACCTGGCGCGGGTCGTCGCGGCCGACGTCGGTCACCACGAAGGCCCGGGCGTTGGTCTCGTAGTCGAAGGGCGAGGCTAGCCGCAGGGTCTTGGGCCGGTCGGGCAGGCGCGCGGCGCCGGTGCGCATTTCGGCCAAAGCGAAGGGATCGGCCAGGGTGCTATCGGCCAGGGTCGCGCTGGTGACCAGCACCCCGTGGGCCGGGGCGATGACGGCGTTGGTCAAGGGTTCGGTGGGATCGACCCAGTGGCGGCGGCAGGCGGCGTCCACCACCCGGCCATAGAGGAAGGTGGCGTCAAACCAGTCGACGAAATCGGGATCGTCCTCGGCGTCCTCGTCGATGGCGCGCAGCATGGAGCGCCAGGCCGGGAGGGTCATGCGCGCCCGTCTGTCGAGGCCGCGCAGGGCCCCTTCAATACGCGCCTTGTCGCCGGGCGGCAGGGTCGCGGCCTCGTCGTCCAGCACGTCCTCCAGGTGGCGGGCGAGGGCCAGCAGGGGCGCCTCGATGGCGGCCAGCGCCGAGGCGGCGGCGCGCGCGGTCTCGCGCACGAGGTCCAGCGCCGGCCGGGCGGCGCACTCCATGCCCACCTCGGACGGCGCCGCGCGGGCGCGGAGCTGCTCGATGATGGCCACCACGAAGTGCTCGATGGGCCCCATCGGATTGACCTCGCCGCTGGGCGAGGCCACGCGGCCCGACCAGCCCTCGCCCGGCAGGGCGGCGGCGGCGCGGGTGGCGTCCACCAGGGCGCGCTTGGCGTCGTCGCGATCCCCCAGCACCTCCATGAGGCGGGCCTCCAGGCCCCGGCCCCGCCGGCCCCGGCCCTCCGGCCCCCGGATCCAGCGGCGCAGCTCGGCGGACTCCGCGCCCGAAAGGGCGGCGGCGAAGGCCGCGTCGGCGGCGTCGAACAGCTGGGGACCCGCGTCGAAGACGATGCGCTAGACCTGGGTGGTCTCGCCGTCGGCCTTGGAGCCCCGCGCGGCCCGGGCGCCGTCGAAGGCCGCCTGAGTCAAGACGAGCGCATGGTTGGCGATGACGATGTCGGCGCGGCGCGAGCCCCGCACCGCTTTTTCCACGAAGCAGGTGCGGTAGTGGGCGCAGCCGGCGTGGATGCATTCTCCGCGCCGGTCCACCAGGTTGGCGGCGCTGGCCTGGCCCACCGGCGGGATGGCGAACAGGGTGGGCAGCCAGGCCGGGAAGTCGCCGCCGGTCATATCGCCGTCGCGGGTGGCGCGCACCCAGCGCGCGGTCAGGGCCAGGCCGATCAGGTCGGCCCCACCGAGTTGAGCGGTGTTGGCCTGGTCCTGGAAATTCAGCAGGCAGAGGTAATTCTCGCGTCCCTTGCGCACCACGGCCTTCTTCGCGCGGACCTTGGGGTCAGGATAGATGGCGTGGCTCTCGCGCTCGATCTGACGCTGCAAGGCGCGGGTATAGGTGGAGATCCAGACGGCGGGGCCGTTGGCCTCGGCCCACAGGGAGGCGGGCGCCAGATATCCCAGGGTCTTGCCGACGCCGGTGCCGGCCTCGGCCAGCATCATGCGGGGTTCGCCTTCCTTCTCGCGCGGCGAAAAGGCGAAGGCGGCCTCGGCGGCGAACTCGGCCTGGGTGGGCCGCGCCTCGTCCAGGCCCGCCTGGCGCAAAAGGTCAGTGAGGCGCTGGGCCGCGGCCTCCGGCGCGATCGGCCGCGAACCGGCCTCGCCGGGCGGCGCATGCTCCTCCCACTCCGCCACGCGGGTCCACACGTCCATGCCCGAGCCGCGGAAGGCGTTGCCGACGGGGGCGGAGCGCAGGGCCCCGATGACGGCCGAGCCCCAGGCCCAGCCGGCGCGGGCCAGGGTCTCACCGATGGCCAGGGCCTCTTCGCGCGAGGGTTCGGGCGTCAGGGCCAGTTCGGACAGCAGGACGTGGCAGGCCTCGCGCAGCACCTTGGCCTGTTCCGCCGCCCCCTTGGGCTCGGGCAGGCCAAGCGCCAGGGCCAGGCCGGCCGCCGAGGGCGCGCAGAAGCGGGCGGGGCGGACAAAGGCGAACAGCTCCAGAGCATCGAACAGGCCCTGTGACCGGGCTGGCGAATGCACCCCCAGCCGCTTGGCGGTCATGCCCGCGTGGGCCACCAGGACCGGGCCGTGCTCGAAGAGGTCGCGAGCCTCCGGCGCCCGGATCAGCTCCGCGCGGGTCGCATCGGCCGCCGCGGCGCGGGGGCCGGGCAAGACGACGAGGGCGGGGGCCAGATCGAGACTCGGGGCAAGGGCGTTCACGGGTTGTGACTAGCGGATTTCCCGGCGAAACGGAACGGGAACGAACAGCTTACCCCGTCGTCACCCCAATGGGACTTCGTTCACGCGAAAATCGACGTTCCCATAGCCCACGACCTGGCTCATGGTCGGCGCCGAACCCTGTCGTCAGCATGGGGATGAGGGACACATGACGCGCCAGAAGGTGCTGGTTCTCTATCTGGCCAACTCGGCCCTGGATTCTCCCGTGGTCGCCTGGGCGGTCTATGACGGGACAGGCGAGACGCGCCCGATGGCGGGCGACAATGACGATCCGCCCTATCGGACCGGAGCCGACGCCCTGCGTGACGGCTGGCGGCTGTTCCAGGCCTCGCAGATCCTGCCGCACCCGCGCGGCGAGGAGTTCGACCTGGCCTATCTGAAATACGAGTTCTTCTTCGAACAGCTGGTGGAGACGGCGCCGTGAGCGAGCAACCTGTCCTGCTGAACTCCCTGCAGATGGCCCGCTTCGTGGCCCGCGGCTTCCTGCGCTTCGACGGCGTGGTCCCCGAGGAAATCAACCGCCAATTCCTGGCTGAGGTCGGCGAGGTCGCCGAGCCCGAGCCCGGCCGCAAGGTGATGCGCGCCTTCGGAGAGCTGCTGGGTCAGGCGGAAATCCCGGAGGTAGCGGCGGGCGCGCCGCTCTCGGCCACCTATCCGCAAGGCTCGGCCATCCGCCGCCTGCTGGACCTGCCGCTGGTGAAGGGGGCGATCCAGAGCCTGGTAGGGCCCGACCCGGTGTTCGACCACCACTTCCTGCACGTCACCTTCCCGCCGGCCTATCACGAAGCCGGGGGCGGCGAGAACGTCTCCCAGCACACCCACCAGGACTCCACCGCCGACCCGTCCAAGGGCTTCGACCTGCAGGTCATGTACTACCCGCACAAGGTGACCCGCGAGATGGGCGGCACTCGTTTCATCCCCGGAACCCACCTGCGCAAGGTCAGCGAGGTGGCCTTGGGGCGCTATCAGAACATCCGCGGCCAGCAGCATATGGTCTGCGAGGCCGGAACCCTACTCTTCCTGCACAACGGGCTGTGGCACGGCGGCGGCGTGAACCACGCCGACCGCACCCGGACCATGTTCAAGATCCGCATGAACCCCAGCGAGCCCCAGGTACGGCGGTGGGACATGGCGACGCTGCCCCCGCCCAATCCCCGACCGATCTTCTATGTGAAGAGCGCCCAGCCCGAGTCGGTGGAATCCATCCTGATGACGCCCGAGCCCTGGTTCGAGCAGGACACCGGGCGGCTGGAGTTCGTCAACCGCATCAAGCTGTGGCGCCACCTGAGCGGGGACGCGAGCTACGACGCCGATCACTGGATGAGCCGCCTGGAAAACCCCGCCCGCGCGTGAACCTCGCCGAAGGAACGGGCGCGGGTGTGGAGCATTTGGCTTGCGGCAATGATTGGCATTGCGCGTCCGCCCGTCTGTGCGCCTCGTATCCCCCACATGAAAATCCTTCTGATCTTTCCGCTCCTTGGGCTGGTCGCCGCCTGCAGCACGCCCACCCAGCCTACGGGGATGCTGTCGACCTATGACGGCCTTGCGGTGAAGCCCGGCGCGGTGCGCGCCAGTGTCTCGGACCGGAAGGACGAGGCGGCCCTTGCGGCGGTCCGCAGCGTGGCGTTGTCGCCGACGCTGGCAGCCGAGGATGCGGCGGCCTGGATGTCGCCCGTTGAGCGCACCACCCTGTTGCGGGAGATCGACGCCCAGCTCTGTTTCGAGATGTCGGAGCGGTACGAGATCGCCGCTCCGGACGGCGCCGCCGACGCCAAGGTCCGCGCCATCCTCAGCCATGTGCGGCCGACGGGGCGGGTCAGTTCGGCGGCCTCGGCGGCGGCGGGCTTCTTCATTCCCGGCCCAATCGGCCTGCGCGCCCCGGGCACGCTGGGCGGCCTCGGGGTCGAGGCCGAGATGGTGGGCGCCGACGGCAAGCAGCTGGCGGCCATCACCTGGACGCGCCAGGGCATGGCGGTGGGGACCGACAATCCGTCGCTGAGCCGTATCGGCGACGCCATGCAGTTCGCCGAGCCCTTCGCCGACGACGCGGCCAAGGCCATGACCGCCACCGATCGCAAGCCCATCAAGATCGCCAAGCCCGACCCCTGCGCCCAGTACGGCTCGCGCGTGCGGGTGGAGGGCATGGCGGCGAAGTTCGCCACCGGCCTCTATGTGCCGCAGATGAGCGGCGCGACGGCCGACGCCCCCCGGCAATGACCCAGCGCCTTTGCGCGTGAAACGGAACGGGAACATGCTATAGGGCCAGGGATGGCCGAAGACGCGGGCGCCGCCCCTCCCCTCCTGCCCCCGAGGTTCGCGGCCTGGTTTGCAGACCGCGGCTGGAGCGCGCGCGAGCACCAGCTGGAGATGGTCGCCAAGGGCCGCGCCGGGCGCGACGCCCTGCTGATCGCGCCCACCGGGGGCGGCAAGACCCTGGCGGGTTTCCTACCCAGCCTGATCGAGCTGGCGGAGCGGCCGCCGGCCAATACGCCGCGTGGGATCCACACCCTCTACATCTCGCCGCTGAAGGCGCTGGCGGTGGACGTCGAGCGCAACCTGATGGCGCCGATCCTCCAGATGGGCCTGCCCATCGTCGCCGAGAGCCGCACCGGCGACACCGGACAGGCGCGCCGCCAGCGCCAGCGGATCAAGCCGCCGGACATCCTGCTGACCACGCCTGAGCAGCTGGCCCTGTTCTGCGCCTGGGAAGGGGCCCGGCTCTATTTCGAGGACCTGGCCTGCGTCATCGTCGACGAGATCCATGCGATCCACGCCTCCAAGCGCGGGGACCTGCTGGCGCTGGATCTGGCGCGGCTGCAGACCTTCGCGCCGAGGATGCGGCGGGTGGGCCTTTCGGCGACGGTGGACGATCCCGACGTGATCCGCCGCTGGCTGGGCTGCGCCCCGCCGGAAGCGGCGAACCAGGTCGACCTGGTGCGCGGACCCGGCGGGGCGGCGCCGATCGTCGACATGCTGCTGGCCGAGGGCCGGGTTCCGTGGGCGGGCCACACCGCCCAGCACGCCATGCCCGAGGTCTATGAGGCCATCAAGCAGGCCCGTACCGCGTTGGTTTTCGTCAATACGCGCTTCCAGGCGGAGTTCGCCTTCCAGGAACTCTGGAAGCTGAACGACGATGACCTACCCATCGCCCTGCACCACGGCAGCCTGGCCGCCGAGCAGAGGCGCAAGGTGGAGGCGGCCATGGCGCGAGGCGAACTGCGCGCCGTGGTCTGCACCTCGACCCTGGACCTGGGCATCGACTGGGGCGACGTGGACCTGGTGATCCAGCTGGCCTCGCCGAAGGGGGCCAGCCGCATGGTGCAGCGGATCGGGCGGGCCAACCACCGGCTGGACGAGCCGAGCCGCGCCCTCTTCGTACCGGCCAACCGTGTCGAGATGCTGGAGTGCCAGGCGGCCCGCGAGGCCATCGCGGAGAACAAGTTCGACGGCGACCCGGCGCGCACCGGAGCGCTGGATGTCCTGGCCCAGCATGTCATGGGCTGCGCCTGTTCCGAACCCTTCGACCTGCTGCAGCTCTATGACGAACTGGTCACCGCCGGCCCCTATCGCGACCTGGCGTGGGAGGACTTCGAGGCGGTGGTCGATTTCGTCTCCACCGGCGGCTACGCCCTGAAGACCTATGACCGTTTCCGCCGGATCGTGAAGGGCCAGGACGGCCGGTGGCGGGTGCGCGACCAGGCGACCGCCCAGCGCCACCGGATGAATGTGGGCGCCATCCTCTCGCCCGCAGTGCTGGCGGTGCGCATCGCCATGGGCAAGCGCCTGACCGGGGGGCGCAAGATCGGCGAGGTGGAGGAAGGCTACGTCGAGATGCTGGAGCCCGGCGACACCTTCATCTTCGCGGGTCAGGTCTGGTCCCTGGCGGCGGTGACGGGGCTGGACGTCCTGGTGCGGCCGGCCATGGGCAAGGACCCGAAGATGCCCTCCTGGGGCGGCTCGAAGTTCGCCTTGTCGACCTTCCTGGCCAAGCGGGTGCGCGAGCTGATGTTCGACGAGACCCACTGGAAGGTGCTGCCGGGCGATGTCCGTGAGTGGCTGGAGATCCAGAAGGACCGCTCGCTGATCGTGAAAGAGGAGGAGTTGCTGCTGGAGACCTTCCCGCGCGGAAAGCGCAACTTCATCGTCTGCTACCCCTTCGAGGGCCGCCTGGCCCACACGACGCTCGCCATGCTGCTGACGAGGCGGCTGGAGCGGATGGGAGCCGCGCCCCTGGGCTTCGTCTGCAACGACTATGCGGTGGCGGTCTGGGCGCTGAACCCCCTGGACGGACTCGATTTCGACGAACTGTTCGCCCAGGACATGCTGGGCGACGACCTGGAATCCTGGCTTTCGGAGAGCTTCATGATGAAGCGCGCCTTCAAGGGCTGTGCGATCATCTCAGGCCTTATCGAGCGGCGATTCCCAGGCGAACAGCAGAAGTCCGGACGACAAGTGACCTTCTCCACCGACCTCATCTACGACGTGCTGCGCCGCCATCAGCCAGACCACCTGTTGCTGCGCTGCGCCCGCGAGGACGCGGCCACCGGCCTGATCGACGTGGCGCGGCTGGGGCAGCTGCTGGCACGCATCCAGGGCAAGATCCGCCATGCGGCGCTGGACCACCTGTCGCCCTTCTCGGTCCCCATCCTGCTGGAGATCGGCAAGGAGCGGACACCGGGCGCGGCCGGCGAAATGATCCTGGCTGAGGCGGAGAGCGACCTGATCGCCGAGGCCCTCGCGTGAGCGCCCTGGCACAACCCCGCCACGTGTATGCCTGGGCGCCCAGCCCCTGCGGGGGCCTGCGCACGACCCTCTCCGGCGCGGCGGTGACCTTCCGCGCCAGCGGGGCGCTGTGGATCGAGGCCGACCAGATGCTGGTGGTGGCTGACCTGCACTTGGAGAAGGGCAGCGCCTATGCCGCCCGCGGCCAGATGCTGCCGCCATACGACACCCGCGACACCCTGAGGCGCCTGACCGCCGAGATCGTCGCCACACGTCCCGCCGCCGTCGTGCTGCTGGGGGACACCTTCCATGACCGCGCCTCGGAGGAACGGCTGGCGGCCGACGACGCCGAGCAGCTTCGGACCCTGGCCGGCCTCACCCGCCTGATCTGGGTGATCGGCAACCACGACGCTGACGG
>NZ_JANPJP010000043.1:0-21979 GCF_031425575.1 Phenylobacterium sp.
AGAGGACGAAGTCGTAGTCGCGCTCGACCTCGGAGAACCATTCGGTGGGGGCGTGCTGGGCTTCCGCCCCCACGACGGTGACCGAATAGCCGAGCTTGCCCACCTCGCGGGCGAGGCGGTCCACCTGCGGTCGTACGGCGACCGGCTCCCCGATGGTCACGAAGCCGAACACGGAGGGCGCGGCCCCCGAGGACTTGGTGGCCGCCTGGCGGCTGCGCAGGATCATCAGCCGGGCCAGTTCGACCATCACCTCGGAATCGTCGTCGCAGGCGTCGAAGAAGGCTTCGCGGGGCAGGGCGAAGATTTCCGAATCGCGCAGGGCCACCACGTGGCCCGAGTGCGGCACGCCAGAGATCATCGACATTTCGCCGGCCGGCTCTCCTGGACGGATCACGCCCAGGAACTGCGGCTCGTGGCCTTCCTCGCGGCGGAAGGCGCCCAGGCGCCCGGCGCGCACGAAATACAGGTGATCGGCCGGTTCCCCGGCGTCGAACAGGGTCACGCCGCCCGGCAGGGAGAACCAGGTGGCCTCGCCCTGGGCGCGCTCATCCTCGAAGAGGCGCGAGAGCGCGGAATCAGTCGAGATGCCCGGTAGGTTCGCCACGGAGCGGGAGCCTAAGGTGCGTCCGGCCGGGTGGAAACCGATTCTGCGTGGCGCACCCTCGGCGGCCGATGGCCGGCCGGTTTGATCTGCCGCATGGTTGGCGGCGGCGATTGGCGCCAGAATCGCCTCATGACTCAAAGCTCTCACTTCCGCCAGCTCCTCGAAGCCGCCGCCACCCAGCCCGATCCGCAGCGCCTGCTGTTCGTCTTCGCCGCCGCCGAACTGCCCGACGGGGCCACCGAGGCCCAGCGTGAGCGCTTCCTGGCCGGCGAGGGCGGCGCCCTCGCGCCCCTGATGTGCGTCGACAAGGCCCCAGGCGAACTGGCGAATTTCGAGGCGCTGTTGGCGGAGTCCCGACGCGCCGGGCCGCCCTGGCAGGTCGCCTTCGCCGCCAGCCTGTCCGGATCGGGCGGCGCCCCGCCCACCACGGCCCAGATTGAGGTGGCCCTGCAGGCCATGGTCGACGCCGTGCGCGTCGGCGGCGTCGGCCGCTTCGCCGCCTACGACCCGGATGGCGAGCCCATCCTCTTCCAATAGGCGCGAGGGGCGCGGCCCTAGCCTGCATCGCCGGGCCCGGCTATGCCTGCTCCATGCCCACACTGAAGTCCGCCATCGACATCCACGGCGAGGCCTTCCAGGCCAATGATCAGGTCAATCGCGCCCTGGCCGCCCAGCTGCGCGAGCGGGTGGCCGCCGCGGCGCTTGGCGGCCCCGAGGAGTCCCGTAAGCGCCATGAGGCGCGCGGCAAGCTGCTGCCCCGCCAGCGGGTCATGCGCCTGCTGGACGCCGGTTCGCCCTTCCTGGAGGTGGGAGCGCTCACCGCCTACGGCCTCTATGACGGCGAGGCGCCGGGCGCGGGCGTGATCACCGGCATCGGCCGGGTCGCCGGCCGCGAGGTGATGATCGTCGCCAATGACGCCACGGTGAAGGGCGGCGCCTACTTCCCGCTGACCGTGAAGAAGCACCTGCGGGCCCAGGAAGTGGCCCTGCAGAACCGGCTGCCCTGCATCTATCTGGTGGATTCCGGCGGCGCGAACCTGCCCCACCAGGCCGAGGTCTTTCCTGATCGTGACCATTTCGGCCGCATCTTCTTCAACCAGGCCCGCATGAGCGGTGAGGGGATCGCCCAGATCGCCTGCGTCATGGGGTCCTGCACGGCCGGCGGGGCCTATGTCCCGGCCATGAGCGATGAGACCGTCATCGTGCGCGGCGCCGGCGAGGAGAGCCAGGGGACCATCTTCCTGGGCGGCCCGCCCCTGGTGAAGGCCGCCACCGGCGAGGTGATCTCCGCCACCGAGCTCGGCGGCGCCGACACCCATGGCCGGCGCTCGGGCGTGGTGGACCATGTGGCGGTGGACGATGAGCACGCCCTGCAGATCGTCCGCGCCATCGTCGCCAACCTGAACACCCGCAAGCCGGACCAGGTCGTGCTGGCCGAGCCTCGCGAGCCGCTGTTCGACCCTGAGGAACTCTACGGGATCGTCCCCACCGATGTCCGCGCCCCCTACGACGTGCGCGAGGTGATCGCCCGGATCGTCGACGGTTCGGAGTTCGACGAGTTCAAGGCGCTGTACGGCACGACCCTGGTCACCGGCTTCGCCCGCATCTGGGGCCAGCCGGTGGCCATCCTGGCCAATAACGGGGTGCTGTTCTCAGAGAGCGCGCTCAAGGGCGCCCACTTCATCGAGCTGGCGTGCAAGCGGGGCGTTCCGCTCGTGTTCCTGCAGAACATCTCGGGCTTCATGGTCGGCGGCAAGTACGAGGCCGGCGGCATCGCCAAGGACGGCGCCAAGCTGGTGACGGCGGTGGCCTGCGCTGAGGTGCCCAAGTTCACCGTCCTGATCGGCGGCTCCTTTGGGGCCGGCAACTACGGCATGTGCGGCCGGGCCTATTCCCCGCGCTTCATGTGGAGCTGGCCCAACAGCCGGATCAGCGTCATGGGCGGTGAGCAGGCCGCCAGCGTGCTGGCCACCATTCGCCGCGACGGCGTCGAGGCCCGGGGCGGCGAATGGCCCGCCGCCGAGGAAGAGGCCTTCAGGGCCCCGATCCGCGACCGCTACGAAACCGAGGGCGACCCCTATTTCGCCACGGCCCGGCTGTGGGACGACGGCGTCATCGATCCGGTCCAGACCCGGGACGTCCTGGGCCTCTCGATCTCGGCGGCCCTCAACGCGCCGATCCCGGAGACCCGGTTCGGCGTCTTCCGCATGTAGGCGCCTTCGGCGTCGATCCGGCCTGGGTCGCGCCCGATCAGGACCTATGTCAAAGACCCGGCGTTGGGATTATGTCCCGGTGCGACATCGCAAGAAGAGGCTGCCCATGACCAATCCCATCGCCGATCCCATGGTCGAGGTTCCCGACACCGACGTGGATGAGACCCTTGTGCAGATCGAGGCCACGGTCGAAGGCGTCGCCATGGTGACGATCAATCGTCCCGAGCGGCGCAACGCCTTTGACGCCCGGCTGATCGCGGCCCTGCACGAAGCCTTCGAGACCCTGCAGGGCGCCGAGGGCGTGCGGGTGGTCTTCCTGCGTGGAGCCGGTGGAATCTTCAGCGCCGGCGCCGATCTCGACTGGATGCGAGAGGCCGCCGACCGCACCGAGAGCGACAACCGCGAAGACGCCTACGCCATGGCCAAGATGCTCAAGAGCCTCTGGGACATTCCGGCCCTGACCGTGGCCTTGGTGGAGGGCGGCGCCTACGGCGGCGGCGCCGGCCTGGCGGCGACCTGCGATCTGGCCGTCTCCACGGCGGACGCCAAGTTCAGCTTCTCGGAGGTTCGGCTGGGCCTGATCGCCGCCACCGTCAGCCCCTATGTGGTGGGGGCGGTCGGCCCTCGGACGGCGCGCGCCTTGTTCGCCACCGGTTCGGTGTTCGACGCCGCCTATGCCGAGAAGATCGGCCTGATCACCGAGGTGGTGGCCGACACCGCGGGCCTCGACGCCGCTTGCGCCCGCATCGCCGCCGAGATGATGGCCTGCGCCCCCGGCGCGGTCGCCGACTCCAAGAAGCTGGTGGAGGATGTGGCCTACAAGCCCATCGAGGACGTGATGGAGGAGACCGCAAAGCGCATCGCCCGCACCCGGGTCAGCCCGGAAGGGCAGGAAGGCGTCCGCGCCTTCCTCGACAAGCGTAAAGCCTCCTGGGTCGTTTGATCGGCCGCTGGCAGGACTCTCCACGGCCAACTAGGATCGCGGCATGATCAGTTCCGTGCTCGTCGCCAACCGTGGAGAGATCGCCCGCCGGGTCTTCAGGACCGCCCGGCGCATGGGGATCGCCACGGTGGCCGTCTATTCGCAGGCCGACGCCGACGCGCCCCCTGTGCGCGAAGCCGACCAGGCCGTGCTGATCGGCCCAGGCGCCGCGCGCGAGAGCTATCTGGTGGGCGAGAAGATCATCGCGGCCGCCCTGCAGACCGGGGCCGAGGCCATCCATCCCGGTTACGGATTCCTCTCCGAGAACGCCGCCTTCGCCGAGGCGGTTATGGGCGCCGGCCTGATCTGGATCGGCCCGCCGCCCACCGCCATCAAGGCCATGGGTTTAAAAGACGCTGCCAAGTCTTTGATGCAGAAAGCAAATGTCCCGGTGACCCCGGGCTATCTGGGAGACGACCAGTCCCTGGAACAACTGCAGGCGGTGACCAAAGATATCGGCTACCCCGTGCTCATCAAGGCCGTGGCCGGCGGCGGCGGCAAGGGTATGCGCAGGGTCGACCGGCCCGAGGACTTCGCCGCCGCGCTCGCCTCCTGCCAGCGGGAGGCCGCCGCGAGCTTCGGCGACGCCAAGGTGCTGATCGAGACCTATGTCTCCCGGCCGCGCCACATCGAGGTGCAGATCTTCGGCGACAGCCACGGAAATGTCGTCCACCTGTTCGAGCGCGACTGCTCCCTGCAGCGCCGCCACCAGAAGGTCATCGAGGAGGCGCCGGCGCCGGGCATGAGCGACGCCGCCCGCGCCGCCGTCACCCAGGCCGCGGTCAAGGCCGCCAAGGCGGTGAACTATGTCGGCGCCGGCACGGTGGAGTTCATCGCCGACGCCAGCGCGGGGCTTCAACCCGACCGCATCTGGTTCATGGAGATGAACACCCGCCTGCAGGTGGAGCATCCGGTCACCGAGGCGGTCACCGGAGTGGATCTGGTGGAGTGGCAGTTCCGCGTCGCCTCCGGCGAGCCCCTGCCGCTGACTCAGGATGAGATCCGGCTGAACGGCCACGCGGTGGAAGCCCGGCTCTATGCCGAGAACCCGGCCGCGGGCTTCCTGCCCTCCATCGGCGTGCTGGAGCATTTCATCATGCCAGGCGACATCCGGGTCGACACCGGCGTGGAGGCGGGCGGCGAGGTCAGCCCGTTCTACGACCCGATGATCGCCAAGCTGATCGCCCATGCCCCGACCCGCGAGGGCGCCAGCGATCGCCTCGCCCAGGCCTGCGCCGAGGTGGAGATCTGGCCGGTGAAGACCAATGCCGGCTTCCTGGCCCGCTGCCTGGACCACCCAGAGTTCATCGCCGCGGAGATCGATACCGGCTTCATCGAGCGTCATCTCGACGCCTTGGCGTCCACGCCCGCCCCGTCGGACGAAATCCTGGCGGTGGCCGCCGCGGCGGCCCTGGCCGAGGATGAGGACCAGGCGGGGCCCTGGAAGGGCCTAACCGGCTTCCGCATGAACGCCGCGCCGCAGACGTCAGTGCGCCTGTTCCTCGACGGTCAGCCCATCGACGCCCCCTTGCCGGAGGGCGATATCGAGGCCGACATCCTGATGACGGAGGACGGCGAGGTCGTGGTCTTCGAGGGCGGCGAGACCTATGTGCTCGCCACCCGACCGCCCCTGCGCGACCTCGACGACATGGCCGGTGACGCCCAGGTGCGCTCCCCCATGCCGGGCAAGGTGGTTGCCGTGGCGGTCTCCGTCGGCGACGCCGTGGTGCGCGGGCAGCCCCTGCTCACCCTCGAGGCCATGAAGATGGAGCATGCCCTGACCGCCCCCTTCGACGGGGAGGTGGAGGCTCTGAACGTCTCGGTTGGCGACCAAGTCAGCGAGGGCGTCACCCTGGCCCGCCTGAAGGCGTCGGCCTGATGGCCCTGCACATGCTGCGGCTCTGCGTCGGCTGCGACACCATCGAGGATTTGCTGGCCTATCACCCTGACGACAGCGAGCCCTGGCTGCTGCACACCCGGATGAGCCCCAAGCGCGCCGATGAGCTGCTGGACGGCGGCTCGCTGTACCGGATCTTCAAGGGGATGATCCTCTGCCACCAGCGCATCCTCGCGGTGCGCACGGTCGGCGAGCACCCCAACGCCCGCTGCGAGATCACCCTGGACCCGGCGATCATCCGCGTCGCCCCCACGCCGCGCCGCGCCTTCCAGGGCTGGCGGTATTTCGATCCCAAGGACGTGCCGCCGGACCTCGACACCAGCGCCGACGGCGAGATCCCCATGGAGCTGGCGCGCCAGCTTCGCGAGGTCGGCGCTTGGTAGGCTAGACCGCCATGTTGTCGATCAGGCGGGTCTTGCCGAGGATCCCGGCGGCCAGGACGCGGGCCGACCCGGTGATGGGCCCCGGCCCAAGTTCCGCTAGGCTCGACGCGTCGCGCACCTCGAAATAGTCGATGCGGGAAAAGCCGGCCCGTTCCAGGGCGGCGCGGCCGGTGTTCTCCACACGGTCCACCGGCGTCCCCGCGCGCAGCCGCTCCACGGCGTCGCGCAGGGCGGCGGCCAGGCTGGGGGCGGCCTCGCGCTCGGCCGGGGTCAGATAGGCGTTGCGGGAGGACAGGGCCAGGCCGTCCTCGGCGCGGGCCGTGGGGGCCCCGATCACCTGCACGGGAATGTCCAGGTCGGCCGCCAGCCGCTTGATCACCTGGAGCTGCTGGTAGTCCTTCTCGCCGAACACCGCGATGTCAGGCCCGCACTGCAGGAGCAGCTTGCTCACCACCGTGGCCACGCCCGCAAAATGGCCCGGCCGCGCCGCGCCGTCCAGGGGTTCGGAGACGCCGCTTACCGTCACGGTGGTGGAAAAGCCCGGCGCGTACATCTCTGTCACGGTCGGCGCGAACAGCAGGTCACAGCCCACGCTCTCCAGCAGGGCCGCGTCCTTGGCCTCGTCCCGGGGATAGGCGTCGAAGTCCTCATGCGGCGCGAACTGGGTCGGGTTGACGAAGACGCTGGCGACCACGCGCTGGGCGCGGGTCCTGGCTAGGGTCACCAGGGACAGGTGGCCCGAGTGCAGCGCCCCCATGGTGGGAACCAGGCCGACGCTTTCACCGGCCTTGCGCCAGGCGGCGACCTGGCTGCGGAGCTCGGCGACGGTGCGGGCGATGGGCAGCGGCATAGGGGAGCTCCGTCACGAAAAGGCGGGCCGCTTATGACTTTGAAGTGGGCATCCGTCCACAGGCGGCGGCGTCTGTTGCGTTGACGGGGCAGGGGTGGCGGCCTCACCTGTTAACCAATCGAATCAGCGCAACGACGCTGGCTGAGATGGTGTGGAGTTTTAAAGAACCATGTCCCAACCCAAGGTCATTGTGGTCGGTAACGAGAAGGGTGGCGCGGGCAAGTCGACGCTGGCTATCCATATCGCCACGGCCCTGCTGCACTCGCACGCCCGGGTCTCGGTGCTTGACCTCGACCTGCGCCAGCAGTCCATGGGCCACTTCTTCGCCCACCGCGCCGCCTGGCTGGCCGCCAACGGCGTCAGCGCCCCGATGCCCGTCGAACACCCGCTCAGCGCCGACTTGGCCAAGGCGTCCGATGAGGAGTCGCTCGCGCGCTTCGAGGAAGCCTTCAACGCCGCCGAGGCGTCCGACTACATCCTGATCGACACGCCGGGCGGGGACACTGCGGTCAGCCGCGCCGCCCACGGCATGGCCGACCTGATCGTCACCCCCATGAACGACAGCTTCGTCGACTTCGACATGCTGGGCGTCGTCGATCCCGTCACCCTCGATCTGAAGCGGCCCAGCCTCTATTCCGAGACCGTCTGGAACAGCCGCAAGATTCGAGCTGCGGCCAGCGGCAAGTCCATCGACTGGGTGGTGCTGCGCAACCGTCTGGCCCCCACCGAGGCGCGCAACCGCCGCCGGGTGGATGAGCGCGTCCAGGCCCTGTCGCGCCGGGTCGGTTTCCGCGTCGGTCCGGGCCTTCGCGACCGGGTGATCTATCGTGAGCTCTTCCCCTTCGGCCTGACCATCGCCGACCTCTCCCCGACGATCCGCCCCGTGGCCATGTCGCTGCAGCACGTGGCCGCCCGCCAGGAGTTGCGCGCCCTGGTGGGGTCGCTCGGCCTGGACGTGGGCGATGAGCTGATGGCCGCCCAGTAGTGTCCTATATCGCGCTGGGTTGCGTGATCCTGGCGCTGCTGATGTGGGCGGGCGGCGGCAAGGCGATGCTCAAGCGTCGCGAGTGGCGCTTTATCTCCGGCGGCCTTGCGATCATGGCCTTCGCCGGCGCGGCCTATGTGGGCCTTGTCGGCAAGTGGGGCTCGGCCATCGTCCTGGTGGTGCTGGGCCTGGGCCTTGCGGTCTCCACCCGCCGCACTGGCGTCATGCCGCCCACCAAGGGCGGGACCATGAGCGACGCCGAGGCCCGCTCCATCCTGGGGGTCGGCGCCGATGCGTCCATTGAGGAGGTCCAGGCCGCCTATAGCCGCCTGATGCGTATGGCCCATCCCGACAAGGGCGGCACAGACGGCCTGGCCGCCCAGCTCAATGCGGCCCGCGACAGGCTGACCCGCAGGTAGGGCGTCAGCCCGGCTTCACGACCATGCAGGGGACCTTCTTGGCCTTGAGGGCGCCGCAGGCGTCCTTGGCGGAGGCCTCGGTGAATCCCTTGAAGCGGGCGCGATAGGTGCCGCCGACGGAATCGGTGGCGCCGTCGGCCTTGCCGAAGTGCTTGCCGAACCGCTGTTCCACCAGGGTGAGCTGTTCCTTGGCCAGGGACTTGGACTTGAAGGCGCCGACCTGGACCACCCACTTGCCGGCCGGCTTGCGCTCTTCCTTCTCCGCCTTCTTGCTCTCGGTCTTGGGCTTGTCGGCCGATTGCGGGCCGCGCAGCAGGTTGCGGGTGGGGGAGACGAAGTCGTTGCTGGAGAAGGTGGGCGGCGGCGGAGCCGAGGCCAGCACGATCCTCAGCCCGTCTTGCTCGCCATCGCCCTGTTCGATCGACGGGCGCTCGATGGGGCCGATGGGTTCAGGCTCGAACAGGTTCTGGGCGATGGTGATCTTCTCGCCGCGGGCGCGGCGGTTCATGACGTCGAAGCCGGTGAGCAGCAGGTCCTCGGCGTTGTTGTTGCGCTTGGCGGTGGACGGCGCGCCCAGCACCACGGCGATCAGGCGGCGGTTGTCGCGTACGGCCGAGATCGCGATGTTGTAGCCCGAGGCGTTAGTGTAGCCGGTCTTCAACCCATCCACGCCGGGCATCGCGCCCAGCAGGCCATTGTGGTTGCGCATTGGCGTGCCGCGGAAGGTGAACTGCTGCTGGCTGAACAGGCGATAGTACTGCGGATAGTCGCGCATCACGGCGCGCGACAGGATGCCGAGGTCGCGGGCGGTGGAGACCTGGCGGCTGTCGGGCAGGCCCGAGGCGTTCACGAAGCGGGTGTTGGCCATGCCCAGTTCCTGAGCCCGCAGGGTCATCATGGCCGCGAACCGGGCCTCGGATCCCCCCAGCTTCTCGGCCATCGCCACGGCGACGTCGTTGGCCGACTTGATGGCGAGCGCCTGCATCGCCTCCTGCACCGTCAGCGACTCGCCGGCCGCAAGGCCCAGCTTGGTGGGCGCCTGGGCGGCCGCGCGCGGCGAGATCATGATCCGGTCATCGGGCTGCAGGCGGCCTGAGCCCAGCGCCTCGAAGGCCAGGTAGAGCGTCATGATCTTGGTGATGGAGGCCGGATAGCGGGGGCTGTCGGCGCGCTTGGCGTAGAGAACCTCGCCGGTCTTCGCATCCACCACGATGGCCGCGTACTTCGGCGCCGTGGTGGGCAGGGACGGCATCGAGAGGTAGGGAATCTGCGCCTGGGCGGAGGTCGCCAGGGGTGAGACCGCCGTCAAGGCGGCGGCGCCAAGGGCGAGGAACAGGCGGCGGGCGCGCTCGAACATTGCGGTTCGTCCGTCGAATCAAAGGGTTGGGCGACCCCCCGGGTCGCCGTAATGGAACCCTATCATGACAGGTCGGAGCTTGCGCGAGAGTAAACACCTCTTGAGCGAGCGCTTTTGTCGCGTTGAGGGTTGTGCGGGCGCCAAGACGAATTCGCGCGGACGGCGATTGTGCACTGCAACAAAGTCGCTTGACTGCTGCAGTGCAACATGAGAAATAGGCTGCGAGTTCAAACAGCCGCAACGCCCGACTGGTGCGACGCGGCATAGCCCGTCAACCACGTTCCCCGGAGTTTTCATCATGGCCGCCGCCGAAACCGTCAAGAACACCGTCGAGCAGTTCACCACCGCCGGCAACACCGCCTTCAAGGACGCCATCGAAAAGTCGCTGGCCGGCCTCAATGAAGCCAACGCCCATTCCAAGAAGAACCTGGAAGCCGTCATCGCCTCGGTGACCGCCGCCACCAAGGGCGCTGAAGCCCTCGGCGCCCAGGCCACCGCCTATTCCAAGAAGGCCGTGGAAGCCAACGTCGCCGCCGCCAAGTCGCTCTCGGGCGCCAAGTCGATCCAGGAAGTGGTCGAGCTGCAGACCAGCTTCGCGAAGTCCGCCATGGAAGCCTACATGGCCGAGCTCTCCAAGATGGGTGAGATCGTCCAGGCTTCGGTGAAGGACTCCATGAAGCCCCTCAACGAGCGCGTCACCGCCGCCGTCGAGAAGCTGCAGGCCGTCCGCTAAGCTTTCCCAAGTCCCTCCAGCCGCGCCGGCGTATTTGGCGCGGACCCTGCGGAGGCCCGGACCGGAAACGGTCCGGGCCTTTTGCGTTTTCAGACCGTGACCGCACCCCTGAATCCGCGCTAGAGGTGCGACCATGTCACAGGTCGAAGAACGCTTGGCCGCGCAGGGGATCACCCTCCCGCAGCCCGTCGCCCCGGTCGCCAACTATGTCCCGTTCGTACGGGTCGGCGGCCTCGTCCACATATCGGGTCAAGTCTCCCTGGACGCCAGTGGGGGCGTCCGCGGCATCGTCGGCGAGGATGTCGACATGGAGACCGCCAAGGGCGCGGCGCGCCTGTGCGGAATCAACCTGATCGCCCAGATGCGCGTCGCCTGTGAGGGTGACCTCGACCGCGTCGTCCGGGTGGTCAAGCTCGGCGGCTTTGTGCAGGCCGGCCCCGGCTTCTTCGAAATCCCCCAGGTGGTCAACGGCGCCTCCGACGTCATGGTCGCCGCCTTCGGGGACGCCGGAAAGCACGCCCGCTCGGCGGTGGGCGTCTACCGCCTGCCGATGAACTTCGCCGTCGAGGTCGACGCCGTGGTGGAAATCCGATGAAGGACCGCAAGAACACCTTCGGCGAGGCCTGGGACTTCCTATTCCACCCGCCTGTCGCCCACCGCGGCCTGTGGTCGCCCGACGGCGTGCCGGAGAATTCCCTGGGCGCCTTCCAGGCCGCCTGCCAGGCCGGCTACGGCGTCGAGCTGGACGTCCATCTCTCCGCCGACGGGGAGGCCATGGTCTTTCACGATCACGGCCTGAAGCGGATGACCGGGGTCGAGGGCAAGCTGCGGGACCGCACCGCAGCCGACCTCGGCGAGCTGCGGCTCAAGGGGACCGATGAGCGCATTCCCACCCTGATGGAGACCCTGGCCCTGATCGGCCACCGGGCCATGGTCCATGTGGAGCTGAAGACCGACTTCGGCGCCGTGGGCCCCCTGGAGCAGCGGGTGCACGAGATTCTGATCGACCACGCCGGCCCGACCTGCGTCATCGGCTTCAATCCCTATTCCCACGCCTGGTTCGCCGACCGCTTCCCCGGCGTGCTGCGCGGCCTGGACAGCTACAGCTGGGAAGAGGATACGCCCCACCTCTCCGCCGAGCAGCGCAAGTCCTTCGCCCGGTTGGAGCAGGTCTCCATCGCCCGGCCGCACTTCCTGGCCATGAGCCTGGACATGGTCCGCAGTGAAGCCGCCGTGAAGCACCGCGCTGAGGGCATGCCCGTCGTCGCCTGGACCGTGCGCAAGCCCGAGCAGTGGGACGACCTGAAGGACCACTGCGACAACCTGATCTTCGAGGGCTGGGCCGCGTGAACCTGAAGGCGGCGGTGAAGGTCAGCCGCCGGATCTCCGAGATTGGCCGCGAAGGCTGGGAGGCCTGCGCCGGCAATCCGGACTATGCCGCCAACCCCTTCGTTTCCTTCGACTTCCTGGACATCGTCGAGGAGTCCGGCTGCGCCGTCGAGCGCATGGGCTGGGGCCCGCAGCACCTGTCGGTGGAGGGCGAAGACGGGCAGGTGGCTGCGGTCATGCCACTCTATCTGAAGTCCCACAGTCAGGGCGAATACATCTTCGACCACAGCTGGGCGGAGGCCTATGAGCGGGCCGGGGGCCGGTACTATCCCAAGCTGCTGTCGGCGGCGCCCTTCACGCCGGCCACCGGCCCGCGCCTTCTGGTGCGGCCGGGCGTCGATGTCGAGGCCGCGCGCAAGACGCTGCTCGCCGGGGCGATGACCCTGTGCGAGCGCTACGATTCCTCGGGCGTCCACATCAACTTCCCCACTGACGACGAGTGGACCTGGCTGGGCGGGCAGGGGCTCGCCCTGCGCGAGGGCCAGCAGTACCACTGGGAAAACGCCGGCTACGCCGACTTCGACGCCTTCCTGGCGGCCCTGTCCTCAGGCCGCCGCAAGACGATCCGGCGCGAACGCCGCGACGCCCAAGCCGTCGTCGAGATCCTGCCCCTGACCGGCGCCGACATCACTGAGGAACACTGGGACGCCTTCTACGGCTTCTACATGGACACCGGGTCGCGCAAGTGGGGCCGGCCCTACCTCAACCGCCTGTTCTTCTCCCTGCTGGGGGAGCGGATGGCCGATCGGGTGCTGCTGGTGATGGCCAGGCGCGAGGGCCGCTGGGTGGCCGGCGCGCTCAACCTGATCGGCGGCGATTGTCTCTACGGCCGCAACTGGGGCTGCGTCGAGGACATCCCCTTCCTGCACTTCGAGCTCTGCTATTATCAGGCCATCGAGTGGGCCATCGGCCGGGGCCTGGCCCGGGTCGAGGCCGGCGCGCAGGGCCAGCACAAGATCGCCCGCGGCTACCTGCCCAGCCCAGTCCGCTCGGCTCACTTCATCGCCGACCCCATGCTGCGGGGCCCGGTCGAGGACTTCGTCGCCCGCGAGCGTGAGGCGGTGGAGGGCGAGATGGAGTGGCTGGCGGAAGAGTACTCGCCGTTCCGCCGGGAGAGCTAGGAGGCCTCCCAAGCCTGCTCGATCAGCGCCAGGAGGTTGGCGTCCAGGTCGGCGGGAGAGGTCAGGGTGAGCTTGGATTTCAGCCGCTCCGACCATCCCTCGGCCTTGGGCTGCGCCAGTCTCGGATCGGCGTCGGGCGGCACGGCCAGGCCCAACACCACCTGGCCGCCCTTGGCGGGCTTGGCCGAGGCGAACTGGAAGTTGCGGGAAAATCCGGTGAAGGCCTTTCGCTGGCCGGTGACCACGTCGGGCAGGGCGGTGGCGGCGCGCTCGATGGCCTCGAAGATCGCCGCCGACGCCGGATCGCTCCACACCCCGGCCCGAAGCTTCTCCGGCTGGTCCCAGCCCGCCCCGGTGGGGAAGGCGGCCGACATCACCATATTGGCGCGGTTCATGCCCAGACCGTGGTGTTCCTTCAGCCAGGCGATCCGGGTCATGGTCTTGGTCTCGGGACAGGTCTTCGCGATGGCGACCCACTCATCCATCGCCTTGCCGGTCTCCTTCTCCAGGCTCGCGCGCGCCGTGGCGAAGTACTTCTGCTGACGGGGGCTGAGGCCCTTGGTGTTGTCGGCGTCGGCGCTTCCCATCGTGGGCTCTCTCTGTGCTAGGACGCTTCCGAGACCTCAGCAGGAGCGCGCCATGAGCTTGGACGGGACCTACGACGACGGCAATATCTTCGCCAAGATCCTGCGCGGCGAGATGCCCAGCGCGCGCGTGTTCGAGGACAGCCACGTCTACGCCTTCATGGACGTCTTTCCCCAGGCCCGCGGCCACACCCTGGTGATTCCCAAGCACTCCACCGCCCGCAACCTGCTGGAGGAGGACCCCGCCACCCTCGCGCCGCTGATCCTGGGCGTGCAGCGCGTCACCCGGGCGGTGCGCGCGGCTCTGAAGCCGGACGGTATCGTGGTGACTCAGTTCAACGGCGCGCCAGCTGGCCAGACCATCTACCATCTGCACTTCCACATCATCCCGCGCTGGGAAGGCCAGGCCCTGGGACGGCACGGGGAGGGTGGCATGGCCGATCCAACCGAACTTAAGGCCCTCGCCGACCAGATCGCCGCGCAGATCGTCTGACGCGCGTCTCAGCAGTCAGACCCAAAGAAAAACCCCGGCCTCTCGACCGGGGTTTTCCATTTCAGCTTGTCGAGACGGCCTAGCCGGCCAGCTCCGGGGCGGCGCTGGCCGCGTCCTCGGCTGGGTTCTCGATGATCGGCGCGCCGGGCTCGGTGTTCTCGCCCTCGATCTCGAAGGCCAGCTTGGAGTCCTTCAGCACCACCTTCACGTGGCCACCCTTCACCAGCTTGCCGAACAGGATCTCGTCGGCCAGCGGCTTCTTGATGTGCTCCTGGATGACCCGGGCCAGCGGCCGGGCTCCGTACAGCTCGTCGAACCCGTTCTTGGCCAGCCAGTCGGCGGCCTCGTCCGTGGTCTCGATGGTGACGTGACGGTCGGCCAGCTGCGCTTCCAGCTGAATGACGAACTTCTGGACGACCTGACGGATGATGTCCTGGGTCAGAGGCTTGAACGGCACCACCGCGTCGAGGCGGTTGCGGAATTCCGGCGTGAACAGGCGCTTCAGGGCCTCGTCGACCTCGTCGGCCTGCTTCCCGCGGCCAAAGCCGATGGAATTGCGCTGGGCGTCGGAGGCGCCGGCGTTGGTGGTCATGATCAGGACCACATTGCGGAAGTCGACCTTCTTGCCATTGGAGTCCGTCAGGACCCCGTGGTCCATGACCTGCAGCAGGATGTTGAAGACGTCCGGGTGGGCCTTCTCGATTTCGTCCAGCAGCACCACGCAGTGCGGGTGCTGGTCGACGGCGTCGGTCAGCAGGCCGCCCTGGTCGAAACCGACATAGCCGGGAGGCGCGCCGATCAGGCGGCTGACCGTGTGGCGCTCCATGTATTCCGACATGTCGAAGCGCAGCAGCTCGATGCCCATGGTGCCGGCCAGTTGCCGCGCGGTCTCGGTCTTGCCGGTGCCCGTGGGGCCCGAGAACAGGTAGCAGCCGATCGGCTTGTTGGGATCGCGCAGGCCGGCGCGGGCCATCTTCATGGCTGCCGACAGTTGCTCGATGGCGTCGTCCTGACCATAGACGGCGCGCTTCAGGTCCTCGTGCAACTGCTTCAGCGCCTCGGTGTCGGTCTTGGAGACCGACTTCGGCGGGATGCGGGCGATCTTGGCGACAACAGCCTCGACCTCCTTCAGGCCGATGGTCTTCTTGCGACGACCCTCCGGCAGCAGCATCTGGCTCGCGCCCGCCTCATCGATAATGTCGATGGCCTTGTCGGGCAGCTTGCGGTCGGTGATGTAGCGGGCCGACAGCTCCACCGCCGCCTTGATGGCGTCGTTGGTGTAGCGGAGCTTGTGGAAGTCCTCGTAGTAGGTCTTCAGCCCCTTGAGGATCTTGATGGTGTCCTCGATCGTCGGCTCGTTCACGTCGATCTTCTGGAAGCGGCGGACGAGCGCCCGATCCTTCTCGAAGTGCTGGCGGAACTCCTTGTAGGTGGTCGAGCCCATGCAGCGCAGGGAGCCCGAGGCCAGGGCCGGCTTCAGCAGGTTGGAGGCGTCCATGGCCCCGCCGCTGGTGGCGCCGGCGCCGATCACCGTGTGGATCTCGTCGATGAACAGGATCGCGTCGGCGTGGTTCTCCAGTTCCTTGACCACCTGCTTCACGCGCTCTTCGAAGTCGCCGCGATAGCGGGTGCCGGCCAGCAGGCTGCCCATATCGAGGGAGAAGATGGTGGCGCCCGCCAGGACCTCGGGGACCTGATGGTTGACGATCTTGCGCGCCAGGCCCTCTGCGATGGCGGTCTTGCCCACGCCGGGGTCGCCCACCAGCAGGGGGTTGTTCTTGGTGCGGCGGCACAGGATCTGGATGCAGCGCTCGACCTCGGAGGACCGCCCGATCAGGGGATCGACCTTGCCCTGCTTGGCCTTCTCGTTAAGGTTGACGCAGTAGGCCTCAAGGGCCTCGCCGCCGGTCTTCACCGCGGGCTTGTCCTCGTCTTCCGAACCCTTGACGGGCTTGGCCGCACCCTCGGCGCCGGCCTTCTTGGCGATGCCGTGGGCGATGTAGTTCACCGCGTCATACCGCGTCATGTCCTGCTCTTGCAGGAAGTAGGCGGCGTGGCTCTCGCGCTCGGAGAAGATGGCCACCAGCACGTTGGCGCCGGTCACTTCTTCGCGGCCCGAGGACTGCACGTGGATCACCGCGCGCTGGATTACCCTCTGGAAGCTCGGCGTGGGCTTGGCGTCTTCACCATCGTCCACCACCAGCGAGCGCAGCTCGTTGTCCACGTAGTTGGTCAGGGTCGTCTTCAGCGACGGAAGCTCGACGTCGCAGGCTTTCATCACGCCGGCGGCGTCCTCATCGTCGATGAGGGACAGGAGCAGATGCTCCAGGGTCGCGTACTCGTGCTTTCGCTGATTGGCGAAGGCCACCGCGCGGTGGAGGGATTCTTCTAAGTGGCGTGAGAATGACGGCAAGCTGGGCCTCAATCCTTTTCCATGGTGCATTGCAACGGATGCTGATGCCGGCGCGCGGTATCAACGACCTGGGCCACCTTTGTTTCCGCCACTTCGTAGGTGAACACGCCGCACACGCCCACACCGTGTTGGTGGACATGCAGCATGATCGTCGTCGCTTCTTCGCGCGACTTGTGGAAGTACTGCTCAAGCACATAAACGACGAACTCCATCGGAGTGTAGTCGTCGTTGAGGAGCAGCACCCGGTACAGAGACGGCTTTTGCGTCTTCGGCTTGGTCTTCGTGATGACCGCCGATTTTACGCCCGTCTCTTGATCACCTTGCTTTCGCTCGGCCATCGAACAGGTCTCCTCGGCGGCCACGGGACCGCCCTACAGATGGATTAGATATGGAAAAGACGGCCTTATGGAAGGGTCGAAATGGTCGCGCGCTGCGAGTTCGTCCGAAAGGCCACAGTTTTTACCATGCTAACAGGCTGGCAGATGGGCGCCGGCCCTCTGGTATTCAATCCTGAGCCGAGGATTTCCCGCGCAGGGCGCGTCCGGAGGTCAGGGCCGCGGCGCCGAATCGCGCCCGGATCGCATCGGCGGTCTTCTCACCGGCCAGGGTTCGGCGTTCGTCGCCGCCAAAGAAGTCGTCCTCCACGTCCTGCGGCTCGATGAGATCGGTGATCCCGACCCCGATCAGCCGCCAGGAGCGGTTGGCGCCGCCGCTCTTCAGCTCCGCCGCCAGCAACTCCTTGCCGATGGCCAGGATAGAGCGGGTCGTCTGGGTCGGGACGGGCAGGGTCTTGCGGCGGGTGAGGATCTTGAAGTCGGCGCCGCGCAGTTTCAGCGTCACCACCCTGCCGGCCACATTGCCGCTCCGGGCCTGACGCCCGACCTTTTCCGCCAGCCACGGAAGTTGCTCCTCCAGGTCGGCCTGCCTGCGCAGGTCCTCGTTGAAGGTGGTCTCGGCGCTGATCGACTTGCGGATCTGGTCGGGGTTCACGACCCGGGTGTCGCGGCCGTGGGCGAGCGCATGCAGGCGCAGGCCGTTGGGGCCGAAGCGGGCCGCCAGGTCCTTGATGTCGGCGCGCGCGATATCCCCCACGGTGACGAAGTTGGAACTCTCCAGACTTGAGACCATGGCGGGTCCCACACCCGGCAGGATGCCCACCGGCTTCCTGGCCAGGAATTCGGTCGCCTCGGCCCCGATCACCGAGAAGCCGCGGGGCTTGTCCAGGTCCGAGGCGATCTTGGCCAGGAACTTGTTGGCCGCCAGGCCGATGGAGACGGTGATCCCCACCTCAGCCTCGATACGGGTTTGCAGCCGGGCCAGGGTCTCGGCGGGCGTAGCTCCGTGCAGGCGCTGCGTCCCCGACAGGTCCAGCCAGGCCTCGTCCAGGGACAGGGGCTGAACCAGCGGCGTCAGGTCGGCCATCATCGCCATGATCCGCCGGCTCTCGGTGCGGTACTTGCTGAAGTCCGGCTTGATGATCACCGCCTGGGGGCAGGCCTTGATGGCCTTGAACATCGGCATGGCCGATCGCACGCCATTGATCCGGGCGATGTAGCAGCAGGTGGTCACCACCCCGCGCCGTCCGCCGCCGACGATCACCGGCAGGTCCCGCAGCTCGGGCCGGTCGCGCTTCTCCACCGAGGCGTAGAAGGCGTCGCAGTCCATGTGGGCGATGGACAGGCTGTCCAGCTCGGCGTGCGCCACGATGCGCGGCGAGCAGCAGGCGGGGCACCGGCGCTCAAAGTCGCCGTGGTGCAAGCAGTCGCGGCAGAGCGCGCTCACGGCCTTGTCTCCACGGCGCCGGTCATGACGACCAGCATACCTGATTTGTTCCGCTAGCCGATGGCCTGTTCGATGGCCGCCCGAAGTTCGTCCCAGTCGTCGATGCGCGTGTGCAGGTCGGGCTTGGCCGGGGCCAGTGGGCGCAGTCTCGGATCGGCCACATGCTGGAAGCGGGTCACGTGCGGCGCCGTCTCCGCCACCGAGTCGAGGTTGGAGATCAGGTCGTCGATAAACACCGATGGCCCGGCGGTCTGCGCCGCGAGACCCGCCGCCAGCGGACCCTTGGGCCCGGTGTTGAGGATCAGCGGATAGTCCATGCCGTGCCGCCCCAGCCAGCGGGCGCGGGCCAGGCGGGCAGGGCCCGGCGCATTGGTCAGGATCACGATCGCCGCCTGCTCCGACAGGCCCTCCAAGGCCTGGGCGCCCCCCGGCGTCGGCGTCATGTCGCCGCAGCCGTATCGAAAGAAGTCCTCGTAGTGCTTACGTCCGTCGTCGATCGCCAGGTGTTCGCTCTCGCCTGGACGGTAGATGTTCTGAAACAGCGCGAACTTTTCGACCCGGAACTCCAGGCCGCGGCCCTCCAGAAAGGTCCCAAAGCCTTGCATGAACAGGCCCAGCACCTCGTCGACGTCGACGATCAGCAGCGGCCTGTTGGTGTCGAGGCCCAGGTCGGTGAGACGGGGGGCGCGGGGCGGTTCGGCCAAGGGACCTCCGAAATGCGACTAACGCGAGTTTAAGGATATCCGTGAGATCAAGGGGCTCAAGGCGAGATCGGTGACCGATTCGCAAGACCAAGGATCGTCAGACGAAAATGGCCAAGAAGGTCCTCATCGTCGAGGATAACGAGCTGAACATGAAGCTGTTTCATGATCTGCTCGATGCCCAAGGCTACGAAACGCTGCAGACCCGCGAGGGTTTGCAGGCGCTGGCGCTCGCCCGCGAACACCGCCCGGACCTGATCCTGATGGATATCCAGCTCCCCGAAATTTCGGGCCTGGAGGTCACCAAGTGGCTCAAGGAAGATGACGAACTGGCCCACATCCCCGTGGTCGCCGTCACCGCCTTCGCCATGAAGGGCGATGAGGAGCGTATCCGCGAGGGCGGCTGCGAGGCCTACATCTCCAAGCCCATTTCGGTGTCGCACTTCCTCGACACCATTCGTCGTCTTTTGAGTTAGCCGCCATGACCGCGCGCATCCTGGTTGTCGACGACATTGAGGCTAACGTCCGCCTCCTCGAAGCCAAGCTGTCGGCCGAGTACTACGAAGTGCTCATCGCCTATGACGGCCCGACCGCGCTCGCCATCGCCGCCAAGGAAAAGCCCGACATCGTCCTGCTGGACGTCATGATGCCCGGCATGGACGGCTTCCAGGTCTGCCGGCGGCTGAAGGACGATCCTGAGACCCGCCACGTGCCCGTGGTCCTGGTGACCGCTCTGGACGGCCGCGCCGACCGCATCGCCGGCCTCGAGGCCGGGGCCGACGAATTCCTCACCAAGCCCATCGATGACGTCATGCTGTTCGCCCGGGTGCGCAGCCTGACCCGCCTGAAGATGGTGATCGACGAACTGCGCGAGCGCGAGGCCTCGGGCCGCCGCATGGGGGTCATCGCCGGCGCCGCGTCGCGGCTTGGCGGCTCTGGCGGCCGCGTGCTGATCGTCGACGACCACGAACGCCAGGCCCAGCGCGTCGCCAGCGAGCTGGCCATCGAGCACCGCCCGATCATCGAGAGCGACCCGGACAAGGCCTTGATGACCGCCAAGGGTCCGGTGGACCTGGTGATCGTCAATGCGGCCGCGAGATCCTTCGACGGCCTGCGCTTCACCGCCCAGCTTCGGTCCGACGAGGCCACCCGGCACCTGCCGGTCCTGGCCATTGTCGACTTCGACGAACGTCAGCGCCTGGTGAAGGCCTTGGAGATCGGGGTCAACGACATCCTGTCCAAGCCGATCGACCCGCAGGAGCTGTCGGCGCGCGCCAAGACCCAGATCCGGCGCAAGCGCTACACCGACTATCTTCGCGACAACCTCGACCACTCGCTGGAACTGGCCGTCACCGACCAGCTCACCGGCCTGCACAACCGCCGTTATATGGTGGGACAGCTCGAGGCCTTGGTGAAGCGCGCCACCCTGGGGGGCGACCCGGTCGCCTGCCTGCTGATCGACATCGACCACTTCAAGAAGATCAACGACGGCTACGGCCACGACGTGGGCGACGAGGTGCTGCGCGAGTTCGCCGTGCGCCTGGCCTCCAACGTGCGCGCCATCGACCTGCCGTGCCGCTACGGCGGCGAGGAGTTCGTGGTGGTCATGCCCGACACGAAGATCGAGGACGCCGAGCGCATCGCCGAGCGCATCCGTCTGCACGTGGCCGGCTCGCCTTTCCGGGTGATGAACGGCGCCGAGCTGCTGACCGTCACCATCTCTATCGGCGTGGCCGCGACGCTCGGGGCCAAGGACCGCCCCGAAGCCCTCCTCAAGCGCGCCGACGAGGCCGTCTACGAGGCCAAGGCCTCAGGCCGCAACAAGGTCATCGCCCGAGCGGCCTAGAGTTTCTCCCCCCCTTCATGGGGAGGGTGGACGGCGCGCAGCGCCGGACGGGTGGGGAGAGCTGCCGGACCCCAGAACCCTCATTATTCCCCACCCCGACCGCTGGCGCGGTCTGCCCCTCCCCATGAAGGGGAGGGAGGGAAAACGAAAAACGCCCGGTCTCGCGACCGGGCGTCTTGAAATCTCGCGTGGGTCGGCAGACCTACTTGATCTTGCCTTCCTTGAACTCGACGTGCTTGCGCACGACGGGATCGTACTTCTTCATGACCAGCTTGTCGGTCTTGGTCCGCGCGTTCTTCTTCGTCACGTAGAAGAAGCCGGTGTCGGCCGAGGAGTTCAGGCGGATCTTAATTGAGGCGGGCTTCGCCATGGTCGGTCCTCGCGCGGCCGGCTGCGCAGTCGCGCCGGCTGGGTTCTAAAGAGCCGCGGACAATACGAATCCCGAACCCAAAGTCAATCGGCCCCTAGAGAATCCTTGGCTTTGTCGGTCCGGACCGGAAACGCATGTAGGGGATCGGCCGCCCCGGCTCCTCCAGCTGGGCCATGACCTCGGTGATCACCGAGCGGGTGACCATGGGCAGCTTGAGGTCCAACGCCTCCCCGAAATCGAACCAGGCGATCTCCTCCAGCTCGCCGCAGTCGGGTTGCCGCTCCAGGCTCACCAGGCGCTCGGCGTCGGCCATCAGGAACCAGGTGTCGAACCGCTTGGCCAGCATCGGCGGCGTCACGGCGCGGTAGACGAGGCTGAGCGCCTCCAGGTCGGGCGCGGCGCCGTGGGCCATGAACTCGCGCCAGGGGCCAATGGCGGGCCTGGGCTCGACGGGCTTGGCCAGCAGGAGGCCGGCCTCCTCGAAGGTCTCGCGAATCGCCGCCAGGCCGAGGGCGCGGGCCTTACCCGGCGACACATAGGTCTGGAACTTGGCGGCCACCTCGGGCCGCAGGTCCGTGGCGAAAGGGCCCTTGAAATCGGTCTTGTCGACCCGTCCCCCCGGGAAGACCCACAGGTTGGCCATGAAGTCGTGGCCGCCGTGGCGCTTGCCCATCAGCACGCGCGGCTTGGGGCCATCGCGCCGGATGATAAACAGAGTGGCGGCGTCGCGCGGCTTGACGGCCTTGACGCCGGCTTGGCGCACACGGTTGCCCTCGGTCGCACGGGAAGCTTGGTTCGCATCGGTCATGAAACAACTGTATGACCCGAGTCTTCCGGAGGGAACGGCGCCGTAGGGT
>NZ_JANPJP010000044.1:0-24552 GCF_031425575.1 Phenylobacterium sp.
CCCAGGTGCTGACGCACGGGACGTCCCTCGATGAAATGGGTCGTGACAATCAGGAGAGGCGTGTCGTTCTTGGCCATGGCCCAACATAGGGTGAATCCGGCGCGATCGCGAGGCGCCCTCCCGTCATACGCGCAAACCCCACGCTTGGTTTAGCCTCATGGGCGAAAAGACCTCGTGCGGGCTTTGAGGTCATGCGCGCTTGCGGCAGAGTGCGCGCCGAAGCCTAGGAGCGGTGAATGCTTTTCGCGCAGTCGCACATCGACCTGCACAACATCCGCAACAGCATCGAGCGGACGAAGAAGCTCTCCGACAATGTCGTTGGCATCGGGCCGTTCGGCGTGGGCCTGGACGGCTTGCTGACCTGGATCCCCGGCGCCGGGGCTCTCTACAGCCTGGGGGCCGGCTCCATCCTGATCTTTGACGGGGTCCGGGCCCGCGCCGCGCCCATGATCCTGTTGCAGATGTTCGCCATCATCGCCATCGACACCCTGGTGGGGGAGGTTCCTGTGGCTGGAAAGCTGGCCGACCTCCTGTTCACCGGACACAAGTGGTCAGCCGACATGCTGCTCAAGCACATGGAGGACACCATCTATTTCGAAGGCGTGCGAAAAGACGCCGCCAACAGCCCGGAATACAGGGATGTTCTGTCCCGGATTCGTGCGGGCAAGGAAAAGCGCCGGGTGGTGTTCCTCGGCTAGGGTGCAGCTTTCCGAAGAGGAGCGCGTTCAGCGCGGATGGCGGTTTCAAGAGATCGAGCTCATCAATCCTGGCGCGCCGCCGAGCGCGTGAAGGGGCTGTCGGACCGCCTGATCGGGATCGGGCCGTTCGGCATCGGTCTGGACGGGGTGCTGGCCTGGGTGCCGGGCCTTGGCACCGCCTATAGCCTGGCGGCCGGGGGCGCCTTGATCCTCTCGGGCATCACCGGCGGCGCGTCGCTCGGCACCCTGCTGCGGATGGGCGCCTATTTGGCGGCCGACTCCATGACCTCGACCGTGCCTGTGGCCGGCTGGGCCATCGACACACTTTTTCCCGCGCACCTGATGGCGGCCAAGGCGCTGCAGAAGGATATCGAGAAGCGCCACGGGCCGGCGGAGATGCCGCTGGGCTGGGGCGGGAAGAAGAAGCGCGCCCGAGGCGGCAAGCTGCGGAACGTAACCCCTCAGCTCTGACGTCCACGGGAAGGCCGATTCATTGGTTGGGGCGCGCCCTCGGTGAGTTGGTGTGGCGCAAGGCGCCACGAGAGGCGTTAGAAGACTATCTTCAATGCGGCGCCGTCCGCATCTAGGGGCCTGGCATGACCGATATCGGACGGCCCCGTTTCGCCGGCGCGTTCACCCCGAAGCTCGCGACCATTCTCGCCGAGGGCTACGGACTGAAGGACCTGCGCGCCGACACCATCGCGGGCCTGACCGTGGCGATCGTCGCCCTGCCGCTGTCCATGGGCATCGCCATCGCATCGGGGGTTTCACCTGACCGGGGCCTTTACAGCGCCATTGTCGGCGGGTTCCTGGTCTCCGCCCTGGGGGGTAGCCGGTTCCAGGTCGGCGGGCCAGCGGGGGCCTTCATCGTCCTGGTGGCGGCGACCGGCGCGAAGCACGGGATCGACGGCCTACTACTCGCGACGATGTTGTCGGGCCTGATGCTGACCCTGGGGGGCTTGCTGCGCCTGGGGTCCCTGATCCGCTACGTGCCCCACGCCGTGACCGTGGGCTTCACCACCGCCATTGCGGTGGTCATCACCGCCAGCCAGCTCAAGGACCTGTTCGGCCTGCGGCTATCCGTCCCCGAGCCAGGGGCATTCGGACCCAAGCTGCTGGCGCTGGGGCAGGCCCTGCCGACCGCGAATCTCGCGGCCATGGCGGTCGGCGTCGGGTGCGTCGCGGTCGCCCTTGTCTTGCGCCGATGGAGGCCCACCTGGCCCGCCCTGCTGATCGGAGTGGTCCTGGCGACCTTGGCGGCTGTTCTCCTGCATCTGGACATCGAGACGATCGGCAGCCGGTTCGGAGGCATCCCCAGCGGTTTGCCGGCGCCCCATCTGCCGGTGGTGACGATGGCCAAGGTCCTGGCGGTCCTGCCGGCGGCGGCCGCCTTCACCCTGCTGGGAGGCATCGAGAGCCTGCTGTCGGCCACCGTGGCGGACGGCATGAGCGGGCGGCGGCATCGCTCCAACATCGAGCTCGTCGCCCAGGGCGTGGCCAACATGGGCGCGGCTCTGTTTGGCGGGATCAGTGTCGCCGGGACCATCGCCCGGACCGCGACCAATGTCCGCGCCGGGGCCAGGGGGCCGGTTGCGGGCATGCTGCACAGCCTGTTCCTGCTGGGCTTCATGGTCGTGGCCGCGCCGCTGGCGGCCTATGTGCCGTTGGCCGCGCTCGCGGGGATGCTGGTGGTGGTGGGCTGGAACATGGCTGAGCGGACCGAGTTCGTGCGGCTGGTCAGCCTGTCATGGCGCACCGCGGTGGTGCTGCTGGCGACCTTTGGTCTGACCCTGGCGCGCGATCTCATCACCGGGATTTCCGTCGGTTGCCTCCTGGCGGCGTTGTTCGCCGCCGAGGCGCGGTTCAGGACGCGGCGAGTCTGATGCTCTTTGGATAGAGGCGCTGGCCGGCCACGGCGGTGTCCAGCAGCAGCTGGGTGGGGTTGCGCATTTCCCGGGGCGGCGGCGAGCCCACCGGCCACTTGATATTGCGCGTGACGCCGGACGCATAGGTCTCGGTGTGGAGCTGGGCGGTGCCGCTGACCACGCCGATGGGCTGGCCGGCCGCCACCTGGTCGCCGACCTTCAGGCCGCGGGCCGTCAGGCTGTTCGCGCGGACCTCGCCGTAGAGGGCCACATAGTCCTTGTGCTGGATCAGCACCGCATAGGTCTTCTCGCCGCCCACCGAGGCCGCGCGGGTCAGGAACGGATAGAAGTTGACGATCCTGCCGCTCTCCATCGCCACCACCGTGTCGCCCTCGGCGGCGGTCAGGTCGACCCCCACGTGGCGGCGGGTCTGGACCTTGGAGGGGTCGGCGGGCCGACGGCTGTCGAAGCTGCGCAGGGGCGCGCCCTGGACCTTGCCATTGAAGAGGTGGGCAGGCGCCACGGTAGCCTGGGAAAGGTTGGTGACCACGGGCCAGTAGCGGTGTGTGACGCTGCTGGCGGCCATCGGAACCGGCCCGCGCTGCGGAACAGCGGCGGCCAGGGTGCGTTCCCTCACAGGAGCATTTGCGCTGGCCACCTGGGTCAGGGTAAGCGCACTCAGTCCGACGAGGGCGAGCGCGAGCGTTTTCGTACGGGCCAAGATGCCGCTCCTCAGACGTTCGCCCAAACCATCACCGATATGGGTTTAAGGCGCAACCCGCCTGCGGCGACACGCCGCCCGCAGCTAAACCTTGTCGAGTTGGGCGTAGCCCAGCTGCTCGTTCAGCCGGTCCAGCACCTCGATGGCCGCCTCGGGCACCACCGTGCCCGGGGTGAAGATGGCCGCGACCCCCGCCTCGCGCAGGGCGTCGAAGTCCTCCGGCGGGATCACCCCGCCCACCACCACCAGGATGTCGGTGCGGCCCAGCCTCGCCAGTTCGTCCTTCAATTCGGGAACCAGGGTCAGGTGGCCGGCGGCCAGCGAGCTGGCCCCCACGACGTGAGCGCCATCGGCCACGGCCTTGGCTGCCGCCTCGGCTGGGGTCTGGAAGAGATTGCCGATGTCGACGTCGAAGCCGAGGTCGGAGAAGCCTGAGGCGATCACCTTCTGGCCGCGGTCGTGGCCGTCCTGGCCCATCTTGGCCACCAGGATGCGCGGCTTGCGGCCGTCGGCCTGGGTGAAGGCCTGGGTCATGGCCTTGGCCTTGTCGCTGGCGGGCGTGGGGCCTGCCTCGCGAAGATAGACGCCGGTGACCGCGAAGGCCTCGGCGGAGTGGCGACTGAAGGCGTGTTCCAGAGCCAGGCTGATCTCGCCCACAGTGGCCTTGGCCCGGGCCGCATTGACCGACAGCTCCAGCAGGTTGGCGGTCCCGCGCGCCCCTTCGGTCAGGGCGGTGAGCGCCGCCTCGACGGCGGCGGAGTCGCGCTCGGCCTTCAGGCGGGTGATTTTCTCCAGCTGCCGCTCGCGGACAGCGGAGTTGTCCACCTTCAGCATCGGGATGACTTCGGCGATGTCCGAGCGGTAGCGGTTCACGCCGACCACGCTCTGGCGGCCGCTATCGATGCGCGCCTGGGTGCGGGCGCTGGCCTCCTCGATGCGGCGCTTGGGCAGGCCGTCCTCGATGGCCTTGGCCATGCCGCCCAGCGCCTCGACCTCGGCGATATGCTCCATGGCGCGCGCGGCGAGATCCGCCGTTAGGCGCTCGACATAAAAGGAGCCGCCCCAGGGATCGACGACCCGGGTCTGGCCGCTCTCCAGCTGCAGGAAGAGTTGGGTGTTGCGGGCGATGCGGGCTGAGAAATCCGTCGGCAAGGCAAGGGCTTCGTCCAGCGAGTTAGTGTGCAGGCTCTGGGTCTGGCCACCCACCGCCGCCATGGCTTCGATCAGGGTGCGGGGGACGTTATTGTAGACGTCCGAGGCCGCCAGGCTCCAGCCGCTGGTCTGGGTATGGGCGCGCAGGGACAGGGAGCGGCTGTCCTTGGGGTCGAACTCGTCCTTCATCAGCTTGGCCCACAGCAGGCGCCCGGCCCGCTGCTTGGCGATCTCCATGAAGGCGTTCATTCCGGCGTTCCAGAAGAAGGACAGGCGTGGCGCGAACTGGTCGACGGTCATGCCGGCGGCGACGCCGGCGCGGACATATTCGATGCCGTCGGCCAGGGTGTAGGCCAGCTCCAGGTCCAGCGTCGCTCCGGCTTCCTGGATGTGATAGCCGCTGATCGAGATCGAATTGAACTTCGGCATTTCGCGCGAAGTATATGAAAAGATGTCCGAAATAATCCGCATCGAAGGCGCGGGCGGGTAGATATAGGTGTTCCGGACCAGGAACTCCTTGAGGATGTCGTTCTGGATCGTGCCCGACAGCTTGTCGTGGCTGACCCCCTGTTCCTCAGCGGCGACGATGTAGAGGGCCAGGACCGGCAGGACCGCGCCGTTCATGGTCATCGACACGCTCATCTTGTCGAGCGGGATGCCGTCGAACAGGGTCCGCATGTCCAGGATCGAGTCGATGGCGACGCCCGCCATACCGACATCGCCCTTCACCCGCGGGTGATCGGAGTCGTAGCCGCGGTGAGTGGCCAGGTCGAAAGCGATGGAGAGGCCCATCTGCCCTGCGGCCAGGTTGCGGCGGTAGAAGGCGTTAGAATCCTCGGCCGTGGAGAAGCCCGCATACTGGCGGATGGTCCAGGGGTTGGTGAGGTACATGGTCGGATAGGGACCGCGCACGAAGGGGGCCAGGCCCGGATAGCCGGCCAGGTCGTCCAGACCCACGATATCGGCGGCGCCATAGGCGGACTTCACCGCGATGCCCTCCGGGGTTTCCCAGGCGGGTGCGGCGGGGACGGGCGTAACCGCGACCTTGTCGTCAAAGGCCAGGGTGGAGAAGTCGGGGAAGCTGCTCACGCTGTCACCTCATAGGCTTCGGCGAGCCGGATGGGCGCAAGCGCCGGACAATGGCTGTCGGGGCCGGGCAGGCGCGGCGAAGGCGCCTCGACGGCCTTGGGTGTGGCGCGGACCACCTCCACCGGCGTCTGGTCGGGCTGCGGGAAGGCGGTGACGCCGACGATCTTCAGGGGCCCGGACGCCACGCGGGCCTCGCGCACCTTGGCGGTCCCGGCGGCGACATGGCCGTCGGAGAGCGCGGCGATCAGCCCGCCCTTGGCCTCGATGGCCTGGAAGGCGGCCCAGGCGGCGCGGGCGATTTCGTCGGTCAGCGCCTCGACATAGCCCGAGCCCGCGCCCGGATCGGCGACGCGGCCCAGATGGGCCTCTTCCATCAGGACGAGCTGGGCGTTGCGGCTCTGGCGCCGGGCGAAAGCGGTGGGCAGGCCGAGCGCGTCGGTGAAGCTGCCGAGCACCACGGCGTCGGCGCCGCCGATGCTGGCCCCGACCGCCGAGGCCGTCAGGCGCAGCATGTTGGTCCAGGGGTCGTGCGCCGCCAGCATGCGGTGCGAGGAGCGGGCCTCAATGCGCAGGACCGAGGTGACTCCGCAGGCCGCGGTGATCCGCGACCAGACGGCGCGGGCGGCGCGGAGCTTGGCCAGGGTCGCGAAATAGTCGCCGTCGGCGGCCAGGCCGATGACGATCCGGCCCCAGGCGTCTTCCATGGAAAGCCCCGCGCGGACCAGGGCCGTGGCGTAGGTGAGGGCCGCGGCCGTGGCGAAGGCCAGTTCGCCGGCTTCACCACCCCCTGCCTCGTGGACCACCTGGCCCGAGGCCAGGAACAGGCCGGCGTCCGGATAGGCGTCGGCCATGCGGCGCGCCACCGTGGCGGCCGAGACGAGGTGGCTCTCGATGGGTCCGGGGCTTTCGCCAGCGCGGGCGAAGGCGCTGAGCGGATCAAGGTGGAAGAACAGTTTGGCGGCCGGCGAGCCCTTGGCGGCGGCGGCCAGCCAGTCGCAGGCCTTGGGGCCAAGGAAGCCCGCGTCCAGGGCCACGGGGGCCAGCTCCAGCATGACGCCGTCCAGCACGCGGGCCAGACCCTGGGCCGAGCTCACCGCGACGCCGTCCTGGCCGGCCGGATCGATGCGGATGAGGGCGGAGGCCGCGCCGCCCTCCAGGTCGGTCATCAGGTCGGTGTTGGCCTGGGCGGCGTCAGGGTGGGTGATGCGGCCGCGGATATCCCAGGGGCGGTCAGCGTCGAAGGGGCGCGGAGTGAAGGCCGGCGCCTGGTGGGAGCCCTCATAGAGCGGCGCGATCGGCAGCCCCTCGGCGGTCTGGCGCTGGAGGCTCTCGAAGGGTTGGTCCTTCAGGGTCTTCTCCACCAGGGCGCGCCAGTCGGCGGCGGTGGCGGGGGGGAAGGCGGCGGTGAGGGGGGCGAGGTCGGTCATCGCGGCCCAGATGTGCCGCCCGCGCGGCCCTCGTCAAGTTCACCCGAGGGCAGGCGGAGAGACCGGCTTGCGCGATCCCGCATCTTGAGTATACGTTGTAAAAATAAGATCCAAACGCATTATCAGAGGAAACAATCCAATGGCCCTGCCGCCCATTCTCTCCGAGCGTCTGCGTATTCCGGTGATCGCCTCGCCGCTGTTCATCATCTCGGGTCCGGAGCTGGTGATCGCCCAGTGCAAGGCCGGGGTCGTCGGCTCCTTCCCGGCGCTGAACGCGCGCCCGGTGAGCCAGCTGGACGAGTGGCTGGCCCAGATCACCGAGGAGCTGGCCGACTGGGACCGCAAGAACCCCGACCGCCTGTCGGCGCCCTTCGCCGTCAACCAGATCGTCCACAAGACCAACAACCGGCTCGAGGAAGATGTGGAGCTGTCGGTGAAGTACCGCGTGCCGATCACCATCACCTCGCTAGGGGCGCAGCAGGCGGTCAACGACGCCATCCATTCCTATGGCGGCATCGTCCTGCACGACGTCATCAACGACAAGTTCGCCCGCAAGGCCGTAGAGAAGGGCGCCGATGGCCTGATCCCGGTGGCGGCCGGCGCCGGCGGCCATGCCGGCGGCCTGTCGCCCTTCGCCCTCATCCAGGAACTGCGCGAGTGGTTCGACGGCCCCATCGCGCTGTCGGGCGCCATCGCCAATGGCCGCGCCGTCCTGGGCGCCCAGGCCATGGGCGCGGACCTGGCCTATATCGGCTCGGCCTTCATCGCCACGCAGGAGGCGCGCGCCGTCCAGGGCTACAAGGACATGATCGTAGAAAGCTCCGGCGAGGACATCGTCTATTCCAACCTGTTCACCGGGGTGCATGGCAACTATCTGCGGCCCTCCATCGAGCGCGCGGGCCTCGACCCGGAGAACCTGCCCCAGGCCGACCCGTCGAAGATGAACTTCGGCTCCGGCGGCAACCAGGAAGCCAAGGCCTGGAAGGATATCTGGGGCTGTGGCCAGGGTATCGGCGCGGTGAAGTCCATCCCCACCGCCGGCGAACTGGTGGACCGCCTGGCCGCCGAGTACGAGCAGGCCAAGGCGGAACTCGCCGCCAAGACCTCGCTCACCCGCGGCAAGGTGCTGATGGCCGCCGAATAGCCAAGCTTAGGCTTGAATTCGCTCGCCAATGAGTTGCATTCTTCCTGAGCGATCAGGGGGAATGCAATGGCGAGCATACGCGTCTATTTCGCAACCAACCGAAATCTGCTGCCTGACAATAAGCTCGAGATGTTCGGCTCGGGGTTCAATCCCGACGGGGTGGCGGCCCTGCGCTTCGGCCACGCCGACTTCAACACCGATGGGGCCCGCCCCACGGCGGTGGACGTCTATCCCGAGGAGGCCGGCGACGCTGAGTTCAAGGTCCTGGGCAGCGAGCGCTTCCTGAAGGAGCTGCACGGCTGCATGGCCGGCGCGGCCACCGACACCCTGGTGTTCATCCACGGCTTCAACGTCACCTTCATGGGCGCGCTCACGGCGGCTGCGGAATTGGCGCGGGAAGTGAAGATCAGCGACCACTCGCTGAATGTGGTGCTGTTCAGCTGGCCTTCCGACGGCAAGGCCGTGCCGCTGATGTCCTACTACAGCGACCGCGAGGACGCCCGGGTCTCCGGACCCGCCGTGGCCCGGGCCTATCTGAAGCTGAAGGAATTCGTCAGCGGCCTGAAGCGCGACGACCACTGCCAGCAGCGGCTGCACCTGCTGGCCCACTCCATGGGCAACTATGTGCTGCGGCAGGGACTGCAGGCGGTATGCGCCAAGGATTCGAAGGGCCTGGTCCGGCTGTTCGACCAGATCATCCTGGCCTCGCCCGACGAGGACGACGACGCCTTCGAGGAAGACGACAAGCTGAAATGCCTGCCCGCCCTCGCGCGGCAGGTGACGGTCTATCACAACCCCCAAGACCTGGCCCTGGTGGTCTCCGACAAGACCAAGACCAATCCCGACCGGCTGGGGTCGGACGGTCCGCGCCTGATCGACCTGCTGCCCAAGAAGGTGGTGATCGTCGACTGCCGCAACGTGGCCAAGGGCGCCGACGAGAAGGTGCAGCACAGCTACTACATAAACTCCAAGGCCATGGCCCAGGACATCGGCTCGGTGCTGGCGGGCGTCGAGCCGGAGCGGGTCCCCAACCGCGAGTACATTCCCACCCGCCGGGCGTGGCGGGTGATCGGTGAACTGCCGTCGGCCTAGCTGCCGGTCGAGGTGTACTTCGAGACCCCGAAGCGCCAAGCGAGGAAGGCCAGGGCCAGGAAGGCGAACCCTGCCGCCGGCGCCAGCGGCAGAAACCAGTCTGGCGCCCCCAGCGGGTCGCTGCGTCCCAGGATCGCGAGGACCGGGAAGTAGGCCACGCAGGCCAGGGGCACGATGAAGATCAGGAACGTGCGGAACCAGCGGGCGTAGAGGCTGATCGGGAACTGGCCGGCATAGACCCCGCCATAGGTCAGGGCGTTGACCGCCTCAAGGCTCTCCACGGTCCAGAAGGCCATCACCGCCTGCAGGACGAAGAGGGCCCCGAAGAAGGCGACGCCCCCGGCTATGGTCCAGAGCGCCAGCAGGATGGCCTGGGGCGTCCACACGAAGCCCAACGTCCCCGTCGCGATGGCCAGGATGATGGCCGCCTGGAGGAAGCGCCCGAACCGGCTGATCCGGAAATCGTGACCCACCAGCTGGAGGGCCGCCGAACGGGGTCGCAGCAGCAGGCGGTCGAAGGCGCCGGTGCGCACGAAGTCTGATCCGAACACGTCGAAGCCACGGGTCAGGAAGTCGGCGAAGGAAAAGCTGATGCCGATCAGGGCGTAGAAGAACATCACCTCGCCGAACGCCCAGCCCTTCACCGCGCCGAACCGGTCGAAGAGGGCCCAGATGGACACGATCTCGATGGCGGTGGAGCCAAGCTGGGCCAGGGTCAGCATCATGGCCGACGCCGGATACTGCATCTGGCTGCGCATCGAGGCGCCGAGATAGCGGCCGAGCAGGGAAAGCGCGTTCATTGGCCTAGCCTCCCTGCACTTCAAGGCGCGCCATGACCCGGCCCAGCCAGAACCGCCCGAGCGCGACAAAGAGCACGGTCCAGAACACCTGCAGCCCGATGCCCGCCCAGGCCATCTGGCCCGTGAGATTTCCGAAGTAGATGCGGTTGGGGATGTCCAGGACTCCGGCGAAGGGCTGGAGGAACAGGGCGACGCGGACGGCGTCGGGATAGAGGGCCAGGGGCAGCAGGTTGCCGGTGAAGATGATCACGATCGGCTGCATCAGGATGTTGATCCCCCGGGCGTTCAGGGTGGCCACCACGATGATGTTGATCAGCATGACGATGGCGCAGGCGAGCGCGATGGCCAGGGTCTCCGACAGGGCGAAGAGCAGGGCGGCCGACAGGCTGGACGGCGGCTGCCAGGCCCATTGGCCCTGGCCGATCAGCGGCAGGGCGATCCCGGCCGCCAGGACCATCAGGGCGACGCGGGGGACGAGGCGGGCGGTCATCCAACCGGCGGCGCGGACATACCACAGAGCGTAGGCGTCCACGGGTCGCAGGCGGTCATAGCTTATGGATCCGGTTCGGACCCCGGCTGCCACCTCGGGATCCCCATTCCAGGGCATGACCGCCAGCAACCCCTGGGCCAGCCAGGTGTAGGTCACGGCCTGAGAAAGGGTGATGGGGCTGGCGGCGGCCGCCCCTGGCGCGCCGAGGTAGAAGGCGGCCAGGACCATCACATGGACCGCCCCGAACCAGCACTGGGTGAAGAAGCCGGCCAGGGCCGCGGCCCGGTACTGCATCATCAGCAGGAACCGCGAATTGAACGCGGCGATGTAGGGGCGAAGCGCGTCCACGGATCACGCCTCGTTCGCGCCGTGCAGGTCGTAGAACTTGGCGATCACTTCCTCGATGGCTGGCTGCTCGACGTGGATGTCCTCCACCGCGTGGCGCGCGGTGATGGCGGCGATGAGGGCCGGCGCGCTGGTGACGCGAGGGTCGAAGGCCAGCTCCAGGGACCGGCCGTCGCGGTTTCGGACCTCGACACCGGGCAGGTCGAGGGCAGGGGCGGCCCCCGCGAAGTCCACGAACAGGCGGCGTTCGGCCAGCACATTGGCGCGTAGGGCCTCGAACGGGCTGTCGGCCAGGACCTGACCATGGCCGATGACGATCACCCGTTGGGCCAGGGCTTCGATGTCGTGCATGTCGTGGGTGGTGAGCAGGACGGTGACGCCGCGCTCCTGGTTCAGCTTCTTGACGAACTCCCGCACCGCCAGCTTGGACGGCGCGTCCAGGCCGATGGTGGGTTCGTCGAGGAACAGGATGGAGGGCTCGTGCAGCAGGGCCGCGGCGATCTCGGCGCGCATGCGCTGGCCGAGGGACAGCTGGCGCACCGGCTGGTCCAGCAGCTTGTCCAACCGCAGCATGGCCACCAGTTCGTCACGGGTGGACCTGTAGCGCTGCGGGTCGACCCGGTAGATATCCCGCAGCAGGTCAAAGCCGTCGATCACCGGCAGGTCCCACCAGAGCTGGGTCCGCTGGCCGAACACCACGCCGATGCGGGCGACGTGCTTGATGCGGTCGGCATAAGGGACCAGGCCCTCGATCTCCACGCGGCCGCTATCGGGGCGCAGGATGCCCGACAGGATCTTGATGGTGGTGGACTTGCCGGCGCCGTTGGGCCCGATGAAGCCCAGCAGCTCGCCGCGCTCCAGGGAGAAGCTGACGTCCTTCAGGGCTTCCACCGTGCGCCAGCGGCGGCGCACGAGTCCGCGCACGGCCCCGAGCATGCCGGGGTCGCGTTCGGCCACGCGATAGGTCTTCGCCAGGTCCTGAACCAGGATCTGGGGCATGGGGGGCCGCCTTCGATGTCAAAGAAGAGGCGGGACGCTATGGGCGCGCCTTAACCCCGTCAATGGCGCCGCTTCCGGTTTTCCAGCCTTCGGGCCAGGATGTGTGTCGGCGGAGAGAGGCCCGGCGATGACGTTCTCAAAGAAGCTGCGGGGACCAATCACGCGCGGCGAGATTTGCTGCAGCGTGCGTCTCTGGCAGGCGCCTCGTGTGAAGGTCGGAGGACGCTACAGGTTGGGGGAGGGCGCTGTGGAGGTCACGTCCCTGCGGCAGATCGAACTATCTGATATCACGCCAAAATTGGCGCGGGACTCCGGATTTGAAGGCGTTGTTGACCTGCTGAAGACCGCCAAGCATGGCCGTGGCGAAAAGGTCTATCTGGTCGGCTTCGAATACCGCTCGGACACCACATTTTGAACGAAGAAATCCTCGATTCCGCCGGGCCGAGGAATTTTGCACGCTTGCGTCTTTTGCCGTCCTCTGCCACTGCGGATTCACTCACTTTGATAGGGACGACAATGGCGACTGGTACTGTGAAGTGGTTCAACGGAACCAAGGGTTATGGCTTCATCGCTCCTGAGGGCGGTGGCGGCGACGTTTTCGTCCATATCTCGGCGGTTGAACGTGCGGGCCTCGGCGGACTGAACGAAGGTGACAAGGTCAGCTTCGAAGTCGAGCGCGACCGCAAGAGCGGCAAGGATTCGGCCGCTCAGCTGCAAATCCTCTAGTTCTTGACGGCGGGGCCGCCGGCTTCGGCGCGCCCCGCCTTCTTGATCTTCGACGACCTGCCGGACAGAGCCCTTTGGCCCTGACCGTTTTCTATTCTCCGGCCGTTGGCCGGACTATTGCGGCTCGGCGCGCTTGGCGCTTTCGATGCGCGCCTTTTCAAGCTCTACGCCTTCCGGCCCGTCGAGAGCTTCCCTGGCCTCTTTCGCCTTCTGTTCAACGGGGCCGTTCTTGATGAACTTCTCCTCCGCTTCGCGGAAACGACGGGCGGCGTCGTAGTCGCCCTCTCCTTGAATCTTGCCCATGTGTTCCTCCTCTGGTTCTGACCAGATCAACCCAGGCCAGAGCGGCGGAGTTCCGCCCGCAACGAAGACGGCGGAGCTTTCTCGGGCGGAAGGTGTTGTCTAGGGTCTCGAACGCCCCCAAGCCGGTCCGCCATGAACGAACCTGTTCCATCGACACGCTCTGAGGACGCCTCTAACGAAGCGCGCCTGGAGGCGGTGCTCGAAAGCATCAGCGACGGCTTCTACGCGCTGGATCGCGACTGGCGCTATGTCGTCTTCAACCGGGCGGCCGAGGAGTATTTCGGGGTCTCCCGGGCCGAACTCATCGGCAAGGCGATTTGGGATGTCTTCCCGCAGGGACGGGGCGGCGTCTTCGAGCGGGCCTGTGTACAGGCGATGGGCGAGCGGATCGCCTCTCGGTTCGAGATTCCGTCGCGGGCGCGGGCCGGTCGGATGGTGGAGCTTCGCATCCTGCCCATGCGCGATGCGGGCATCGCCGTCTCCCTCTCCGACATCACCGAACGCCGCCGCACCGAGGACGCCCTGCGCGCCAGCGAGGCGCGACTGGAGCTGGCGACCCAGGCCTCGCGGCTGGGGGTATGGGAATGGAACATTGTCACTGGCGAGATGATCGTCTCTGTCCGGGCCCGTGAGATCTGGGGCTTTTCGCCAGACCAGGTGGTGCAGATCGAGGACATCACTCGCAACGCCCACCCCGAAGATGGACCGGAAATCCTGGCCCAGTCGCGGCGCGCGATGGACCCGGAGGTGCGCGACGCCTCACCCTATGAATACCGCATTCCGCAGCCGGACGGCGCGATGCGCTGGGTCCGCGCCCACGGGGAGCCGGTGTTCGACTCAGAGACCGGCGCCGCTGTCCGCTATGTGGGCACTGTGGCCGACATCACGGGCGAGCGGACGGCGGCGCAGGACCTACGGGAGTCGGAGGCGCGCCTGCGGCTGGCCATGGAGGCCGGAGGCATGGCGGTGTTTCTGCTCACCAACGCGGGGTTGCAGGGGAGCCCGGAGTTGAACCGGCTGCTGGGCCTGGCGGCGGACGCCGAGCCTGCCATGGAGGAGATCAACGCGGGCTACTATCCCGGTGAGCTTGAACGCATGCAGGAGGCGTACCGCGAGGCTCTCGCGAGCCAATCGCGGAAAGTCGAGACCGAATACCGCTATGTCTGGCCCGACGGGCAGGTGCGCTGGCTGATGGTGCGGGCTGAAATCAACCTGGGCGCCGACGGCGAGCCCCAGAGCGTTCTCGGGGTGGTCCTGGACATCACCGAGCGGCGCGAGTCCGAGGAGCGGCTGAAGCTGCTGGCCCGTGAGGTGGACCACCGGGCCAACAACCTGCTGACCGTCGTGCAGGCCACCGTCGCCCTAACCTCGGCGCCCACCGCCGACGCATTGAAGGACATCATCACCGGCCGGGTCAGCGCGCTCGCCCACGCCCACCAGCTTATTTCCGAGGCCCGCTGGCGCGGGGCCGAACTGCGGCGGCTGGTGGAGGAGGAGCTGCGGCCCTATCGGCTGGGCGCGGAGGGCCGGGTGCGGTTTTCGGGACCAGATGTCACCCTCAGTCCGCAGGTGGCCCAGTCGGCGGCCATGGCCCTGCACGAACTGGCCACCAACGCCGCCAAGTACGGGGCGCTGTCACGCCCCACCGGGGAGGTCTCGGTGACCTGGAGCCTGGAGGACGAGCAGGTGGCGCTGGACTGGACCGAAACAGGCGGGCCCAGGGTGGTCGCGCCCACCCATCGGGGCCTTGGCCTCAACATGCTGCAACGCGCCCTCGGCGGCGGCACCGGGGGCCAGGCGGTGCTGGACTGGCGGGAGAGCGGCCTGGTGGCTCGGCTGAGCCTGCCGCTCCCCCAGGCCCCCTAGAGCAGGTCGCCGCCGGCGGCCGCGGCGGTGGTGCCGTCGCGCTCATAGGCCTTGATGACATTGCGGCCCACCGTCCAGCGGTGCACCTCGTCGGGCCCGTCTACCAGCCGCTGCGAACGGATATGGGTGTACCAGGCCGCCAGCGGCGTGTCGGTGGAGTAGCCCAGGGCTCCATGCAGCTGGATAGCGGTGTCCACCACCTTGTGGACCATGTGGGCCAGGAACACCTTGGCGATGGAATTTTCCTGCCGCAGGTCCATGCCGCGCTCGGCCTTGTAGGCGATGTGCAGCAGCATCAGCCGGGCCATGTAGAGCTCGCTGGCGCAGTCCGCCAGCATCCACTGCACCCCCTGGCGCTCCGACAGCTTCTTGCCGAAGGTTTCGCGCTGGGTGACGTGAGCCGCGGCCATGTCCAGGGCGCGCTGGGCCATAGCGACGTTGTGCATGCCGTGGCGCAGTCGGCCGTAGGCTAGGCGGTGCTGACCCATGTTGAAGCCTTGGCCCTCGCCCCCCAGCAGGTTCTCGGCGGGGATCACCAGGTCCTTGATCTCAATCTCCGAGTGGCCCCCGCCCATGATGTGGCTGAGCGGGCCTTCCTTGGCCATGGTGCCGATGTCGCGCTTGATGATGTAGCCGGGATTGGGCAGCTCCACGATGAACGTGGAATAGCGCTGATGGCGCGGGGCGTCGGGGTCGGTCATGGCCATGACAACGGCCATGTCGGCGGCGCTGGCCGCCGAGGAGAACCACTTCTCGCCGTTGAGGATGTAGTTCTCATTGCCGTCCTTGACGGCCCGGGTCTGCATGCCGGTGGCGTCGGCGCCGGCGGCCTTCTCGGTCATGGAATAGCAGACGCGCTTGTCGCCGTTCAGCAGGGGCTTGAGGTACTTCTCCTTCTGAAACTCTGTGCCGTGGGCCAGCAGGGTCAGCATGGTGGCGTCGTCAGGACCCTGGCTGTTCATGGAGAGCGCGCCGAGGTGGCTTTCCCCGAGCTCCATCTGCACCAGGGCGTTGGCCAGGGGCCCCAGGCCCATGCCGCCATACTCCTTGGGGATGAAGGGCAGCCAGAGGCCGGCGGCGCGGGCCTTGGTGCGCAGTTCCGCCAGGACGGTCTTGAAGGACTCCTTGTCCACCAGGCGTTTTTCGGCTGGGATGCACTCGTCGTGCACCCACTGGCGGACCTTGGCGCGGATGGCCTTGGCCTCCGCCGGAATCTCGAAGTCGATGGACATGGTCGCTCGCCGCCCTGTGGTTTCTGGTTGGGCGGAAGCGTCGGCCGATCATCGGCGGGGCGCAAGCCTGCCCTGGCGTCAGAGGCGGGCGGCCAGAGCCTCCAGGTCGTCGACGAACCAGAGGTGTCGGCCGCGGTTAGACTCGTACACGAAGTCGCGCAGGGCGGTGCTGGCGGCCACGTGGGCCGAGATGTCGCCGATGATCGCGAGGGCCGCGCCGTAGTTCACGAACTTCTGGACGAACTCGCCGGCCAGGCGGGTGCGGAGGTCGAAGAAGTCGTCCGTCAGGCGGGCCGTGGGCAGGGCGATGACGTCGACCTCCGCGCCATAGGCGTCGCCGATGATGTCGGTGGCGTCGCGACCGCTGGACAGACGAGGGCCCTCGGCGTCGCACAGCCAGACGCGGACGCTGTTCAGAGTTTTGACGCCGCTCACGGCTCTCCTTGAAGGAAGGCTCGGACGGCTTCCGTCTGGTCGGGCAGCAGGTGCCGGGCCTCCGGCAGGTAGATGACCTGCGCCTGGGGGACATTGGCGGCCAGACGGCGTCGCGTGCCGGCGGAATCCAGCAGCACGTCCCTGCCCGCCAATATGGCCAGGACAGGCATGGTGAGGCGCTGCAGGGTCTTGTCCGCGAAGACCGGGATCTTGATGTTCCGGCGGTGGCCGTGCCGGAAGACCAGGGCCATCAGGTCGCCGAGTTGCTTCTGGAGCGGAGAGGGGTCGACCGGCGGCGGCCCGATGACCAGCTCGGTGACCTTGTTGGCGCCCCACGGGCCCAGCAGCAGCAGGGGCAGGGCTTTCAGCAGCAGGTTTTTCTGGGCGCCGACGCCTGCGGGGACAAGCACCGCCAACCTCGTGACGCGCTCAGGCCTGCGGGTGGTGTAGTCGATCGCCAGCCAGCCGCCGAGGGACTCGCCCACCAGCGCGACCTTCGCCAGGCCAAGTCCTGTCAGCAGTTCGTCCAGCCACAGCGCGTGGGCTTCGCTCTCCATCGGCGGGCGCGAAGGCGCGCTGAGGCCGGCGTCGCCGATGACATCGACGAAATAGACCCGGAAGCGCCGCGCCCAGACCTGCGCCTCGCGCATCCAGCGGGCCGCGTTGGCCTGCGCGCCGTGGAAGACCACCAGGGGCGGGGCATCTTGGGGGCCGCAGGCCACGACGAAGGTCTCGCCCTGGTCCGTGGCGATGCGCAGATGCTGGCTGGGGATCGGCCAGTTGGCCAGGACCGCCAGATAGGCCTCGCGAACCGCCTGCTCGCCCTCAGGCGTCCTGTAGATCACCGACACGGGTCAGGTCTCCGTCACGGCCTGGACCAGGCGCAGCAGGTCGGCGGTGACCCGGGGGCCGCCGGAGATCACGATCCGCAGCCGGCCGCGCTCGGCGTCGTGCATCAGGTCCAGACGGGCGGCGCGCCCCGCCTCCTGCGGGCCGTTCAGGCTGGAGGTCAGCAGGGTGGTGATGCGATGCACAGTGTTGGGGTCGATGGCGTGGATGTCGACCGTGGTGGCCACCTGGACCTCGCGGGTGCGCAGCGCCTCCGGTACGTGGGCGGCGGCCTCGCCGGCCAAGGCGGCCAGCTCCCGCGCGGCGATCCTATAGGATTTGCCGATCCGGGTCGCCGTCAGTCGTCCATCGCGGATGTACTGCCGCACGGTCTTGGGGTGCAGCTGGAGGCGGTCGGCCACCTAGTAGACCGTGAGCAGGTCCTGGCCCGCGAGAAGAGGCGACGCAATCATGGAAAGTGCGTAATTTTGGCGTACATGGGAGTCAATAGGGAAGAATAGGGCCAAATAAGGAGTGGTCGCGCTTTGGCGGGTCCTACCCCATATGTGCGACGACGGCCCGCGGTGGGTCGCGTGTCTTGCAAGGACGCCTGCATGTCGATTTCCCTCCACCAAGCCTCGATCCCGCTCTTCGTGCGTGGCCTGAAGAACCTCGCCAGCCTGCTGGAGAAGGGCGCGGCCCATGCGGCGGAAAAAGGGATCGACCCGTCCGAGCTGATCGAGGCGCGGCTGGCGCCGGACATGCTGGCCTTGGCCGCCCAGGTGCAGCGCACCAGCGACACCGCCAAGCTCTCCGGTGAACGGCTGAGCGGGATCGAGGCCCCCAAGATGCCCGATGACGAGACCACCTTCCCGCAGCTGCAGGCGCGGATCGCCAAGACTATCGCCTATCTGGAGAGCCTGCCGGTGGCCGATGTGGACGCCGGTGAGGGGCGGACCATCACGCTCAACTTCGGGCCCGTGAAGCCGTCCTTCAGCGGCGCGGACTACCTGTTCGGCTTTGCCCTGCCGAACTTCTATTTCCACGTGGTGACCGCCCACGACATCCTGCGGCACAAGGGCGTGCCGATCGGCAAGCGCGACTATCTGGGCGCCGCGGCCTAGGGACCCCGAGGGCGGCCGGCTTGTCGGCGGGCCGCCCAGCCCCTACAGCACAGCTCTTTGCTGCGCAGGGTCTTCCGCCATGAATGTTCGCGACGCCAATGGCGCCCTCCTGGTCGAGGGCGACTCCGTCACCTTGATCAAGGACCTCAAGGTGAAGGGGACCACGGTGACCCTGAAGCGCGGGACGCTGATCAAGAACATCCGTCTCAGCGAAGACGAGACCCAGATCGAGTGCCGCGCGGAGAAGGTGAAGGACCTCGTGCTGAAGACCGAGTTCGTCAAGAAGGCCTAGGCGCCTCGCTCGTTGGCGTCTTCGCGCCTCAGGTGTTGGGTTCAGGACTGACCCGCACCAGCAGCTTGCCGTCATGGGCGCCGGTGAAGAGCAGCTTCACCGCCTCGGCGGCGTTCTCCAGGCCGTCGACTGTGTGGGCCTTCCACTTGAGTTGGCCTGAGGCCACCAAGGGGATCAGCTGGGCCATCGCCTCGGCGGCGCGGGGCAGGTAGTCGATCACGATGAAGCCCTTGATCAGGATGCGGCGCATCAGGACGCGGGCGAAGTCCTTCGGCCCCGGGATCTGGCCGTCGATGTTGTAGGTGGAGATCATCCCGCACAGCGCCATGCGGCTGAAGTTGTTCATGCGGCCGATGACGGCGTCCATGATCTCGCCGCCGACGTTCTCGAAATTCACGTCGATCCCGCTGGGGCAGTGGCGGTCCAGGGCGGCGCCGACGTCCTCGTTGCGGTAGTCGATGGCGGCGTCGAAGCCGAGCTCCTCGGTCAGCCAGCGGCATTTCTCGGGACTGCCGGCGATGCCGATGACCCGACAGCCCTTCAGCTTGGCGAGCTGGCCGACGATGGAGCCCACGGCGCCGGCGGCGGCGGAGACCACAACGGTTTCGCCCGGCTGCGGCTTGCCGATGTCCATCAGGCCGAACCAGGCGGTCAGGCCGGTGGCGCCCAGGACGCTCATATAGGCCGTCATGGGGACGCCGGGGATCTGCAGGCTTGGTCGCGCCATGGCGGCGGGGAGCACGGTGTAGTCCTGCCAGCCGCCGAGGCCGGGATTGACGATCTGGCCGACCTGGAGGTCCGGGCTCCGCGATTGTTCCACGACGCCGATGACGCCGCCGCGCATGACATCGCCGATCTCGACCGGGGGCAGGTACTGGTCCTGGTCGCTCATCCAGATGCGGTTGGTGGGGTCGAGGGATAGGTAGGTGGTGCGGACCAGTACCTCGCCGTCCTTCAGCTCCGGCGTTTGGGTCTCGACCAGTTCGAGGTCTTCCGGGCCGATCTCGCCGGTCGGGCGGCGGCGCAGGATCCACTGGCGATTGGTGGGCATGAGGAACTCTCCCTTGTTCGTTGGGGGAGACGATGCCGACCGCACGCCAGGGAAGTCGAGGGGTTACCGAAGGCGCCCGTTCATCTCGTCCCCGGCGTCCTTGGGCAGGGGGATGAAGAACAGGATGGAGATGAAGGTGATGGCCCCGATGATCACGAAGGCGGGCGCGATGGTGGCCGCCGTCATCTGGGTCTGGCCCTGGGCGACCATCAGCATGTGCAGGAGCAGGGCGGCCAGGCCGATGCCGATGGACTGCACCAGTTGCTGGGCCATGGAGGAGGTGGTGGAGGCTCGGCTCATCTGGTCCTGCTCGATCTCGGCATAGGCCAGGCCGTTGAGGCTGGTGAACTGCAGGGAGCGGAAGAAGCCGCCGATGGCCAGGACCGCCAGCATGATCCAGTGCGGGGTGGTCGGCTTGAAGAAGCCATAGGCCATGAAGCTGACCCCGACGATCACGGCGTTGACCAGCAGCACGGTGCGGAAGCCGTAGCGGCGCAGGATCGGCGGGGCGGTGGTCTTCATCACCAGGGCGCCGGCCGCGCTGATGAAGGTCATCAGGCCGGCCTGGAAGGCCGAGAGCCCAAAGCCGATCTGCAGCAGCATGGCCAGCAAGAAGGGAGTCGCGCCCATGGCCACCCGCATGAAGGCGCCGCCGATCACCGAGGCGCGGAAGGTCACCAGCCGGAAGATCGACAGGTCGATGATGGCGTGGGGATTATCCTTGGCGTGGAAGCGATAGGCCACCAGGGCGGCGATGCTGCCCAGGAACAAGGCCGCGACCACGGCGGGCGGCAGGGCGTCGCGTCCGATGTTCTCGAAGCCGAAGATCAGGCCGGCGAGGCCGAGGCCGGTGAGCAGGATGCCAATGGTGTCGATGGGCGACACCGTCTGTTCCCGGACGTTGGGGACGTAGGCGCGGACCAGCAGGACGCCCACCAGCGCCACCGGTAAATTCATGAAGAAAATCCAGCGCCAGTCGAAAAAGGTGACGATGGCGCCGCCCACCACGGGGCCGATCACGGGACCCAAGAGGGCGGGCATGGTCAGCACCGACATGGCACCCACCAGTTCGTTCTTGGGCGTGGTGCGCAGCAGGACCAGGCGGCCGACGGGCCCCATCATGGCGCCCGCCATCCCCTGGAAGATGCGGGCGATGACCAGCTGGTTGAGGTCCTGGGCGAAGCCGCAGGCGGCCGAGGACAGGGCGAACAGCACCATGGCGATCATGAAGATCCGCTTGGCCCCGAACTTGTCGGCGACCCAGCCGCTGATGGGCAGGAAGACCGCCGAGGCCAGCAGGAACATGGTGATGGCCAGGTTCAGCCGCAGAGGGTCCTCATCCAGGGCCACGGCCATGGTGGGCAGGGCGTTGGAGATCACCGTGGCGTTGAGGGTCTGCATCAGCATGGCCGAGCCGATGATGGCCGGGATCAACCAGCCGCGGGTGGCGGCGGTGCTGGCGGGCGCGGCGGCCTGGGCCTCGACCGGGATCTCGGGTTCGCTCATGCCTCCAGGCTCAGCAGCTGGAGGAGGGGGCCGGCGGCGGCGTCGAGCTGACGGCGCGCGTCCACGGGCAGCTTGGCGAGACGAGCGGCGAGCCAGTCGTTGCGGCGCCGGCGGATTTCGTCGAGCTGGGCCTCGCCCGACGCGGTGATGGCCAGGCCGGAACGGCGGCCGTCGGTGGCGCTGTCGGCGCGGGTGATCCAGCCGGCGGCCTCCAGGCGCTTGATGTGGCCGCTCATGGTGGGCCGCGACAGCTGTTCGCTGTCGGCCAGGTCGCAGACGCCCACCCCCGGGCTGCGGGCGATCTGGGTCAGGAGCAGGGCGTCGAGGGCCGACACCCCGGCCTTCTGGGCCTCCTGGCGCAGGCGGCGCGAGACCCGCAGCAGGGCCGGGCGCAGGGTTTCGGCGAGCACGACCGGGTCATCCGTCGAGGTGGACATCGAGACTCGCCAAGATAGTTAGGTTGGCGAACTACCTATATTCGCCGGTCTGGCCGGTCAAGCTGCTGTCCCGCCGCGTCCCGAACCGCCTGCCGGGCCGCGCGGAGGCCGGTGATCAGGGCCAGGGTCTGGCGGCGCAGATCGCGCACGATGGCCTCGCAGGTCTCGAGTTCGTCCGGAAGACCGCGGGCGACGGCCTCGCGCGCCCGTTCGCCGCCGGCGTGGACCGCCCGCGCCGCCTTCTGAACCTCGGCGATGGCGCTCACCAAACGTCCCCGGGCGCTCTCCCGCCACTGGCGCCGGCCGGCGAGCTTGGCGCGGGCGTCATCGAGGCGGGCGCCCTCGGTGCGGGGCGCGCAGGGCGGCGGCGACAGGCCCGACCAGGCGACCCCGCTGGCCCGCCGCGCCTCCCGCGCGCTCCAGACAAGCCGCGCGTGATCGAGGGCGCGTTCGGAGATCAGGAGGTCGATCAGGTCGGGATCGCGGGGTTCCATGAAAGAAGTGTATAAAAAATACACCATCTCACCAAGGCGAATCTGAGAATTCTTGGAGGCGCGGACCACCTGGGGGCGAGCTAGCCGCGAATGATGATCCGGCGCGCCTGATAAGGCGGGATGATCGCGGTGATGTGGGCGGCCCAGCGCAGGCGGGCGTCACGTCGGGTGGGGCCGGCCAGGCTCTCCAGGTCGAAGCGGCCGGGCTCGCTGCCGCGCAGCAGACGCTTGACCAAAACCTCGTCGGTGTCGGTCTCCACCACCACCACATGGCCCAGCATGTCGGGAGTGGGGGGGAAGTGTTGGTTCTCAAAATAAATTAGCGCGCCGTCGTCGGCGAGGCCGCGCATGGAGTGGCCGGAGACCTGCACGGCGACGGCGTTTTCCGTTCCCCCAGGCGGGATTGGGGCCAGGTCATCGGCCTCCTGGCCGGTGGCGTAGAGGATGGTCCCCTCGGGGTTGGCGCCCACCATGCCGATCACCTTGACCAGGCCTGGACCCGCGCCGGGCCGCATGGCGCCCGAGGCGTCATACAGCCATTCCGGGCGAACCCCGAAGGCGGCGGCGTACTCCTTGGCCTTGCGGTAGGAGAAGGGGGCGTTGCCGTTCTCGTTGGAGGCGTAGGTGTTGCGGTTCCAGCCGAACGCTTCCGCCGCCGCGGCGGCGGTGTCGAAGCCCTTTTCGGTGCGCGCGAGGCGGAGGCGTTGGAAAGGTTCGTCCATGGCCTGAAACCTACAGTGGAAAGTCTGTACAGAAAATACAGATTCATGTTGCCCGTTCCCTGTATGTTCCGTATGTTTTCTACATGCAACGGGAAATCGCCATACCACGGCCCGCCGACGGGCAAGATTACGCGGCCCTACGTCAAAGTGGGACGTCGCCGCTTCGCGCCCGGACCCAGTTGGGCCTCGGGGACTGGCAAGCCAGACGGTTTGAGAAGCTGTTCCGGGCGCGGACCGCGCGTGGGGGCGGGGACAGGCAGCTGCCGAAGTTCGCGCGGCACGAGGCCCACGTGGCGGCGGCGCTGGCGGCGGGCGGGTTCTGGGCGTTTTCAGAGCGGCGGCTGGGCCGAGACGGCGTGGCGGTCTGCCTGCCGATGATCCCGCCGCCCAAGGGCTAGGGTCCGTACTCAATTGGAGACGGCGTTTGGCTTTCCTTCTCCCCATGCGGGAGAAGGTGGCCCTGCGGAGCAGGGTCGGATGAGGGGTCGATCAGCCTCTCAGGTTGAGTAGGTTGGGCTATCTGCGGATAGGGGAGTGTGACCCCTTGTCTGTTGGGGTGGTGCTAGATTGTGGCTGTCTTCCGGGACGTCCGCCTGGCGTTGGCGCGCCAGGCGGACTGTCGGTGGAGGGACCGCTAACCCCTGAGCTATTGAGCTGAGGATGAGCAGGGTCGCCACTGACGTTTCCATGACCCGGATGGTTGCAGGGACTTTGAGGTCCGGAGCCACAAGGAGGGGTCGGTGGAACAGGTTCAGTCTAACACGAAGGTTGCGGGCGTCGATGTGGGCAAGCATCAGCTGGACGTGGCGGTGCATGGTCTTGAAGACGTGACGCAGGTCGACAACGGGCCTGCGGGCCTTGCCGAGCTGGTCGCCTGGCTGAAGGCGCGCGAGGTGGGCCGTGTGGGTCTTGAAGCGACCGGCGGCTACGAGCGGGCCGCGCGCTCGGCGCTGGAGGCGGCGGGGCTGGAGGTGGTGGTCCACCAGCCGATGGAGGTGAAGCTGTTCGCCAAGCTGAAGCGTCGCCGCGCCAAGAACGATCGGCTGGACGCCCGGCTGATCGCGGCGGCCACCGCCCAAGTGGAGGCGGTGAAGGCGGCCCAGGACCCCAGGCTTGTCGAGCTGGCCGAGCGGCTGACGGCCTATGAGCAGATCACCGACAAGGCCGCTGAGCTGAAGACCTTCCTGGAGCACGTCACCCTGAAGGACGTGGCCAAGGCGCTCAAGACCCAGATCGCCTCCCTGACCCGGCTGAAGGCCAAGCTCGCCGCCCAGGTGCTGGCCCAGATCAAGGCCAACCCCGATCTGCTGGCCCGTTTCCGGTTGCTGATCTCCCTGCCCGGCGTCGGCCCCATCGTCGCCGCCACGCTGGTGGTGCGCATGCCCGAGTTGGGACAAATGAAACGTGGCCAGGCCGCAGCGCTGGCCGGCGTCGCCCCCTACGACCGGGACTCAGGACAATGGAAGGGCCAGCGCTTCATCGCCGGCGGACGAACCCGCCCACGGCGGATGCTCTACCTCGCCGCCATCAGCGCAAAGCGGCATGATCCAAGCCTCAAGGCCTTCGCCGAGCAGCTCCTCGCACGAGGCAAGCCCGCAAAGCTCGTCGTCGTCGCCGTCATGAGAAAACTCATCGAGGCCGCAAACCTCGTCCTCAGCCGGCAACAGCCTTGGATTAGACAACCCACTTAACATGGTTGCTCATCCGACCGGTC
>NZ_JANPJP010000045.1:0-17493 GCF_031425575.1 Phenylobacterium sp.
AGGCGGTGTCCACGGCCTGGTGCCCGTTGGCACCACAGGCGAAACCGCCACCCTGAGCCACGACGAACACCGTCGGGTTGTAGAACTGTGCGTCGCCACCGCCGCCGGGCGTGTGCCGATTATCGCCGGCGCGGGCTCCAATTCGACGGCCGAGGCCATCGAGCTGGTTCACCACGCCAAGACGGTCGGGGCCCATGCCGCCCTGGTGGTGACTCCCTACTACAATCGTCCGAGCCAGGAGGGCCTCTACGCCCACTATGCGGCGATTAACGAGGCCGTGCAGCTTCCGGTCCTGGTCTACAACGTGCCCGGCCGCACCAGCATAGACATCGCCGACGCCACCCTGGGCCGGCTCTCCAAGCTGCCCAACATCGTCGGCGTCAAGGACGCCACCGGCGACATGACCCGGGCCACCATGCAGCGCCTGCTGTGCGGTCCCGACTGGGTGATGCTGTCGGGCGATGATCCCACGGCCCTGGGCTACATGGCCCACGGCGGACACGGCTGCATTTCGGTGACCTCCAACGTCGCGCCCGACCTTTGCGCGGCCTTCTACAACGCCGCGATGGCTGAGGACTGGAAGACCGCCCTCTACTGGCAGGACCGCCTGCTGCTGCTGCACAAGTCGCTGTTCTCCGACGCCTCGCCCGCCCCCACCAAGTTCGCCATGGCGCATCTCGGCCTCTGCCAGGAAGACGTCCGCCTGCCGATCACCGCCTGCTCGGACACCGCCCGCCAAGAGGTTCTCGCCGCGCTGCGGGAAACCGGACTGATCTGATGGCCGGCAAGCTGATCGCCGAGAACCGGCGCGCGCGGTACGACTACTTCCTCGAGGAGACCTTCGAGGCCGGCATCATGCTGACCGGCACCGAGGTGAAGTCCCTGCGCGTGGGCCGCGCCAATATCGCGGAGTCCTACGCCTCGGTCGAAGGCCGGGACATCGTGCTGATCAACGCCGACATTCCGCCCTACGGCCAGGCCAACCGTTTCAACCACGAGCCCCGCCGCCACCGGAAGCTGCTGCTGCACAAGAAGCAGATCGAGAAACTGATCGGCGCCGTGCAGCGCGAGGGCCGCACCCTCATTCCGATGAAGCTCTATTGGAACGAGAAGGGCCTCGCCAAGCTCGAGATCGCCCTCGCCAAGGGCAAGCAGAACCACGACAAGCGCCAGGCCACCGCCGACCGCGACTGGCAGCGTGACAAGGCGCGCCTGATGCGCGACCGGGGCTGATGGTCGGGGCCGACCAGGTCGAAGCCATCGAACGCGCGACCCTGGCCGCCGTCGCGCCTGAGCAAGTTCTGGAGATCGAGGGCTGGCTGGTGGGCCTCGATCCCGGCTCCATCCGCCGCGCGGCCAGCGCCGTACCCTTGCGCCACGACCTGCCGGCCGACCGCACCGTCTTTGACCGCATTGAGGCGGCCTATGCCGGGCGCGGCCTCACGCCCGCCTTCCGGGTCGCCGATGGCCCGGGCCTGGAAGCGGTTCGCGCCGAGCTGATCCGGCGCGGCTACGCGTGCGAGCAGCCGACCCTGGTGAAGATCTCGGCGACCGCCGCCGTCACCGCCGTCACCGACCTTCCGCCCGCCGAGATCACCGAGCGTCCCGACGACGCCTGGGCGGCCGTCTTCCTGGGGGAGGGATTTGATCCCGTCGACGGCGCCTATCGGGTCAAGGCGCTGAGCCGTGCGCCCGGCGGGCGGTTCGGCATGGTGCGGGACGGGGAGAGGACCGTCGCCGTCGGCTGCGGATCCTATGGCCACGGCTGGGCCAGCTTCCATGGCATGCGAACCGATCTGAGCCACCGGGGCGAGGGCCTGGCCGGACGCGTCCTGGCGGGGCTGGCGGGCGAGGCCCTGGCCCGCGGCATCGACCGCGCCTTCCTGCAGGTGGAGGAGAAGAACGCGCCGGCCCGCGCGCTTTATCGCCGCGCCGGCTTCGAGCAGGCCTGGCGCTACTTCTATTGGTCCAAGCCGGCCTAGTGGAGACGTTCAGACGCTTGTGTCCCAGCAAACGGCTGACGCGCGTGTCGCTAGAGGTTCCGCATCCAGGCCCGAAGCCAGCGGTGAGAATCGACCCGCGGCGGACATCGCGGCTATGTATTGTGCGGTTCCCATGCCTCGCGCATCATCGCGGAGATTGACAATGGCCAAGCTCAGCGACAGCGAAGGCACAATGAACCTCAAACGCCTTCCGATCTTTGTGCGATGGGCCGTCTTCGCTGTCACGGTCTATGTGATCACCACAGTCGTCCAGGCGGTCATCTTAGCCTATCCTGATCATCAGGCTGACGTTCGGTTCAATCTCGAATTTCTGTTCTGGATTTGGGCGATCCCTACCCCATTCCACTATCTCGCGATTGGAATTGGCCGAGCGGTCAACCTGCACCAAATGAGCCGCCCCTTGTCTGGGCCGGGCACAGACGAGCTGGCATGGAAAGCGTTCACCCGGCCGGATCGTAGGCGGTCACCGACGTCCCCGCAGGACCCGGACGTCTCCTAATAACCATAGTGGACGGGACGCCCCTCAACTAAGCTTATGTCTATGCAGATTAGGAAGTCGGGCCTTCGAGAAGGCTTAGTTGACCTAGCATTGGCCATCCTTGCTCTTCCTATCGTGCTTGCGATCAAGCACGCCCCGGACGCGTGGTTCCAGACCGCTACGCGCTTTCTAGGTCCAGACAAATTTCTGTGGGTTGCCGGAGCTGCCATAGTGGCAGTCGTGGTGCCGCTCTATCTTCTTGTCCGACGCCTGATCTTCCGGCTGTTTGGGGCAAACATCGAAGACCGGCAATAGGTCTGGCTTTCACCCTTCGTTGCCTTCAGGAGGGTTCGGTTTCGGGCGGTCTCGGGGAACGTCCGCTTGCAGTGACTGCGCTCGGGGCCGCTCGCGACCCTTTGCTGACGGTCGGAAGGTCGGCTTGTGTGCTGCTCAACGTGAGCTAGGCTCGACCGATGATCGCCGATCCAATCGACAAAGTTGAAATCCGAGACGACGGCAGACTTTTTGTGAAGCCCGCCACGCAGAGCTTCTCAGTCATCTACCGAGCCGCGATGGAAGTCGGGTGGAACCCTGCGAGCCGGTCCCTGTTCGGCCCCAAGCCTCGGGAATGGACGTACCCGATGTGGTTCGGCCAAATCCTGGCCGCTGCGGAAACTGAGTATGGCGTTCGGCTGTCGCTTACTTCGCAAACAAGCTGGGTGAACTTCCCGGACAAGCTACAGGCCGAGATCGCCGACCCTGAGCGCTGGGGAGGCCCGAAGACCTGACGTCCGCATTCCACCCTCAGCACGCATACCAAGGGTCCGCTTTCGGCGAGGTCCGCGGGCCCTTCCTGGGGCCATGGGAGCACCATGCGTCAGAATCCATCCACTAGGCTTCGATCAGTTCCCGTGCACGCCGGAACACCGCCTCGAACATCTCCGCCGTCAGCCGCCCCGTGTTCGTATTGAGACGTGAGCAGTGATAGCTGTTGAGGATGACATATGGCCCGGCTCGGAACTCGGTTCCGTGGCCTGGCGGGCCGGCGGACGCCTTGAGTCCAATCGCCTTCAGCACATTGCGCCGCGAGACGTCGCCCAGGGTGATGATCACCTTCAGGCGGGGCAGGGCGGCCAGCCGCGCGGTCAGGAACGGGCGGCAGGTGGCCTCTTCGCTGGTCTCGGGCTTGTTGAGCGGCGGGGCGCAGCGCACCGCATTGGTGATCATGCAGTCGGCCAGTTCCAGCCCGTCGTCCGGCCGCGCCTGATAGACGCCGCGCGCGAAGCCCGTCTTCAGGAGCGTTTCGTAGAGCATCACCCCCGCGCCATCGCCGGTGAAGGGCCTGCCCGTGCGGTTGGCGCCCGTGCGGCCGGGCGCCAGGCCCGCCACCAGCAGGCGCGCGTTCTGGTCGCCGAAGGAGGGGGCCGGGCCGTTCCACCAGTCGGGATGCTCGGCGCGGTTGGCCGCCCGATAGGCCACCAGGCGCGGGCAGAGCGGGCAGTCCCGTGGCGGCTCGGCCACGGCGGTCGCATTGGGCATCAGGCCTCGGCGTCCGCCTCGCGGTCGGCCCCGGTGCGGCTTTCCTGGATGAAGCGCGGCAGGCGCGAGGGCCGGCCGATGATGTCGGCCAGGTCGGACAGGTCGATGAAGTGGTCGGCCTGGCGGCGCAGGTCGTCGCTGGCCATCGGCGGCTGGGATTTCACGGTGGAGACCACGGTGACCCGCGCGCCCTTGCGCTGAACCGCCTCCACCAGGCAACGGAAGTCGCCGTCGCCGGAGAACAGCACCAGGTGGTCGGCGTGGGCGGCCATTTCCAGCATGTCGACGGCGATCTCGACATCCATATCGCCGCGCCAGCGCTTGCGCCCCTGGGCGTCGGTGTATTCCCGGGCCGGCTTCGTCACCAGGCGGAAGCCGTTATAGTCCAGCCAGTCCACCAGCGGGCGGATCGGCGAGTACTCCTGATCCTCCACCAGGGCGGTGTAGTAGTAGGCGCGCACCAGAACGCCGCGCGTGCGGAACTCTTCCAGCAGCTTGCGATAGTCGATATCGAAGCCGAGCCCCTTGGCGGCCGAATAGAGGTTCGCGCCGTCAATGAAGAGCGCCAGCCTGTCCGTGGGGTAAAATGTCATTGGGATCGGAAATCCAAAAAGGGGGCGGGGGGCGCATGGACCTGGACGGGGCTGTCATCGTCGCGCTGGGCGGTAATATGGCCGGCGACTATGGTTCGTCCGAAGCTCTTCTTGAGGCGGCGCTCGCTCGTTTCGCCCAGGCGGGATTGCCTGTGGTCGCCCGGTCGTCCTGGTGGAGCTCTGCCGCCTGGCCGGACCCGACCGCCAACGAGTATCGCAACGGCGTCGCGCTTGTCGAGACGAAGCTGACGCCGCTGCAGGCTCTGCATACCCTTTTCTCAATCGAGGCCGAGTTTGGTCGCGTGCGGAGCGAGAAGAACGACCCCCGCACCCTGGATCTTGACCTGATCGCCTACGGCCGGTCCGCTTTGGCGGCAGACGATCTGCTGCTGCCCCATCCCCGCGCCCATGAGCGGCTTTTCGTCATGGGGCCGCTGGCCGAGATCGCGCCAAGTTGGCGCCATCCGACCCTTGGAAAGACCGCGCGCGACCTGGTGGCGGACGCCACGGTGGGCCTGGATGCGCGTCCCGCCTCGAAAAAGGCGCAAGACGGGCCGATCTGACGCGCCATGCGGCGTTGCACAACGCCGTCAAACCCTCTATTTTGATCGGTTCTACTCGCGACTTGAGGATTCCATGGCCCGCGTCACCGTCGAAGATTGCATCGAACGAGTTCCGAACCGCTTCAGCCTCGTGCTGCTGGCGGCCCACCGGGCCCGCGCTATTTCGGCCGGCTCGGCTATCCTGGTCGATCGCGACAACGACAAGAACCCCGTCGTCTCCCTGCGTGAAATCGCCGATGACGTGGTGGACGCCGAGGAACTGCGCGAGACCCTGATCGGGACCCTGCAGCGCGTCGACGAGCGCTCGGAAGCCGAGGAAGAGGCCGAGACCCTCGCCCTGCTCGCCGATCCGACCCACATGCAGATGAGCGAACTGGAACTGGTTCGCGCCCTGCAGAGCGACCGCGATGGCGGTCAGGAGGAGCGGTACTGAGCCCGGAAGGCGCAGAACCCCTCACGCTTACGGCGGCGCCTGACCCCGCCGCCGACCAGAAGATTGCGCCGCCGAGTCCAGCTCGGCCCCCGCGGATGCTCCGCCAGTATGAGCTGATCGAGAAGGTCCGCTCCTACGACCCCACCGCCGACGAGGCGATCCTGAACCGCGCCTATGTCTACGCCATGCGCATGCATGGGTCGCAGAAGCGCGCCTCCGGCGACCCCTATTTCGCCCACCCCATCGAGGTGGCCGGCATCCTCACCGACTACCGGCTGGACACCGCGACCATCGTCACGGCCCTGCTGCATGACGTGATCGAGGACACCCCGGTCAGCGCCCAGGACATCACCGACCTGTTCGGGGCCGAGATCAGCGAGCTGGTCGAGGGCGTCACCAAGCTCACCAAGCTGGAGCTCAACAGCGAGCACACCAAGCAGGCCGAGAACCTGCGCAAGTTCATCCTGGCCATTTCCAAGGACGTTCGCGTCCTGATGGTCAAGCTGGCGGACCGCCTGCACAACATGCGGACGCTGCACTACATCAAGAGCCCGGCCAAGCGTGAGCGGATCGCCCGCGAGACCTTGGACATCTACGCCCCTCTGGCGCGCTCCATCGGCTGTCACCGCATCTGCTCGGAGCTGGAGGAGCTGGCCTTCGAGCACCTCAATCCTGTGGCCCGCGACGCCATCGGCCGCAGGCTCGAGGCTCTGCGGATCGAGCAGGGCGGGGCCGTCGCCGTGGTCTCGGCCGAAATCGCCGCCAAGCTGGAGGCCGGCGGTCTCTCGGCCCGGGTCTTCGGCCGCGAGAAAAACCCCTATTCGATCTGGAGAAAGCTGCAGCGCAAGTCGATCGGCTTCTCGCAGCTCTCCGACATCTACGCCTTCCGGGTGATCGTGGACTCCGAGGAGGACTGCTACCGCGCCCTCGGTGTCATCCACCGCGCCTGGCCCAGCGTGCCCGAGCGGTTCAAGGACTTCATCTCCACGCCCAAGCGCAACAACTACCGCTCGATCCATTCGACGGTGGTGGGACCGCGGGGCATGCGCATCGAGATGCAGATCCGCACCGAGGCCATGGACCGGGTGGCGGAGGACGGCGTGGCCGCCCACTGGCGCTACAAGGACAAGTCCTACGGCTTCGACGCCGAGGCCCAGGCCGACGCCGGCGGCCGCGACCCGCTGCTCAACCTGCGGCACCTCGTCCAGGTGCTGGAGCACGGCGGCGACGTCGAGGAGCTGGTGGAGCACGCCAAGCTCGAGATGTATCTCGACCAGGCCTTCGTCTTCACGCCGAAGGGCAAGCTGGTCAGCCTTCCCCGCGGCGCGATGCCGCTCGACTTCGCCTATGCCGTCCACACCGACGTGGGCGACACCTGCATCGGCGTGAAGATCAACGGTGAACTCAAGCCCTTACGAACGACTCTTCAGAACGGAGATGTGGTCGAGGTGATCCGCGGCGCCAAGCCCGTGGTGCCGCCGGACTGGCGCTCGCTGACGGTCACCGGCCGTGCCCGCTCGGCCATCCGCCGCCACATCCGCCAGACGGAGAAGGAGGAATTCACCCGCCTGGGCCGCGCCACGGTAGACCAGACCTTCGAGCGCGCCGGCAAGGCCCGCAAGGACGTCTCCTTGAAGCCCGCCCTGGAACGCTTCGCCGTTACCAGCGAGGACGACCTGTTCGAGATCGTCGGCCGTGGCCGCATCTCGCCGACCCAGGTGCTGGACGTGATTTTCCCGGGGCTGAAGGCCTCGGACCGCGAGGCGGCCACCGCGGTGCGGCGGATCGAGGGGGGCAAGGCCGCCCGCCTCTATGTGCGTGGCGGCGGTCTGACCGCCGGCGTCTCACTGCATTTCGGCCAGTGCTGCACCCCGGTGCCCGGTGACCGCATCGTCGGCATCATTGAGCCGGATGGCGGCGGCCTGACCGTCCACACCATCGATTGCGCCAAGCTGGCGGAGTACGAGGACAAGGAAGACCTCTGGCGCGACCTGCAATGGACGCCGGAGGCCGAGCGCAACACCGTGACCCTGTCGCGCCTCACCGCCACCATCCGCAATGCGCCGGGCGTGCTGGGCCAGGCCTGCACGGTGATCGGCGAGGCGGGCGGCAACATCGTCAACCTGCGCATGCACCGCCGCCACGCCGACTTCTTCGACGTCGACTTCGATGTCGAGGTCAAGGACGCCCGCCACCTCACCCATATCGGCGCGGCCCTGCGCGCCAACCCCGCCGTCGAGACGGTGGAACGCGCCAAAGGCTAGACCCTTTCCGGATCAGGTTGAATCAACCTGATCGGATAAAAAGGGTCTATCTTCTTGAATCTAGAGCATGTCCGGGCGGCGAACCGGCGCCCACTTGCGCCTGACATGCTCTAGGTCGCGGCCCGCGCTGCGCTCGCCTGCGCCTTGGCCGAGGCCTGCTCGTGGGCGATGGCGTCCCGGGTCTCGGTGATCAGGCGTGACGCGATGGGATCGGCCTGGATCGCCCGCCAATAGGCCGCGAGCTTCGGCAGACCCTCAAGCGGGTCGGGCGTGCCGAACAGGCCGGGGATCCACTCGCAGGCCAGGACGAGCTGCGGCGTGATGGCGCCGTCGGCCTGGGTCAGGCTCTTGCCCACCGCATAGCCGTCGACGCCGATGTATTCTTCCAGGAAGCCCAACGCCTCGGCCACCTTGTCGGTCGCCGCGCGGATCGCGACAGGGTCCCAGTGCTTGCGCGAGCGGGCCGAGAAGTTGAACAGCGGGACCATGGCCATGACCACGTAGAAGTCGCAGATGCGCGACAGCAGCCGCATCTGGGCCCGGCCCCAGGCGTCGGCCGGCTGGGTGGCCGGCTCCGGATAGGTATCCTCCAGATACTCGCAGATCACCTCGGACTCCGGCAGGGCGCGGCCGTCCTCCAGCACCAGGGCCGGAACCCGGCCAATGGGGTTGATGTCGAGATAGTCGCCCTTGGACTCCGCCGAGGAATGGAAGCCCGGGGGCTCGATGATCGTCACCTCCAGGCCCTTGGCGTAGATCATCAACCGCACCCGCGTCGGGAAGGGCGAGGAATAGGTCTGGAACAGCTTCACGAGGCGCGCGCCAGGCGCGGGGCGCCCACGTACCGGGCCGGATCCGCGTCCACCGTCACCCGCCGCATGTGGCGGCGCTGGCCCGGATAGTCGTTCAGCGCATAGTGCCAGACCGAGCGGTTGTCCCAAAAGGCTACCGAGCCGGGCCGCCAGACGAAGCGGGTGGTGAACCGCTCGCCGCGGCAATGCTCGAACAGGAAGTCCAGCAGCGGCTTGGACTCGCGCGTGCTCCAGCCGTCGATCTTCATCGTGAAGGCGGGGTTCACATAGAGCGCCTTGCGCCCGCTCTCCGGGTGGGTCAGCACCACCGGATGGATGAACTCCCCGGTCGCCCCCTCGGCCTCGGCGACGTTCATGGACGAGCGCTTTTGGGCCGAGTGGCCGCTGGACGAATACTCCCGGCCGGCGGAGTGGACGGCGTTCAGGGTCTCCAGAGTCGCCCGCAGCCCCGGGGTCAGGGCCTCATAGGCCGCCGCCTGGCTCGAAAACAGCGTGTCGCCGCCATAGTCGGGCAGCTCCACCGCGTAGAGGATCGAGGCGATGGAAGGGTGCTCCAGGAAGCTCATGTCTGAGTGCCAGCCGCCGCCGAAGTTCACCCTGTCCTGCGGCTCCTTGATCACCTCCATCACCTCGGGGTGACCCGCCATGCCGGCCACATAGGGGTGGATGTTCAGCGGCCCGAACCGGTGGCCGAACGCCAGCTGCTGCTCGGGGGACAGAGCCTGGTCGCGGAAGAAGATCACCTGGTGCTCGACAAAGGCCGCGCGGATCTCGGCGATGGTCGCGTCGTCCAGGTCGCTGGAGAGATCGACCCCGGAAATCTCCGCCCCGAGGGCCCCGGCCGTACGGCGGATGCGCAGATTCGGCATGATTTTGTCCTCCCGGCCACCTAAACGGTGATCACGAGGGGGATTTCGTCATGTCCGGCGGCGGCGTTCAATCCCCGGCGCGCGCAGTTTTTCTGCCGCCAGGCTCAGGCGCGCCCGACTAGCTTTCCGGCGCGCGCGCGCCTAAGCCCGGCCGCAAGGCCTCGCCGCCAAGGATCCCGCCATGACCTCCAACGCCCTGACCTGGCGCGCCGCCTTGCTGGCTCTGGCGGTGGTGGCGGTGTGGGGCACCAATTTCGTGGTCATCAAGGTGGCGCTGGCCGACCTACCGCCGCTGCTGTTCGCCACCCTGCGCTTCACCTTCGCCCTGCTTCCGGCGGTCTTCTTCCTCAGGAAGCCAGATGTCCCGTGGCGCAACCTGGCCGCCTATGGCGTGCTGATCGGGCTTGGCCAGTTCGGCATGCTCTACATCGCCATGCAGCGCGACATCTCGCCGGGCCTGGCCTCCCTGGTGGTCCAGGTCCAGGTGTTCTTCACCATCGGCCTATCCATGTGGCTGACCCGGGAGCGGGTGAAGCGGTTCCAGGTCGCGGCCCTGGTCCTTGCAACCGCCGGCCTGGCGATCATCCTCCTGCACACCGACGGGTCCACCACCCCGCTCGGCCTTGGCCTCGTGCTTATCGCCGCGGCCAGCTGGGCCGGCGGCAACATGGTCCAGCGGGCGACGCCGGGGGTGAACTCCCTGGCCTATGTCGTCTGGGCGAGCCTGTTCTCGATCCCGCCTCTGCTGATCCTGTCCCTGGTGTTCGAGGGGCCCGAGCGGATGCTGATGGGGGTCCAGAACGCCGACCTGGCCACCTGGGGCGCGGTGCTCTGGCAGTCGGTGGGCAACACCCTGTTCGGCTACGCCGCCTGGGGCTGGCTGCTGGCGAGGTATCCGGCCGCCACCATCTCGCCGCTGGCCTTCTTCGTGCCGGTGTTTGGCATGGCGGCCTCAGCGGCCCTGTTGGGCGAGCCGATGCAGGACTGGAAGCTGACGGCGGCGGGCCTGGTGCTGGGCGGCCTGGCGCTCAACATGTTCTGGCCCATGCTGCGCCGCCGCGCGCCTCAGGCCTCGTAGACGTACATGTGATAGGGCACCTCGGCGTCCTGGGGCTTGGAGTATTTCGTGGTCGCGGCCTGGAAGTGGAATCCCAGCCGTTTGAGGATCGCTCCGGAGGCCGGGTTCTCCGCATTGTGCCCGGCGACAATTCGCTTCAAGCCCACCGTCCGGATCGCGAAGTCCATCAGGGCGGCGGCGGCCTCGCGGGCGAACCCCTGGCCCCAATAGGGCTCATCGAACCAGTAGCCGATCTCGCCATAGGTCCCGTCGATGTCGTCGATATCGGCCGTGCCGATCATCACCCCGTCCAGCAGCACTGCGAACCGGTAGGCGGTCCCCTCCGCCCACTCCTCGCCGTGCAGATCGGCCCAGTCGGACATGGCCGCTTCTGTGGCCGGCCACGGCGCCAGGCGCAGCATCCGCGTGACGTTCCAATTGGACTGGATCTGCGCCATGCGCGCCGCGTCGCCGGGTTCGGTGGGACGCAACACCAGCCGGGGCGTCGTCAAACGGATGTCGCGGCTCAGCATGGATATCGACTCTTCCTCCACCATCCCGGATGACAGCCTGACGTGGCTTCGCTATGCCGCGTCAAGGAGACGCCATCATGAACACCGAACAGGTCCTGGACGAATTCCGCGCGTCGGGCGCCCTGCGCGAGGGACACTTCGTGCTCTCCAGCGGCCTGCATTCCGGGACTTTCCTGCAGAAGAACCTGGTCTTCCAGTACCCCGACCGCACCGAGCGGCTGTGCAAGGCGCTGGCGGCCAGGATCCTCCAGGAGGTCGGCCCGGTCGATCTGTGCATTTCCCCGGCGGTGGGTGGCATCATTCCGGGCTACGAGACCGCTCGCGCCCTGGGGGTCCCCTCCATGTATGTCGAGCGGGAAGGGCGCGCCTTCAAGCTGCGTCGGGCCTTCTCAATTCCGCCGGGCGCCCGCATCGCCATGGTGGAGGACATCGTCTCCACCGGCCTGTCGTCGCGTGAATGCGTCGAGGCCATCAAGGCGGCCGGGGGCAACGTCGTTGTGGCCGCCGCCATCGTCGACCGCTCGGGCGGCAAGGCCGATCCCGGCGCGCCGTTCGTGGCCCTGGCCCGCCTCGACGTGCCGGCCTATCCCGCCGACCAACTGCCGCCCGAACTGGCGGCCATCCCGGTGGAAGACCCGGGCAGCCGGAGACTGCACGGATGACCCGCCTGCGCCTGGGAGTGAACATCGACCACGTGGCGACGATCCGGAACGCCCGGGGCGCCACCTATCCCGATCCCGTACGGGCCGCCGAGATGGCCATGGCCGCCGGCGCCGACGGCATCACCGCTCATCTGCGGGAGGACCGCCGGCACATCTCCGACGCCGACATGGAGGCGCTGGCTGCGATCACCCGGCGGCGCGGCATCCCGTTGAACTTCGAGATGGCGGTGACCGCCGAGATGGAGGCCATCTGCCTGGCCCACGTCCCCCACGCCGCCTGCCTGGTGCCTGAGCGCCGGGAGGAGGTGACCACCGAGGGCGGCCTCGACGTGGTCAAGGGCCACAACGCCATCGCCCCCACCGTGCGCCGCTTCGTCGAGGCCGGCATCCGCGTCTCCTGTTTCGTCGACGCCGATCTCGAGCAGGTGGCCGCCGCCAAGTCGGTGGGCGCCCAGGTGGTGGAGCTCACCACCGGCCCCTATTGCGACGCCGTCCGCGACCGCTCGCCGGACGCCCCACGCCTGCTGGAGAAGCTGCGCGCCACGGCGGCCGAGGCGCACCGGATCGGGCTGGAGGTGCATGCCGGCCACGGGGTGGACTACGAGACCGCCAAGCCCATCGCCTCCATCCTCGAGCTGATGGAACTGAATATCGGTCACTTCCTGATCGGCGAGGCGATCTTCGTGGGCCTGACCCCGGCGATTCAGCGGATGCGCGCCCTGATGGACGAGGCCCGGGCCGAGCGCGCGGCATGATCCTGGGCATCGGCTCGGACCTGTCGGACATCCGCCGCATCCAGGGCAGCCTCGACCGGTTCGGCGAGCGGTTCACGAACCGCATCTTCACCGAAATCGAGCGCACCCGTTCGGAGCGCAAGCCCGACAAGGCGTCGAGCTACGCCAAGCGGTTCGCCGCCAAGGAGGCCTGCGCCAAGGCGCTCGGCACCGGCATGCGGGCCGGGGTCTTCTGGCGCGACATGGGCGTCGTCAACATGCGTTCGGGCCAGCCCACCATGGCGCTCACCAATGGCGCCCTGGCCCGCCTGGAGAAGATGATCCCCGCCGGCCACAAGCCGGTGATCCACCTCTCCCTCACCGACGACCATCCCTACGCCCAGGCCTTCGTGATCATCGAGGCCGTTCCTCTCTAGGGTGCGCCGCGATCTCCGCAATCGGTGGGTGAGAGCAGGTGAGGCGGCCGGCGATTGTGCTAGGCTGACAGGCATGACGGGCCCCTCCAGAGCATCGCGGCGTCGGGTCGCTCACGGCCAACGCTGGTGGTTTGGCCTAGTGGCCCTGCTGCTGGGCGCGGTCCTGACCCTGGCGCCGGCGCCTGCCGAGCGGCCGCCGGAAGGCCGCTCGATTCAGCAGGCCGTGGCGGCCCAGGAGGCCCCCGAACTCTCCGCGCGCATCAAGTCCCTGGGCCGCGGCTTCGACGGTCGGGTCGGCATCGCCGTCCGCGACATCGACGAAGGCTGGACCGTCACCTTCGACGGCGACAACAAGTATCCGCAGCAGAGCGTCTCCAAGCTGTGGGTGGCGCTCGCCGCCCTCGACGCGGTGGACAAGGGCCAGCTGGGGCTCGGCGACACCCTGGTGGTCCACAAGGACGACCTCAGCATCTTCCATCAGCCGCTACGCAAGCATGTCGGCGAGAACGGCTATCCGGTCAGCCTGCTGGAGCTGATCCGCGGCGCCATCGCCCAGAGCGACAACGCCGCCAATGACATCCTCGTGGGCCATGTCGGTGGCCAGGCGGCCGTGCAGCAGATCCTCGATCGCCACAGGCTGAAGGGCGTCTGGGCCAGTCCGCCGGAGAAGGTGATGCAGACCCAGATCGCCGGCCTGGACTGGAAGCCGGAATACTCCTTCGCGCGCACCTTCTGGGACGAGCGCGAAACCCTCTCCCCCGAGGCCCGCGCGGTGAACCTCGACGCCTACCTGGCCGATCCCTACGACGCCGCCACCCCGGTGGGCGTTGTAGGCGCCCTTGCGCGCCTCCAGCGCGGGGAGCTGTTGTCGCCCGCCTCCACCGACCTGCTGCTGAAGATCATGGAGGAGACGGAGACCGGGCCTGGCCGGCTGCCCGCGGGCCTCGCCCCCGGCTGGATCCTGGCCCACAAGACCGGTACCGGCCAGGTCTGGGGCGCCGTGGCCACCGGCTTCAACGACGTGGGGATCATGACCGCCCCGGACGGTCGCAGCTACGCCGTCGCCGTGATGATCGCCCAGACCCGCCGACCGGTTTCCGAACGCCAGGACCTGATGGCCGCCGTCGCCCGCGCCGTGGTGGCGCATCATGAAGGGAAGTCCGCCCGATGAAGGCGCTCTGGGCTGCTGCCCTGTTGGTGTTGGCCGGCTGCGCCACCGCCCCGCCGCCCAGCTTGGTGGCCGGCGTGCATGAAGACATCAAGTACGACATGCCGCCCGTGCGCCCGGCGGTTCGGCTGTTCGCCCCGGTGGACATCTCCCATGACGGCGTGCCCGACTGGCATGTCGACTATGAGCGGCAGGGCATGGCCTGGTGCGGCACCGGCGGCTGCACCCAGAAGCTCTTCGTCAGCCGCCCTGGCGGCGGCCACGTCCTGGCCTTCGAGGAACAGGTGCGCCAGTTCGCGCTGCGCCTGGCGCCAGACGGCGCGGTGCTCGACATCGAAATCCACGGAACCAACTGCGGCCTCTCCGGCGTCAACGCTTGCCACCGCAGCTTTCGGTGGGATGATGCCCAGGGCCGCTTCATCGAACAACCGAACCGTCAGGGCGACGGACGTCTGGCTGGGCCTCTTTTCCAGACGGTCCCGGTCGCCGGCGCCGACTATCCCCCCGCCGTTGGCGTCGCCCTGTCGGAGTTGACCGCCGCCTGCGAGCGTCTGGGCGGCAAGTACGAAGGCGCTCTGGTGTCGCGGTCGCCGGACCTGACCGGCGACGGCCGACCCGACTGGATCGTCGGCTCGGAATACAGCGGCTGCATCCGGCGCGGCCCGGACGGGGAGGCGGCGCCGGTCGGCGAGTCCGGCCTGCGGATCATCAGCGGCGACGCCGTGATCCTGTCCCTTGACGGCCCGGTCCACGCCGTCGATGTCGCCACCGCGCCCGCCACCTTTATCAGCGTCACGACGGCGGAGGACTGCGGCGGTTACGACCAGGAGGGCTGCATGGAGACCCCTTATCGGTGGGACGCGGCCGCGGGTCGGCTGGTCGCAGGCACGCCGGTCCGGGGCCGGTCCCTCTGGCCGGAGTAGGGCCCACGCGCTATGCGACCCATTCGCCTGGATAAAGAGTTCACGGGCGCGACTCTTGCCGCTGGGCTATGCAGCGGTTAGCTACAGGCCCTCAATGCGCCGGCTCGCCGGATGTTCGGAACCCCATCTATGACTGAAGACGTGCACAGCGCGGACAGCTCCGAAAAGTCCGGAGCCCTGAACGAGGTCGTGGAGATCGTGAAAACGGTCGTCTACGCCCTGCTGATCGCACTGTTCCTGCGGGTGCTGTTCTTCCAGCCCTTCACCATTCCCTCGGCCTCGATGGATCCGACCCTCCTGGAGGGCGACTACATCATCGTGTCGAAATACTCCTACGGCTATTCCAAGAACTCGATCCCCTTCAGCCCGCCGCTGTTCAAGGGGCGGATCATGGATCGCAAGCCCGATCGTGGAGACATCATCGTCTTCAAGCTGCCTCGCGACGGCCACATCGACTACATCAAGCGCCTCGTGGGTCTGCCCGGCGACCGGATCCAGGTGAAGGGCGGCGTGCTGTTCATCAACGACAAGGCGGTGCCGCGTAGAGCGCTGCCGCCGGTGATGGTGGACTCCGGTTACGGCTTCACCCGCAACGTCGAACGCTATGAAGAGACCCTGCCCAACGGCAAGAGCTACATCACCTACGATTTCGGCCCCGACGGCGACGTGGACAACACCGGCGTCTTCGTGGTGCCCGAGGGCTCCTACTTCTTCATGGGCGACAACCGCGACAACTCCCTCGACAGCCGCGTTCCGGCCGAGATCGGCGTGGGTTACGTTCCGGCCGAGAACCTGGTGGGCAAGGCCCGGATCATCATGCTGTCCTGGAACAAGGGCGCCTCGCTCTTCAAGCCCTGGACCTGGGTCCTGGACGCCCGGCCCAGCCGGTTCTTCCACACCCTGAAATGAACAAGCGCGAAGTCGCGGTCTCTGAGCTCGAGGCCCGCATAGGCCACGTTTTCCAGGACCGCGAACTTCTCGAGCGGGCCCTGACTCACGCCAGCGTCGGCAGTGGCTCCACCAAGACCGCCCACAACGAGCGCCTGGAATTTCTCGGCGACCGGGTGCTGAACCTGATGGCCGCCGAGCGGCTGATGGAGCTGCGCCCAGAGGCTCGCGAGGGCGAGATGTCTCGCCTGATGAACAAGATCATCACCTACCAGGCCTGCGCCCGCGTCGCCCGCCTGGTGGGTCTGCCCGGCGCCCTGCGGGTGGGACACGGCGAGACCAAGACCGGGACCCGCGATAACGACAAGGTCTTGGGAGACGCCTGCGAGGCGCTGATCGCGGCTCTGTACATCGAGGGCGGCCTGACCCTGGCGAAGACCTTCTTCCAGGCGTTCTGGGTCTCGGAACTCGAGACCATGGACGAGGCCGCCTTCAAGGATTCCAAGACCTTGCTGCAGGAATGGGCTATGGCGCGGGGACTACCTGTTCCGCGCTATGATGTGGTGGCCCAGTCGGGGCCCGCCCACGAGCCGGTGTTCACCATCGAAGTCTCGATCGAGGGCCAGTCGCCGGAACAGGCGCAGGGCCGATCGAAGCTGGAAGCCCAGAAAGCCGTCGCCAACATAATGCTGTCGAAACTCGAGACCCCCCAATGACCCGTGCAGGTTTTGTCGCCGTGATCGGCGCGCCCAACGCCGGCAAGTCCACCCTCACCAACCGCATGGTGGGCGCCAAGGTCTCGATCGTCACCCAGAAGGTGCAGACCACGCGCTTCCCGGTGCGCGGGGTGGCCATGGAGGGCGAGACCCAGATCATCCTGGTGGACACACCGGGCATCTTCACCCCGCGCCGCCGGCTGGACCGCGCTATGGTCCGGTCGGCCTGGGGCGGAACCGAGGACGCCGACGCCGTGGTCCACCTGGTGGACGCCGCCGCCGAGATCGCCGTCAATGACGGCAAGGGCAAGGCCGCCGACCGCCGCGGCATGGCCGATGTCGACACCATCGTCGAGGGGCTGCAGGCCGCCGGCAAGCAGGTGATCCTGGCGCTGAACAAGATCGACGGGGTCAAGCGCGAGAACCTGCTGGCCATCTCGCAAAGGCTCTTCGAAACAGGCGTCTATACCGAGGTCTTCATGATCTCGGCCGCCACCGGCGCCGGGGTCGAGGACCTAACGAAGCGCCTGGTCGAACTGATGCCCGAAGGGCCCTGGCTCTATCCCGCAGACCAGACCGCCGACCTGCCGGTCCGCCTTCTGGCCGCAGAGATCACGCGTGAGAAGATCTATCTGCGGGTCCACGAGGAGCTGCCCTATGCGGCGGCCGTGGAGACCACGTCCTTCGAGGAGCGCAAGGACAGCTCCCTGCGCATCGAACAGACCATCTATGTCGAGCGCGACAGCCAGCGTCCCATCGTGCTGGGCGCCAACGGCCAGACCCTGAAGTGGATCGGCCAGAAGTCCCGCGAGGAACTCACCACCCTGCTGGACAAGACCGTC
>NZ_JANPJP010000046.1:0-1972 GCF_031425575.1 Phenylobacterium sp.
CCCGATCGGGATCGCCGGCTTCGGTCAGGCGCGCGCGCTGTCGACCGGGTTTCGCGACGCGCCGTGGCGCGGGAGCCGGCCGTACGACAAGGACCGCGACGGCTTCGTGATGGGCGAGGGCGCGGGCGTTCTGGTGCTGGAAGAGTACGAACACGCCAAGGCGCGCGGCGCGAAGATCTACGCCGAGGTCCTGGGCTATGGCCTGGCCGGCGACGCCTATCACATCACCGCCCCGGCCGAGGACGGCGACGGCGGCTTCCGCGCCATGAAGGCGGCCATCAAGGACGCGGGCATCGACCCGTCGGAGATCGACTACATCAACGCCCACGGCACCTCGACCCCGCTCGGCGACGAGATCGAGCTGGGCGCTGTCACCCGTATCCTGGGCGACGCGGCCAAGGGCGTGACCATGTCGTCCACCAAGTCGGCCACCGGCCACCTGCTGGGCGCCGCGGGCGCCATCGAGGCGGCCTTCGCCTGCCTGGCCATCCGCGACCAGATCGCGCCGCCGACCCTGAACCTGGACAATCCGTCGGTTGAGACGGTCATTGACCTGATCCCGCACAAGGCGAAACCGATGGCGATCGAGTACGCCCTGTCCAACAGCTTCGGCTTCGGCGGCACCAACGCGTCGGTCGTGTTCAAGAAGGTCACGTGAGCAAGAGGCCGCGCACTCCCAAACGGAACGGCGGCCTCTCCCCCATGCGCAGGCTGATGATCATGCTGCTGAGCGCCGCCGCGACACTGGCGGTGGCCGCCATGCTGGTGGCGGTGTGGGTGGCCTGGTCGTTCCAGGGCCCCGGCCCCACGGCCAAGAGCGGCGACATGACCACGGTCATGCTGCGCCACGGCTCCAGCCTGCCCGAGATCGCCTCGACCCTGTCCCACGAGGGGGTGATCCGCTCGGCCCCGATCTTCGTGGCGGCCGCCCAGGTGACGGGCGCGGCGCGGCGGCTGAAGGCCGGCGAGTACGAGTTCGCCAGCCGCGCCTCCATGGCCAGCATTCTTGCCGACATCCGCGACGGCAAGATCATCCGTCACCAGATCACCATTCCCGAGGGCCGCACCAGCGAGATGGTGGTGGAGGCCCTGGCCGCCAAGAGCGACCTGACCGGGGTGGCCGCCGCCCCGCCCGAGGGCTCGATCCTGCCCGAGACCTACCAGTACGAGCGCGGCGAGGACCGCTCGGCGGTGCTGCGCCGGATGATGGACGCCCGCGACCAACTGATCGCGTCCCTCTGGGCCAAGCGCCAGCCGGGCCTGCCGTTCTCCACCGTGGAGGAAGCGATCACGCTCGCCTCCATCGTGGAGAAGGAGACCGGCCAGGCCAGCGAGCGGCCCCGGGTGGCCGCAGTGTTCATCAACCGCCTGCGCCAGGGCATGCGCCTGCAGAGCGACCCGACCATCATCTATGGCATCACCCAGGGCCGGCCGCTGGGGCGCGGCATCCGCGCCTCGGAACTGGCGGCGGAGACGCCCTACAACACCTATGCCATCAACGGCCTGCCGCCGACGCCGATCGCCAATCCGGGCCGGGCGGCGATCGCCGCGGTGCTGGACCCGCCCAAGACCACCGAGCTCTATTTCGTGGCCGACGGCACGGGCGGGCACGTCTTCGCCTCGACGCTCGCCGAGCACAACGCCAATGTCGCCAAGTGGCGCGCCATCGAGCGCACGCGCGGCGCGGCGGCGGCGGCCAGCGCCAGCGACGGCCCGGGCCTGGCCGGCGAGGCGCCGGTGGACGCGCCGGCCGTGACGGTGGAGCCGTAGGGTGACCTGCGGCGCCGCGCGGGTGGGCATGCCCATGAGATTGGCCACGAACCTCACGAATCTCACGAACGACACGAACAAGCAGCCCCTTCTTCCGCTCGTCCCGGCGAAGGCCGGGATCCAGGTCAGAGGTCACGACCTAAGCCAGGAATTCGGAATGCGGCTGATGAATCTGGGTCCCGGCCTTCGCCGGGATGAGCGG
>NZ_JANPJP010000047.1:0-8286 GCF_031425575.1 Phenylobacterium sp.
GTTCGCGGGGGGTTGCGCGCGCGCGTGCCGGCCGCAGGATAGGGTCAAGTCTTTGTCCTGATTCAGAAAGTCGCCGCCCTTGAACCGCGCGCTCCTCGCCGCCTCCGCCCTGGTGCTCAGCGCCGGGGCCGCCTTCGCCCAACCCGCCCCGCCGCAGCCGCTGGCCCTGCCGCCGGCCATCGCCGCGCCGCGCGACACGCCCTATCCCGGGGTTAACACCCTGTCGGTGGACGCCACCGACACCGACCGGCGCATCGTGCGGGTGCGGGAGACCATTCCCGTGGCCCAGGCCGGGCCCATGACCCTGCTGTTTCCCGCCTGGATCCCCGGCAAGCACGCGCCGCGGGGCATGATCGAAAAGCTGGCCGGCCTGACCATCACCGGAAATGGCGCGCCGCTGAAATGGACGCGCGATCCGGTCAACGTCTTCGCCTTCCACATCGACGTCCCGGCCGGGGTGAAGGCCGTGGACCTCAGCTTCCAGCACGTCTCGCCCACCGACGAGGACCAGGGCCGGGTGACCGTCACCCCCGAGATGACCCACGTCCAGTGGTTCTCCCTGGCCCTCTATCCCGCCGGCCACTTCGCACGCCAGATCCAGATCGCGCCGGAGGTCCGCCTGCCGCAGGGCTGGTCCTACGCCACGGCCCTGGAGGATCTGGCCAAGGCCGGCGACACGGCGAGATTCAAGCCCGTCGCCTTCGATATCCTGATGGATTCCCCATTGTACGCGGGGCGTTACGTCAAGAAGCTCGACCTCGATCCGGGCGGCGCGTCGCGGGTGACCCTGAACCTGGTGGCCGACGCGGCCAACCTGCTGGAGGTCAAGCCCGCCCATCTGGCGGCGCACCGGTCCATGGTGGTCCAGGCCGACAGGCTGTTCGGAGCCCGCCACTTCGACCACTACGACTTCCTGGTGGCGCTGAGCGACAAGCTGGGCGGCATCGGGGTGGAGCACCAGAGGTCCACGGAGATCGGCACGGCGCCGCGCTTCTTCCTGGACTGGGACAAGCTGGCGGCTGTGCGGGGGGTGGTGCCGCACGAATACGTCCATAGCTGGAACGGCAAGTACCGCCGCCCCGCCGACCAGTGGACCGCCGACTTCAACACCCCCATGCGCAACAGCCTGCTCTGGGTCTATGAGGGCCAGACCCAGTACTGGGGCAATGTGCTGGCCGCGCGCTCGGGGATGTCCAGCAAGCAGGAGGCCCTCGACGCCATGGCCGCCATGGCGGCGGCCTATGACAACCGCGTCGGCCGCGGGTGGCGCGCCATGCAGGACACCGTCCACGACCCGATCATCTCAGCCCGCCAGCCCCAGGCCTGGAACAGCTGGCAGCGCAGCGAGGACTATTATTCCGAAGGCCAGCTGATCTGGCTCGACGCCGACACCCTGATCCGCGAGCAGACCAAGGGGAAGAAATCCCTCGACGACTTCGCCCGGGCCTTCTTCGGGGTGAATGACGGCGCCTGGAAGGATCCCCTCACCTACGACTTCGACGAGGTGGTGAAGACCCTGAACGCCGTACATCCCCACGACTGGGCGGCCTTCCTGCGCACGCGCCTGGACGGACACGGGCCCGGCGCGCCCCTGGATGGGGTGACGCGCGGCGGCTACCGCCTGGCCTATTCCGCCACCCCGACCGACTTCACCAAGACCGAAGAGGCCCGGCGCAAGATCACCGACCTGACCTATTCCCTCGGCCTGGTGCTGAACAAGGACGGGGAGTTCACGGCGGTGCAGTGGGAGGGCCCGGCCTTCAAGGCGGGCCTGGCCGACGGCGTCAAGCTGATCGCGGTGAACGGGGTGGCGTATGACGGTGACCGGCTGAAGGAGGCGATCACCGCGGCCAAGGGCGGCAAGGCGCCCATCGAGCTGCTGGTGAAGGACGGCGAGCGCTATCGCACCGTGCCGATCGCCTATCACGATGGCCTGCGCTACCCGCGCTTCGAGCGGATTTCCGGTACGCCGGCCCGCCTCGACGACATCCTGGCGGCGCGCAAATAGCCTTGGAAGCGCTGGAGGCCAACATCGCCACCATCTTCGGCCTGACCGAGGATGGGCGCATCGCCTTCGAGAACGAGCCTGGCCGGCCGGCGGGGCCGAGGCTGTTCCTGGCGGGCTGCCGGGAGGGCGTTCGGGTCGCCCTGCGCCACGATGTGGGCGCCGCGACCGCGCGAGCCGTCGAGGCGCTGGCGGCCCGCGCGGCGCCCTGGTTCGATCCGTGGACCGACCCCGGCGTCCTCGAGGACATGCTGGCCCTGCTGGGCCGCGAGGCGCCTGTGGAAAGCGTCAGCCGATCGCTGATCTACCGCCTGCCCCACGCCCTGCCCGTCGCCGCCGGCGTCCGGATCATCAGCGGCGACACGGGCGAGGGGCTCCGCTGGCTGGCCCAACTGGCCGATACCGGGATGCCGCCACACCTGCTGGAGGCCGGCTTCCTGGGGGTGGGCGATTTCTGGGAGCCGTGGGTGGTGGCGCTCGAGGGCGCCACCATCGCGGCCATGGCCTTCGCCGCGCGCATCGGGCCGAGGGCGGCCGAGACCGGAGTCTATACGTTTCCGGGCTACCGGGGGCGGGGCTTGGCGGCGGCGGTGACGGCGGCCTGGTCGCGCCTGCCCGAGCTGGCGGACCGGCCGCTGTTCTATTCGACCCAGACAACGAACGTCTCGTCGCAGCGGGTGGCGGCGCGGCTGGGACTGCCACAGTTCGGGGCGGGGGTGCGGGTGACCTAAGCCACTTCGCGGTCCCCCGGCGCCTGTTGGGCCGCCAGGATGGCGTGGACGATGGTCTCGATCAGGGCCTGGGCGCGGATCGGCTTGGAGAGGTGCTGGTCGGCGCCCGCCTCGCGGCCGGCGCGGATGTGTTCGTCCATGGCGTTGGCGGTCAGCATGATGACCGGGGTGCGGGCCAGGCCCTCGGCGATCTCGAACTCCCGCAGCAGGCGGGTGGCTGATAATCCGTCCAGCTCGGGCATTTGCATGTCCATCAGCACGACATCGAAGCGTTCGGCCCTGAGCCGGTCGAGGGCCAGCTGGCCATTCTCGACAATCTCCGGCTCGACATTGACCGACTGAAGGATGAGCTGAACCACCTTCTGGTTGGTGGGGTGGTCCTCGGCCAGCAGGATGCGGCAGCCGGAAAGGTCGAAGGCGGTCTGGGCCTCCACAACCTTGGTGGCGGTCGCCGTCTGGGCGGTCGCCAGCGGCAGGACGAAGGTGAAGATCGAGCCGACGCCCGGCGTCGATTCGACACGGATGGCGCCGCCCATGAGCTCCACCAGCGAGCGGCTGATGGCCAGGCCCAGGCCCGTGCCGCCGAAGCGCCGGGTGATGGAGCCGTCGGCCTGCTGGAAGCGGCCAAACAGGCGGGCCTTCACGCTGTCGTCGAAGCCGATGCCGGTGTCGGTGACGGAGAAGCGGACCTGGCCGCCCTCCTCCGTCACGGCCAGGCGCACCGCGCCGGCGTGGGTGAACTTGACCGCGTTGGAGAGCAGGTTGGACAGCACTTGGGTCAGCCGGACCTGGTCGCCCACGAAGGCGCCACGGGCGGTCTCGGCCACGGTCCAGGCGAGCTCCAGCCCCTTGGACTCCGCGGCGGCGCGATGCAGCTCGGCGATGCGGCGCACGATGGCCTCCATGTCGAAGGTCTCGTTGGAGAGCTGGATTTCGCCGGCCTCAATCTTCGAGAAGTCGAGGATGTCGGTGAGCACCTGCTCCAGCAAGCGTCCCGAGGAGACGATCAGCTCGGCCAGTTCGCGGCTCTGCTGGGTCTTCTGCTGGGCGGCCAGGGTCTCGGAGATGGCGATGACGCCGTTCAGCGGCGTGCGCAGCTCGTGGCTCATATTGGCCAGGAACCGGGACTTCTCGGCGTTGGCGCGTTCCAGCTCGGCTGTCCGGTCTCGGACGCGGTCCTCCAGGCTGGCCAGCACCTCTTCGACCTTCTCGCGCTCGCCGCGCAGGGCGTTGGCCAGGACGCCGATCTCGTCGGCGCGGCGTTCGATCTTGCTGACGTCCTCGCGCTCGGGGCGGCGGTCACGGACACCATAGACCTCGGGCTCGCAGGCGCCGGCCAGCTGGCGCAGGGGCCAGACGATGGTGCGGCGGGCAAGGGCCACGACCAGCAGGGTCTGGATCAGCGAGGCGATCGCGCCGATCGCCAGAACCCAGGACGCCGACCGCGCCGCCGAGAGGGCGATGGCGGACTTGGGATAGGTGAGCAGCAGGTACCAGTCGGGACCCGCAAGCCGCCCATAGGCCACCACTTGGCGGCCGTCGGGACTGTCGATGACGCCGTGCACCTGGCCATCCCGGCGGATCGCCATCACCAGCGACTTGAGGCTGAGCCTGCGCTCATAGTCGGCGACCGTGTCCTCCGAGGCGCGGCCGGGCGTGCCAAAGCCAGGATAGGCGATCAACTCGCCCTTGCCCGTCACCACCAGGTTGGAGGCGCCCGGCAGAGTCGTCCGGATAGCGTTGAGGAAGAAGCCCGTGAGTTCGATGGAGGACCCGAAGGAACCGACATAGCGGCCATTCACATAGGCCGGAGTCAGGCAACCGGTGGCCAGGCGTTCCCCCTTGCTGTCCTGGACCAGGCGCTGGAGATTGGTGCAGCGGGTCACCCGGGCCGGGTCGTTCTTGGGCAGGGTGATCTGGGCCATCTCCTCCTTGGAGACATCAAGGCTGGCGGGCGCTTCGCGGCGGTAGAACATCAACCGGTCAGCCCGGTCGGGGCCGAACATCACCAGCCGGGCGTCGGCGGGGGTGAAGAAATAGAAGTTGTCGTACTCGCTGCGGGCGGCCTGACCGAAGTCGGACACCACGGAGAAGGCGGCCGTCAGAGCACGGCGCTCCGCCATCGAGGCCTGGTCGGCGTCTGAAATGAACGCGCCCATGCCGTAAATCCAGCGGCCCGACGCGGTCAGGTGGCCATCGAACAGGATGTCGCGGCTACGGCGGGTGCCGTCACCCTTGGCCGGAAAATAGTCATCGGTGAGCCGGTTCACGTCAGCGTCCGAGAGACGGTTCATCCGGCGCTCGAGCTCGACGCCGGCGGCCTTGTGCAGATTGGTGAGGTTGGTGAAGCGCCTGTCGATGTTGGAGCCGCGCTCGCGCACATAGTCCGACAGATAGGTGATCTGCCGGTTGGTGAGTTCCTGCTGGAAGACAACAAAGGCGCCGATGGACCCCAGGATGGTGACCACCAACGACATCAGCCCGACGCTGATCAGGAATCTGCGCGAAAGAGAGTTCATCGCCCCGACAGCGGCCCCCACCGAAAGCAGCAAGCTACGGGGAAGTCCTTGCGCACTGGTTACGAATCTCAACCTTTAGGACATGGTTACGACACTTTTACATCCAAGTTGCGCCGGCATTCTGGCCGCTTCACCCGCAGAAACACAACCTTACCGGTAGTTCTCATGGACGCCCAGCAACACCCCGACGCCCCCCGCACGTAAGCCTGACTTGGGTTCCGGGGCGCGGCTGGGCTATTCACGGAATCATGGCTAGCGAGATCATCGTCGACGCCCGGGGCCACCACTGCCCGGTGCCAACCCTGCGTCTGCGGCGGGCGCTGGAGGATGCGCCCGCCGGGGCGCAGGTGCGTCTCTACGCCGACGACCCCATGGCGCGCATCGACGTGCCCCATTTCGCGTCCGGCGCCGGGTTTGAGGTGGTGGAGACGGCCGAAGAGGCCGGGACGCTCAGCTTCCTGATCCGGAAACCAGCCTAGGCTTCTCGCCCCGCAGATCCGACAGCAGGCCGGCGGCGGCGGTGGCCCGGTGCTCGTCCATGGCCAGCTCGATCTCGGTGGCCAGGGCTCCGCCGAAGAAGATGGCGTTCACGGTCCAGGACAGCCAGATCAGGAACACCACCACGGCGGCCACGGAACCATAGGTGGCCCCCAGCTGGGCGATCTGCTCGACATAGAAGGCGCTGGCCCAGGACATGAAGAGGCACAGCAGGGCAGCCGCCATGCCCCCGGTGATGGAGGCCTTCCAGGCCACCGGGCGGCTGGACATGGCGAAGCGGTAGATCAGGCTCATGGCGAGCGTGATGCCGAAGCTGGCCCAGGTCCACTCGCTGAACAGCCAGGGCGCGCCGGCCAAGGGCTTGATGTCGAAGGCCGCAGCCACAAAGCGCAGATAGAAAAAGGCCGCCGACAGGAAACCCAGCAGCGCAAAGGCCGCCACCAGCACCAGCAGGGCCATGACATTGAAGCCGACGAAGCCGCGCGGGGCCTCGTCGTCGTGGATAAAGGACAACCCCGCCAGCAGGGCCTTGAACCCCCGGTGCGAGGCGTAGGATCCGATGATCAGGGCCACGCCGCTCTGGGCCGAGACCGCCTCCAGGGGCGCGCGGGCCAGGCGGGTAAGCTCACCCTCGAACAGGCCACGCGCCACCGGCGGCATCAGGTGAGACAGCATCTCGGCCTGGGCGGCCGCCTGGCTGGCGTCGGCGAAGAAAGAGTAGACCCCCACCATGATGGCCAGGCCGGGAAAGACCGCCAGCAGGACAAAGAATGAGACCCCCCCGACATAGAGCATGACATCGCGGCCCCAGAGGCGCGTCAGGGCCTTGCCGTTCACCGACAGGGTCCGCCGCACCCAGTGCAGCGGGTCCCAGTCGATGTCTCGCAAACGTTGAATCTGGCCCCGGATCGACATCGGGCGGAAGGTGATCAAGACCAGCCGATTAGGCAAGCCGCGATCTGACGCGGCGCAGAGGACCCAACCGAACAAAAGCGGCGCGCCACCTACGCGAGTGGCGCGCCGTCGATGGGCGTGTCGTACCATCGCGGCGGGCCGCCGCCCGAGGGACGGGAGTGGGCGACGACCAACCTGGGGACAGATTACCGAGCGGTCGCTGAACCGAGGCTGAACGGCGCTCGCGGAACGTGTTCACTTGGCGACGGCGTCACGTCACTGTCGCATAAACTTCAAGAACGGGTGTTAGCTGGACCCTGAGCCCCAGTGGCGCCGCCGCAAGCGGCGCCCTCCATCGGAGTTTCCTCATGAAGACCGCCATCTACCTCGCCGCCGGCGCGGCCCTCGCCCTGAGCGCCTGCAGCCAGAAGACCGACACCACCTCCGAGGCCGCTGGCGGCGGCGGAAACCGCGCCCAGGTCTGGGCCGCGGGCTCCTCCACGGTCTTCCCCTTCGCCACCCGCGTGGCTGAGAACGTCGCCCGGACCACGGGCGGCAAGCCCGCCCGAGTCGAATCTCTGGGCACCGGCGGCGGCTTTAAGCTGTTCTGCGGCGGCGCGAGCTCGCAGTACCCCGACGTCGCCACCGCCTCGCGGCCGATCAAGAAGTCCGAATTCGAGAAGTGCGCCGCGGCCGGGGTCACCGATATCATCGAGATCAAGATCGGCTTCGACGGCATAGTCGTGGCCAATGACAAGAAGGGCCCCACCTTCGACCTGCACCGCGAGCAGCTCTACAAGGCGCTCGCCGCCGAGGTGCCCAAGGGCGGCGCCCTCGCCCCGAACACCGCCAAGACCTGGGACGCCGTCGGCCCCGGCCTGCCCAAGGACGCGATCCTGGTCTATGGCCCGCCCCCCACTTCGGGCACCCGCGACGCCTTCAACGAACTGGCCCTGGAGAAGGGCGGCGAGAAGGACGCGACGCTGGCCGCGCTGAAGAAGTCCGATGAAGACAGCTTCAAGGCCAAGACCCACACGATCCGCTCCGACGGGCTCTGGGTCGACTCCGGCGAGAACGACAACGCCATCGTCCAGACCCTGGAGAAGACTCCCCACTCGATCGGCGTGTTCGGCTACTCGTTCCTCGAGAACAACATGGACAAGGTGAAGGCCGCCAAGATCGAGGGCGTGGCACCGACCTTCGAGACCATCTCCAGCGGCGAATACCCCCTGTCGCGCTCGCTCTTCATCTACGTGAAGAAGGCCAGCATCGGCGTGACGCCGGGCCTGCGGGAATTCGTCGACGGCTTCGTCTCCGACGCGGCGACCGGCAAGGGCGGCTACCTCCAGTCGCGCGGTCTGATCCCGCTGCCGGAAGCCGAGCACAAGGCTCAGCAGGCGTCGGTCAAGGCGCTGACCGTGATGACGGCCCCGGCGTCGTAGATCGCGTAAAAAGCCTTCCCCCTCGATGGGGGAAGGTTGGATGGGGGTTCACGTGCTGCGATCGACATAGGCCTCCAGCGGGCGCTCACCAACGCTCTGCACTCACCCCCATCCCCGGCCCTTCCCCCATCGAGGGGGAAGGGAGCTGCCCCTACCCGTTCAAGGCTCCGGCCGCCTTCAGCGCCTCGATCTCCGCG
>NZ_JANPJP010000048.1:0-26083 GCF_031425575.1 Phenylobacterium sp.
GATCGAGGCCAAATTTCATGCGCGCTCTGCTGGCGTGAGGATCTGCGAGAAGCCGTCGGCGTGGTGGAAGTCCGGTCGCCCGGCCGGGTGGGCCAGGGCCCAGTAGGACTTGAGGCCGTCCCTCTGCTCGATCACCGCCGTGAGAGCAAGACGCCAGTCGGCGTCGGGGTGCAGTAAGGGCAGATCGTTCAAATTGAGGCTGGCGCGCTGGGCGAACCGGTCAGCCTCGGGCTCCACGGAAACCCCGGGGTCGCCGAACGGCTCGACCGGGGTCATCCCTTCGCGATAGCCGCTGAACCCATAGGCCGCCCACTCGCTCGAGGGCGCGAGGTTGAACTCGTAGTAGCCAGCACCGTCCGCCGCGCCGACGAAGGCCTCCAGGCAGGTATGTTTCCAGAGCTCGTCAGCGCGGGCGGCGGGCGCCGGCGCTGGCAGCTTCAGGGCCGTGATGTCGCCCCTCACGACATAGGTCAGGGCCAGCTTCGCGGGCGCGGACCAGGCGAGGTCGACCACGACGCTTGTCGCCGCGGTCCCCTGCGAGTCGCCATGTCGGTGCAAGATCAGACGCATGGCTCATGCTAACGGCGCCCCAGCCGGGCGCGGTAGGGCAATTCTCACCGGCTTGACCAAGCGACCGCCGAACCGCTACCTAGCGCCGATGATCATCCGCGCCGCCCTTGCTGGACGTTATTACCGCCTGCCCTAGAGCAGGTGCGGACCCGATCTCTCGCGCCACCCGTAACCCGGTCGGCGCCCTCCTCAGAAATTGACGGTCTCCGGCCCCATGCCTCAGGAGACCTCTGAAATGACCCTCGAAATCCTGGATCGCCGCGTGTTAGAGCCGCACGCGTCCCTAGAAGAGCCCTTGCCCATGTCCGTCGACCAGCCCGCCTTCAAGTCCGACCTGCTGCGCACCATGCAGGCCCGCGGCTACATCCACCAGATCACCCATCCGGTGGAACTGGACGAAGCGGCGTCGAAGGGGATCGTCACCGGCTACATTGGGTTCGACGCCACGGCCGCCAGCCTGCACGTCGGCAGCCTGATCCAGATCATGATGCTGCGGCGACTGCAGCAGGCGGGCCACAAGCCCATCGTGCTGATGGGCGGCGGCACCACCAAGGTCGGCGATCCCACCGACAAGGACCAGTCGCGCCCGCTGCTCACCGAGACCCAGATCCAGTCGAACATCGACAACATCAAGACGGTGTTCGCCAAGTTCCTGACCTTCGGCGATGGCCCCACCGACGCGGTGATGGTCGACAATGACGAGTGGCTCTCGAAGCTGGGCTACGTCCAGTTCCTGCGGGAATTCGGCGTCCATTTCACGATCAACCGCATGCTCAGCTTTGAGAGCGTCAAGCTAAGGCTGGAACGTGAGCAGCCGATGACCTTCCTCGAATTCAACTACATGCTGATGCAGGCCACCGACTTTCTGGAGCTGGAGCGCAAGTTCGGCTGCACCCTGCAGATGGGCGGCTCGGATCAGTGGGGCAACATCCTCAACGGGGTGGAGTTGATCCGCCGCGTCGACCAGAAGCCGTCCTTCGGCCTCACGACCCCCCTGCTCTCCACGGCCTCGGGCCAGAAGATGGGCAAGACGGTGGGCGGGGCCGTGTGGCTGAACGCCGACATGCGCAGCCCCTACGAGTACTGGCAGTTCTGGCGCAACACCGAGGACGCCGACGTCGGCCGCTTCCTGCGCCTGTTCACCGACATGCCCCTGGATGAGGTGGAACGCTACGAGGCCATGCAGGGCGCCGACATCAACGAGGCCAAGAAGGTGCTGGCGAATGTCGCCACCACCATGCTGCACGGCGCCGACGCGGCCCAGTCGGCGGGCGAGGCCGCGCGCAAGGCCTTCGAGGAAGGCGCACTGTCGGCCGATCTACCCACCTTTGAGATCTCCATGACCGACCTTGAGGTGGGGATCGTGCTGGCGGCCCTGACGACCGACGCGGCTCTTGCCGCCTCGCGCGGGGAAGCCCGGCGCCTGGCCAAGGGCGGCGGCCTGCGGGTCAACGACCAGGCCGAGACCGACGGCGACCGGACGCTCACCGCCGCAGATCTGGTGGAGGGCGTTATCAAGCTGGGCGCGGGCAAGAAGAAGATCGTGCTGATCAAGCCCGTCTGAGGATTGATCTCCCTCCCCTGCTGCATGGGGAGGGAGAAGAGGAGACCTGACCATGAGCGACGTGATCGAGGGCGCCGAAGCGCCCGACTTCGAACTGGCCGGCGCGGACGGCCCTATTCGGCTCGCCGACTTCGCGGGGAAGACCTTGGTGCTCTATTTCTACCCCAAGGATGACACCACGGGCTGCACCAAGGAGGCGCAGGAGTTCTCCGCCTTGGCCGCCGACTTCGCCAAGGCGGGCGTCTCCATACTCGGCGTCTCCAAGGACTCCCTCAAAAGTCACGCGAAGTTTACGGCCAAGTACGATTTGGCTGTGCCCCTGGGCGCCGATCTGGAAGGCGAAGTGATCGAGCGCTACGGGTCGTGGGTGGAGAAGAATATGTATGGCCGCGCCTATATGGGCGTCGAGCGTTCGACCTTCCTGATCGAGGACGGCCGGCTTACGCGAATCTGGCGCAAGGTAAAGGTCCCCGGCCACGCCGCCGCGGTGCTGAAAGCCGCGCAAAGCCTTTAAGGCCAAGCTTGGCGGCGCTGCGACGCGTCGTCGCAAGAGCGCTCCAAAGGCGCGTGCAGAGGGAACCAGCGCGTCTCAGGGATGTTGTAGAATTGTCGCGGGCGGCCGGTTTACGCTCCCGACAGCATCTTGATTTGCCTACGAAGCTAGCGCGGTCGTTCACGGCCCGTTAACCAGTCAAGTTAAGAATTGCATCATCCGGCCAGCGCTCCCTTGTGGCGCGAACCCCCTTGCGCGTTACCAAATTCTCATCGCATATCGCCGGGACTTCAGTTCCCTAGCCGACGCGGTGTGTATGTCACGCTTTTCGCGCCTTCGCCGATCGCTGGAAGAGCTTTTCCCCGAACGCCATCTCTATGTCCGCTCCGGCGGCGAGATGCGGGCCTTTGTCCTGACGACCGGAAAGCAGCTCACCTTCGCCTCCGTCCTGGCGGTCTGCGCTCTGTGGATGGGCATCTGCACCGCGGCCATGATGGTGAACGCCATGGCCCTGTCGGCGACCGACCAGGAGATCGCGCGGACCCAGGCCAAGTACGAACGCTGGATCGCAGACCGCCAAGCGCGGCTGAACAGCGCCGTGGCCCAGCTCAACGCCGCCAACGGCTCCGTCGACGACCTCGCCCTGACCGTCGAGAAGCGCCACGCGGCGCTCGCCATGCTACTGACCGACGTCAAGGGTGCGCCCGGCCTGACCCAAGCGCTGGCCCCCACCATCCAGCGCGCCAGCAACGTGCCGGCCGGAACCCACCCGATGCGCCGCATCGAACTGGTCCGCGCCAGCCAGGAACGCCTGATCGACGCTGCCGACAACTTCGCCAAGAGCCGGGCTGATCGCCTGCGCCTGGCCTTCCGCCTCGCCGGTCTGACGCCCTCCTCCTACACCCCCAAGGGTGGCTCGCTGGGTGGTCCGCTGATCGAGGCTAAGGATCCGAGGGCCCTGGCCGCGGTTCTCGATGTCGACGAAAGCTTCGCGGTCCGCATCCAGCACGCGGCCACCAACATGTCCGAGGCTACGGCCCTGGCTGAGGCCGCCGCCAAGCTGCCCTTCGCCCGGCCCACCAATCACACCGGGCAGTCCAGCGGCTTCGGCGTTCGCTTCGATCCCTTCACCCGCCGCCCAGCCTTCCACTCCGGCCTTGATTTCGTGGGCGGGTTCGGCGTGCCGATCTACACGACCGCCCCTGGCGTGGTGTCCTTCACCGGCGTGCGTTCGGGATATGGCAACACCATTGAGATAGACCACGGGAGTGGCTTCAAGACGCGCTACGCGCACCTGCAGGCGATCGGCGTCAATGCCGGGCAGCGGGTGGCCGTGGGTCAGCGGATCGGGGCCATGGGCTCGACCGGCCGTTCCACCGGTCCGCATCTTCATTACGAGGTCTGGGTCAATGGACGCGCCCAGAACCCCGACCGTTTCGTGAAAGCCGGCGATTATGTTCTCCAAGACAGCTAAGACCCCCGCCAAGCCCCCTGTTAAATTTGACTCTACCCCTGCCCCACTGGCGGCCGATCCGTCGGCTCAGCGCAAGGCGCCGCGCGCGGCCTCGCTGATCAGCGAAAACATCACCATCGAGGGCAATGTCACCGGCGAGGGTGAAGTCCACATCGACGGCGTGGTGCGCGGCGACGTCCGCGTCGGCAAGCTGACGGTCGGTGAGACCGGCCACATCGAGGGCGGCGTCTATGCCGAGGCGATCGAGGCCCGCGGCCGCATCATCGGCGCCGTGACCGCCAAGCAGGTCCGCCTCTATGGCACCGCCTATGTCGACGGCGATATCACCCATGAGCAGTTGGCCATGGAAACCGGCGCCTTCTTCCAGGGCCGCAGCCTGAAGTTCCAGCGCCAGGCCACTCCGCCGACGCCCGCGCCAAGTCCCCTGGCGCAGGCCAGCGCGCCCGCCCCGACTCCGGGACTGGCCCCCAAGCCGGTCTAGGCGGCGGGTTGTAAGCCGCCGCGCAACGGTTAAGCTTTCCCGATCTTGACCGGGAGGGCTCCATGGACCTGATGCTGCAGCCGCTGCGCAAGTACGCCGACTTCAATGGCCGAGCGCGACGCTCTGAATACTGGCTGTTCGCGCTCTTCGTGGCGCTCGTGCAGATGGCGGCCGCGATACTCTCCTGGTTTGTCGGTGGCGATCTCAGCGGCGACGCCTTCGCCACGCCGGCCTCAGCCGTCATCGCCCTGATTTACTTCGGCTTCTGCCTGTACATCCTCATTCCGTCGCTGGCGGTCAGCTTCCGCAGGCTGCACGACACCGGCCGTACGGCCTGGTGGCTCCTGCTGGGCCTCATCCCGATCCTGGGTCAACTGGTGTTGCTGATCTTCATGATCTTGGACGGGACACCGGGCGATAATCGCTACGGCGCCAGCCCCAAGGGGCCCGCCTCCCCCGAGGCTCAGCCGGCGACATAAGCCCCGTCGCGCAGCACGGGCGCCACGGCGCTGACGTCGCGTTCCAGCGCCAGGTCGACGTCGATCTCGAAGCCTCGCTCGATGAGTTCGCGGCCCGACAGGCAGTCGCGGATCACCGCGTCCAGGTCTGGCTTCGCGCTGCGCCAGGCGTCACGGGCCACTCTCGCCTCTGCGGTCATCTCGCCGGCCAGGGAGTCGATGATGGCGCCTGCGCCGATCAGGTCCTCGACGGCCGGGCGCAAGGTGTCGCCGCGCCAGCGTTCGCCCGCTGGGATCAGTCCGATGTCGCCGCCGTCCGCCAGCTCTCGAGCCTTGGCGGCCACCGCCTTGGCGTTGCGCAGGCAGCCGGCCAGGACCGGCGTGTCGCCTCCGGCCAGGGACAGGCGCGAACCATTGGGCGACGGCAACAGCAGGCTGTCGCCGGGGCTGAGGTCACGCAGGCTGGCCGGCGACAGGCTGAACTGACCGCCGGCGGCGCGCTTGGGCGCGGCTGCGACGGCGCCGATCTTGTCGGCCTCCGCCTTGGCCGCCTCGTGATCACCGAGCGGAAACGGATGGATCAGCGCACCCCGGGACACGGCGATATCGACCGCCGTCGAAAAGGACAGCACGTCGACGATGACGAACACCGAGACCTGCGTCCGCAAGGCCTCCATCCCTTCCCGCGCCCACTCACAGCGAATCATCGGCCGGCCTCCTTGATCGAAGCGCGTCGCCTAGCCTTCGCGGGTGACGCCGACCCGCTGGGCCAGAGACGCGCCCATGAAGGTGTCCAGGTCGCCGTCCAGCACCCCTTGGGTGTCGGAGGTCTCCACCTCGGTCCGCAGATCCTTGACCATCTGATAGGGCTGCAGAACGTACGAGCGGATCTGGTGGCCCCAGCCGATGTCGGTCTTTTGGTCCTGCATGGCCTGGGCCTCGGCCTCCCGCTTCTGCAGCTCCATCTCGTAGAGCCGCGCGCGCAGCATCTTCCAGGCTTCCTCGCGGTTCTGGTGCTGGGAGCGCCCCGACTGGCAAGCGACGGCGACGCCGGTCGGGATGTGGGTCAGGCGCACGGCCGAGTCAGTCTTGTTGATGTGCTGCCCGCCGGAGCCGGACGCCCGGTAGGTGTCGGTGCGCACATCCGAGGGGTTAATGTCGATAACGATGGTGTCGTCCACCACCGGATAGACCCAGACCGACGCAAAGCTCGTATGCCGCTTCGCCGCCGAATCGAAGGGCGAGATCCGCACCAGGCGATGGACCCCGGCCTCGGTCTTCAGCCAGCCATAGGCGTTGTGACCCTTGATCTGCAGGGTCACCGACTTGATCCCAGCCTGCTCGCCCGAGGTCTCTTCCAGGAAGTCCACGGTCATGCCGTGGGCGGTGGCCCAGCGGCTGTACATCCGCAGCAGCATCCCGGCCCAGTCGTTGGACTCGGTGCCGCCGGCGCCGGAATTGATTTCCATGAAGGCGTCGTTGCCGTCAGCCTCGCCCGAGAGCAGGGCCTCCAGCTCGGCGCGTCCGGCCCGGTCCTTCAGGCCCTTGAGCTGGGCGCGCGCCTCGTCGAGGGAGGCCTCGTCGCCCTCCTCATCGGCCATCTCGGCGTAGCCGATGGCGTCGGCCAGGTCCCGCTCAATGGACTGGACAGCCTCGACGCTGGCCGCCAGCTTGGAGCGCTCGCGGGTGATGGCCTGGGCGGCCTCGGCATTGTCCCACAGGCTCGGATCCTCGACCCGGGCGTTCAGCTCATGCAGTTTTCGAAGGGCAGGTTCCCAGTCAAAGACGCCTCCTGAGCAGGTCGATCGACTGCTCGATGTCGGCCTTGGCAGCCTCAACATCCGCTCTCATGGGAAATTCCTTCGAAAGGTAAGCGGCGGGCAGTAGCGGTTTGCCCGCCCTAGTACAACCCGCTCATGTCATCCTGCTTCTTGGACGGGGCCGGCGGCGCAGGAGCTCCGGTCGGCTTGCCGTCCGGCCAGACCTGCTGATAGGGCTGCGGCCCCCCGCTCGGACGATAGACGGGCGCGGTCGCGACCTTGGGCTCGGTGCCCGGCTTGAAGGCCTCGCGGATGCCTCGGACCATGACGAACTTGGCGCTCTTGGGCGCCTTGAACTCGGTCTTGGGCAGCCCCTTGGTGGCCTCCATCATGAACTCGGTGAAGATCGGCACCGCCGCGGTGGTCCCAGTCTCGCCCTCGCCCAGGCTGCGGTTGTCGTCAAAGCCGACGAAGACGCCGGCGACGATCTGAGGCGTGAAGCCCACGAACCAGGCGCTGCGGTACTCGTTGGTGGTCCCAGTCTTGCCGCCGACGGGACGGCCCAGCACCGAGGCGGAGGTCGCGGTGCCCCGCTGGACCACGCCCTGCAGCATGGAGGTGATCTGGTAGGCGGTGACCGGGTCCATCAGCTGCGCGCCGCCAGGGGCGATGCGGGGGCTTTCGTCACCATTGAAGCCGGCGTCGCAGCGGGGGCAGTCGCGCTTGTCGGCGCGGAAGATGGTCTTGCCCTCACGGTCCTGCACCAGTTCGATCAGGTGCGGCTCGACCTTGCGGCCGCCGTTGACGAAGGAGGCGTAGGCCGCCGTCAGCTTGAAGGGCGTGGTCTCGCCGGCGCCCAGCGCCATGGCCAGCACCGGCTCCATGTCGCGCACGACGCCCAGCTTGATGGCCATGTCGCGGATCTTCGGCATTCCGACGCCCTGGGCCAGGCGCACGGTCATGGCGTTGCGCGACAGCTCCAGGCCTTTCCGGAGGGTCAGGGCGCCATAGTACTTCTTGTTGTAGTTCTCAGGCGTCCAGTCGGCGCCGGCCGCGCCCTTCAGAGTGATGGCGCTGTCCATCACCACGCTGCCCGGTGTGTAGCCATTCTCTAGGGCCGTGGCGTAGACCAGCGGCTTGAAGGCCGAACCCGGCTGGCGCATCGCCTGGGTGGAGCGGTTGAAGTTGGACAACGAGAAGGAATAGCCGCCCACCATGGCCAGGACGCGCCCGGAATTGGGCTCCATGGCCACCAGGGCGCCGTTGACCGCAGGCACCTGCTTCAGGCGGTAGCCGCCGCCCTCGACCGGCTCGACAAAGATCAGGTCGCCGACCACCGGCACGCCCCGGCCGGCGCGGGCCCAGGCTACATCCTCGGCGACAAGGGCCCCGGTCGCGCCGCCGTCGGCCACCTGGATGCGGATATTGGTGTTGGAAGACTCGGTGACGACCGCTGGCTGCCAGGTGCGGCGCTCGGCGGGCAGGGTCTTCTTCTTGGCCAGAGCCTCCCAGCCCGGCGCGATGGTCACGTGGCCCCAGGCCCCGCGCCAGCCATGGCGGCGGTCATACTGCTCCAGGCCGTGCATCAGGGCCACGCGGGCCGCCGTCTGCATCTCCGGGTCGAGGGTGGTGCGCATGTAGTAGCCGCCCTCGTTCAGCCTTTGACCAAGGGTGGCCAGGCCACGGCGGCGGACCTCCTCCACAAAGAAGTCGGCGTCGCGATACTTGGCGCGGCTCGGGGCGTTCTGGACCTTGAGGTCCTCCTTCAGCGCCTTATCGGCGTCAGCGCGGCTGACCCAGCCGAGGTCGGCCATCTGGCCGATGATCCAGTTGCGACGGGCGATGGCGTTCGCCTTGCGCCGGGTCGGATGGTAATTGTCAGGCCCCTTGGGCAGCGCCGCCAGATAGGCGCACTCGGCCAGGGTGAGGTCGGAAATCGACTTGCCGAAATAGTTGTAGGCCGCCGCCCCGACGCCATACGAGCGATAGCCCAGCCAGATTTCGTTCAGATAGAGCTCGAGGATCTGCTCCTTGTTCAGCGTCTGCTCCAGTCGCCGCGCCAGGATGGCTTCCTTCAGCTTGCGCCCCACCGTGGCGTCACTGGTCAGCAGGACGTTCTTGGCCACCTGCTGGGTGATGGTGGAGCCGCCCTCCAGGCGCTTGCCGCGGGCGGCGTTCAGCACGTTGCGCATCATGGCCCGGGTGAGGCCCATGGCGTCCACGCCCGAGTGCTGGAAGAAGTTGCGGTCTTCCGCCGCCAGGAACGCCTGGGCCAGCTGGGGGGGAATGTTGTCATAGGGAACGAAGATGCGGCGCTCGCGGGAAAACTCGCCGATCAGGGTGCCGTCCCAGGCGTAGGCTCGGGTGGCGGTGGGCGGCCGGTAGTCCACCAGGTCGCCAGCGTCCGGCATGTCATGGAACAGCCACGCGGCATAGATGGCGATGGCGAACCCAGCCACCGCGATTGCGCTCAACACGGCGACGCCGGCGATCGCGACCCATCTTTCCGGGGGGTTCAAGACTGACAGACCTCCGCGGGCGCCCGCCTCCCGCACGGTCATCGTCTAGAGCGGGTTTCGGAAAAGGGAAAGCCGGTTTTGTGACGCGCCGGGACTTAGCGCGAGGCCAGCCGGGTCTCTTGCGCGAAGTAGGCGTCGATGGAGTCGCCGACGGCGTTCATCAGCTTGGCCCGACTGGCGGGATCGCGCAGGAAGGCCTCGTCCTCGGGATTGTTCACAAAGCCCATTTCCAGCAGCACGGCCGGAACGTCGGGGGCCAGCAGAACAGCCAGCCCGGCTTCCCGGTGGCTGCGGCGCAGCAGGCGCATGTCGCCGTCGGCGATCCGGTCCAGAACCATTTCGGCGAAGGTGGCCGAGCGATTCTTCGTGGAGCGCTGGGTAAGGTCGAAAAGGATCCCGGAAACACCCCGATCGGCTTGGTTCACCTTCATGAACCAGTCGTCCTTGGAGATCAGCTTCTGCGAGCGGGCTACGGCGCGATCAGCGAGCGTGTAGACGCTGGCCCCGCGGGTGGAGGTGCCGGGACCCGAGTCCGCGTGCAGCGAAATGAACAGGTCGGCTCCGGCCTTGCGCGCGATCGGCACCCGGGTCTCCAGGGGCACATAGACGTCCGAGGACCGGGTCATGACCACCCGGTAGCGGCCGGTGCGCTCGAGGCGAGACTTCAGCGCCAGGGCCGCGGCGAGGGTCACTTCCTTCTCGAAGCCGTTCGCTCCGACGGCGCCGGGATCCTTGCCCCCGTGGCCGGCGTCGATGACCACCGTCTTCTTAAGGTTCAGGGGCGGCGGACGAATGGCCGGCGCGGTGTTGGAGATCAGGGTGACCCGATCTCCGCTGGCGCGAGGCGCGGCTGCGGCGATGTCGATCACATAACGATAGTTGGCGGCGCCGTCGGCGGGCGGCAGCAGGAAGCGGCGCTTGATCACCGCGTCGTCGGAAAGGTCGATGCGCAGGCGCCCTCCCAGGGGGCTCCCATCGAGCATCCAGCTCTTCACCAGGCCCTGGCCCCCGCCCTGCAGGGTGCGTCCAACGCTGACTCCGGGAAGGTTCAACACGATACGGCGGTCGCTCACGCCGTCGGAGGCCACCTTGGCGGTGGCCGAGCGGTCGAGATCGATGACAATGCGGGTCTCGGCCTGGTCCCCACCGAGGCGGACCTTTAGGACGCCGCCGCCCGAGGCGTTCGCCTGTCCGACCGCGGCGACCGCCAGGCAGCATACGCCCGCGGCGATGGTCGCCAGGGTACGCTTCCCGAATCTATCGAAGGCCACGCCTACTTTTGCGAGCACAATGCCCCACACCACACGCATTTTGATTTGAACCCCATATACCCCTTAGGTGCGTGGAGAAACGGTTAACCCCCTGGGGCTGAACCGGCGCTGAAGCCGATTGTCTTTCTTTTTTCAGCTTACTGTTGCAATGTCCCCCGCGCCGGAGGACGCCCTGCCTGTCAGGGCCATGTTCCGCGCGAAGCCTGCGTCGGCTTCGGCCGAATCCTCGGCCATGACGCATCACTCCGATCCGTGCTCCCTCAAGGAGCGCGCCTGGGAAACAACTATGGGCAGCGCCGCTCGAGCCCCTTTCCGGCCTTGCACCGCCCGCGTCTCTGACGCGGCCGGCGAAAGCGTGCGCGCCCTCATGACAAACCGGCAGCGCCCGAGCCTGGAGCTCCAGGCGCGCCACGGAGATCGTCTATATGTCCAAGAAAATGCTTATCGACGCCGCTCACGCCGAAGAAACGCGTGTGGTGGTGATCGACGGAACACGGGTTGAAGAATTCGATTTCGAAAGTCAGAACCGCAAGCAGCTCCGGGGGAATATCTACCTCGCCAAGGTGACGCGGGTCGAACCGTCCCTCCAGGCCGCCTTCATCGAGTACGGCGGCAACCGGCACGGCTTCCTGGCCTTCAACGAAATCCACCCGGACTACTACCAGATCCCGGTCGCCGACCGCGAAGCGCTGATGCGCGAAGAGGCCGATGACGAGGACGACGAGCCCCGCGGCCGGAGCGCTCCCACGTCGGAAAACGACGACGATGACGACGACGCGTCCGACGCGGACGAAGACGACGTCATGGACGAGGAAGTCGCCCGGCGCCGTCGGCGGCTGATGCGTCGCTACAAGATCCAGGAAGTGATCCGCCGCCGGCAGATCATGCTGGTGCAGGTCGTCAAGGAAGAGCGCGGCAACAAGGGCGCAGCCCTGACCACCTATCTCTCCCTGGCCGGCCGCTACGGCGTGCTGATGCCGAACACCGCCCGGGGCGGCGGCATTTCTCGGAAGATCACCACGGTCACCGACCGCAAACGTCTGAAGGGCGTGGTCCAGAGCCTGGACGTGCCCCAGGGCATGGGCCTCATCGTCCGCACGGCCGGCGCCAAGCGCACCAAGGCCGAGATCAAGCGCGACTACGAGTATCTCCTGCGCCTGTGGGAGAATATCCGCGACACCACCCTGCACTCCGTGGCCCCCGCCCTCATCTATGAGGAAGAGGACCTGGTGAAGCGCACCATCCGCGACCTCTATGACAAGGACATCGACGAGGTCTGGGTCGAGGGCGAGGCCGGCTTCAAGGAAGCCCGCGACTTCATGCGCATGCTGATGCCGTCGCAGGCCAAGAAGGTGCAGGCCTATCGCGAAGCCACCCCGCTGTTCGTGAAGCACAAGGTCGAGGATCACCTCGCCCAGATCTACACCCCCACCGTGCCCCTGCGTTCGGGCGGCTACCTGGTGATCAACCAGACCGAGGCCCTGGTGGCCGTCGACGTGAACTCCGGCCGCGCCACCCGCGAGCGGAACGTCGAGGCCACGGCGCTGAAGACCAACATGGAGGCGGCCGAAGAGACGGCCCGCCAACTGCGTCTGCGCGACCTGGCCGGCCTGATTGTCATCGACTTCATCGACATGGATGAGTCGAAGAACAACCGGGCCGTCGAGAAAAAGCTGAAGGACTCGCTGAAGGACGACCGCGCCCGGGTCCAGATGGGTAAAATCAGCGGCTTTGGCCTGATGGAGATCAGTCGCCAGCGGCGCCGCTCCGGCGTCCTGGAAGGCACGACCCACGTCTGCGAGCATTGCGCTGGCACCGGCCGCGTCCGCTCGGTGGAGTCCAGCGCCCTGTCGGCCCTGCGCACTGTCGAAGGCGAGGCCCTCAAGGGTGGCGGCGAGGCGACCCTGAAGGTTCCGCGCGCCGTCGGCCTCTACATCCTCAATGAGAAACGCAACCACCTGGCGCGCATCAACGAGGGCCTGGGGCTGTTCGTCACCATCGTCATCGATGACGCCATGTCCCACGCCGATCACGAGATCGAGCGCACGGCCAGCGAGGCCCGTCCTGAGCATGCCGTGGTGCACCACACGCCGCTGCAGGCCTATGTCCCCGACGACGACGACTTCGATGACAGCGAAATCGAGGACGAGGAAGACGACGACGAAGAGATCCTCGAAGCTGAGGACGACGAAGATGAAGAGGGTGGCCGCAACCCGGTCGTCGCTCGTGAAGCCCGAGGCGAGAGCGAAGAGCGCGCCGAGGACGACGGCGAACGCGCCGGCCGTGGCCGCCGCCGCCGCCGCCGTGGCCGCCGTGACGGCGCCGAGCCCCGTCCTGAGGGCGCTGCCGCCGCGCCGAGCGAACCGCGCGCGCCTGCCGACGCCAAGGGCGAGTACGAGGACGACGGACAGGGTGGCCGCCGCCGCCGCCGTGGCCGCAGAGGCGGTCGCCGTATGCGCGACGACAGCCGTCCGCAGGACGCCTTCTCGTGGACCCGCCCCTGGGTTCCCTACGGCGATGACCCCTTCGTCTGGCACGATCCGGCGGAAGATTTCCGCACCCCGGCCGCGGCCAATGACAGCCAGGACGCCCCGTCCGCCTCGGACTCCGAGTCGGCCGACGAGGAAAACTCGCCGATGATCGCGCCGGCCACCGAGGGCGGCGATGACATGTGGGTCGAACTGCCCGCCCTGGACGAAAAGCCCAAGAAGGGCCGGGCGCGTCGCGGCCGCAATCGTGGCCGCAGCGACGAGGCTGATGTGGCCGAAGCGCCGGCCGCCGCCGAGGAATTCCCCGATCCCATCGCGGTGATCGAGGAAGCTGCGGCGCCGCTGCCGGAACCCGAGGCTGAAGCCGCTGCCCCCGCGGCCCCGGCCAAGCGCAGCCGCGCCCGCAAGCCGAAGGCCGAGGCCGCGACGGTCGAGGCTCCCGTGCTCGAGGCGCCCGCGGCCACGCCAGCGCCTGTCGAAGTCGTCGCCGAGCCCGTCGTGGAGGCTCCGGCCGCCAAGCCCGCCCGCGCCGCCAAGGCCAAGGCGCCCGCCGCCGCCGATCCGGCGGAAATCTCGACACCGCCCACCGCGCCTCGCAAAGGCTGGTGGCGTCGGGGTTGAGAGGCTAGGCTGAACCAATGAAGGGCTGGGGGGCGCTTGGAGTTTCAACGATGGCGTCCCCTGCCCGCTCGCTTTCTCGCCTGGCCCTGACGGCGACGGTCGCGCTCAGCCTTCTGACGCATGCCGCGCCGGCCCAGGCCCAGGAGGGTGTCTCCCTGATCCGGGACACCGAGATTGAGGAGACCCTGCGCAAGGACTCCGTGCCGCTGTTCGACGCGGCCGGCGTCGACTCCAAGTCCATCGATATCCTGTTGATCGGGTCCAAGGACCTGCAGGCCTCGGCGGGCCCCGGCCAGATGGCGGTCTATACCGGCCTCATCCTTGAGACCGAGAACCCGAACCAGCTCCAGGGCGTCATGGCCCATGAGATCGCCCACTTGGCCGGCGGTCACTCCGCCCGTTCGGGGGACATGAACGCCGCGGGCATGAAGCCCTTCCTGCTGACCATGGGCCTGGGGGTACTGGCGGCGTTGGCGGGATCGGCGGAAGGCGCCGCGGCCCTGGTGGGCAGCGCCAACTACTTCGGGGCGCTGGGGGCGATGGGCTACAGCCGCGAGCAGGAATCGCGCGCTGACCAGGCCGGCCTGACCTATCTCGAAAAGGCCGGGCTCTCGGGCCGCGGTCTCGTCGAGTTCTTCGACAATTTCCGCTACCAGGAAGTCTTCCAGGAGGCGCGCCGCTTCGCCTATTTCCGCAGCCACCCCCTGTCGTCAGACCGGATCGAGGCGCTGAGGAGTCGGGCCCAGGTGCTGCGTAATTACGACGCCAAGGACAGCCCCGAGGCGATGGCCGAACACGCCATCATGAAGATGAAGCTCGACGCCTTCATCAATCCCCAGCTGGTCATGGGCCGGCTGGACGAGAAGGACCAGTCCTACACGACGCGCTATGGCCGGGCGATCGCCTATTACCAGCTCAGGGAGCCGGACAAGGCGCTGAAGATCATCGACAGCCTGCTCGTTGAGCAGCCGGCCAACCCCTACCTCTACGAACTGCGGGGCCAGATCCTCTTCGAATTCGGCCGCGCCGTTGAAGCCGAGGCGCCGCAGCGCAAGTCCGTCGAACTGAAGCCCGAGGCGCCCCTGCTACGAATCAATCTCGGCCAGACCCTGATCGCGCTGAATGACGAAAAGAAGCTCGACGAGGGGATATCCGAACTGAAGCGCTCCCTGACGATCGATGAGGAGAACGCCGAGGCCTGGCGTCTCCTGGCCCAAGCCTACGACCGCAAGGAGCAGGATGGCCTGGCCCGCTACGCCACCGCCGAGTACAACTTCCAGATCGGCAATCGCCAGCAGGCCCTGGTTTTCGCCATGCGCGCCCGGGAAAAGCTGGAAAAGTCCACGCCCGAATGGCGCCGCGCCACGGACATCGTCCTGGCCTCATCCCCCAGTAAGGACGACCTCAAGGATCTCGCCAAGGAAGGCTCGATCCGCCGCGGTTCGCTCCGCTGACTTCTCTCGCTCTTCAAGCCAAGCAGACCGCATGAAAACCCCAATCCGCGCCGTCCTCGCGCTCGCCGCCATCCTCGCTCTCTCCGGCTGCCAGAAGGCCGCCGACGCCGCCTTCGGCCAGAAGGTGCGCGCCTACCTGCTGGAGCACCCCGAGGTGATCGAGGAGGCGGTGCAGAAACTGCAGGAGAAGAAGGTGGCCGAGGCCGCCAACCTGGCCAAGGCCGGCATGGTCAAGCATCGCAAGGCGCTGGAGCAGGACCCGCGCGATTTCGTGGCCAATCCAAACGGCAAGATCACGGTGGTCGAGTTCTTCGATTACCGTTGCGGCTACTGCAAGAGCTCCGCGCCGGAGATCCTACAGATCATCCGTGAGAACCCCGATGTGCGGTTCGTCTTCAAGGAATTTCCCATTTTCGGCGGCGAATCGGCCCTGGCCGCCGAGGTGTCCCTGTCCCCGGCGGGCAAGGCCCAGGGCCTGGCGCTCCATAAGAGCTTCATGGCCGAGAAGGCCCTGGACGCGGCCGCCATTGACCGCCACCTCGCCGCCCTGGGGATCAATCCCGCGCAAGCCCGGGCCGCCGGTCAATCGGCCGCCGTCCAGAAGCACATCGCCGACACCCGCGAGCTGGCCCAGTCCTTGGGCATCGAGGGCACGCCAGCCTTCATCGTCGGCGACCGCATGGTCCCCGGCGCAGACATGCCAGCCCTGCGCGCCGCCATCGCGGCGGCCAAGGCCGGCGATATCAAGCGAGCCAGCTAGACGGCCCGGGCCACCCAGATCTGCTCGCCGCCATAGGCGGCGGGCGACCGCTGGAAGTCCGAATAGACGCTGAGCGCCTCGAAGCCCGTGAGCTCCAGCAGGTAGGCCATCTCCTGGCGCGTGGACCAGCGCAGGGTCCACGAGGTCTCGTGGCTGCCCAGCACGACGCCTTGGGCGTCCAGTTCCTCGATACGCATCCGCTCTCCCGTGGTCTGCTCGAAGGGGTTGGTGTGACGACCCAGGCAGGTGCGGCGGAAGCGGCGGCCGCTCACGGCGTCGACCACCTCACGCGGCGGCGGCGGCGAGGGTTCGCCCACGCACACCTCCAGCCGGGCGTCGAACAGGTCGATGACCAGCACTCCGCCAGGGTTCAGGCAGCGCCAGACCCGCTCCAGCGTCTTCCTTTGGTCGGCCGGATCGATCAGGTGCTGGAAGGAGCGCGCCGGGATCAGCACGAGGTCGAACCGATCCTGCGTTTCGAAGTCCTGCATGGGAGCGGAGACCAGCCGGGCCCGGCCCCAGGCGGACGGCCTCAGGGCCTGAAGCCTGCGGTCGGCGACATCCAGCATGGCTCGCGAGATATCCACCCCCGTGACCTCGAAGCCCGCCTCCACCAGCGGAGTCAGGATGCGCCCGGTGCCGCAGGCCAATTCCAGCACCTTGCCGCCGCGATCGCGGGCGAGGTCTAGGTAGAAGTCGATGTCGCCGGTCAGCTGGCCAACCTCAGCGGCGAACAGGTCATAGCTCTCGACGGCGAGGCCGCCGCCGTAGAAGGCGTTGGGATTGAGATCGTCGTGGGGCATCGGGCGGTCCTGTCTCGGTGATCCGGAAGACAGGGTGATCCTCTCAAGGCCCCGTCCGTCTCCGGCGGGGCTGTTGAAGGAAGCGGCTAGTCGCGCGCACGCCCTCCAACGCCCCGCGAGGGAGCGATGGTGGAGGTCATGATCTGGGCGGCGCGATGCAGCATGCCGCCCGATAACCTTGACAACCGCGGCTGTAAAGTCCCCCCTTTCCTTCCCCCCCGGCGCCTGTGTCACGGCTAAAAGAAAAAACGCCCGGGAGGCGACATGACCGAACGCGTGCTCGTGATCGGGGCTGGAATAGGCGGGCTGTGTACGGCCCTGGCCCTCGCCTCGCCGGAACGGGAGCTGATCCTCCTTGAACGCGACCCTGCCCCGCCCACCGGTGACGCCGACGCGGCCTTCGCCGACTGGGCCCGCCGCGGGGTGGGCCACCTGCGCCACAGCCACGCCTTCCTCGCCCGCCTGAGGCTGATCCTGCGCGATGAGCACCCGAGGCTGCTGGCCGACCTCCTGGAGGCCGGAGCCCGCGACCTCGGCTTCGAGCAGATGCTCAGTGACGAGCTGAAGAAGGGCTATCGGCCGCAGGCCGTCGACAAGGATTTCGTGGTGCTCACCAGTCGGCGCACCACCCTGGAGCTGGTGATCCGCCGCTATGTGGAGCGGCTGGCTAATGTGGAGATTCGGTCGGAGGTCTTCGTCACCGGCCTGAAGATCGAACCTGGGGCGCCGTTGCGGGTCACGGGGGTCACCTTGGAGAACGGAGCCGACCTCACCGCCGACCTGGTGGTGGACGCCGCAGGCCGCACCACCGCGGCTATCGAGCAGCTGACCGCGGCCGGCGCTCCGATCTCCCAGGAGGAGGAGACCGCCGGCATCCTCTACTTCACCCGCCACTACCGCCTGAACCCCGGCATGGCCGACCCCCCGCGCGGCAAGGCGCCGGGCACCGGCGACCTGGGATTCCTGAAGTACGGCGTCTTTCCAGCCGACAACGGCTGGTTCTCCGTCACCATGTGCGTGCCGGAGATTGAGCTGGAGATGCGCAAGGCCATCGTCTCGCCCGAGACCTTCGACGGCATATGCCAGCAGATTCCTGGCCTGGTCCCCTGGGTCGATCCGGCCCGCGCCCAGGGCGTCAGCCGGGTGTTCGGGATGGGGGACCTGCACAGCCGCTGGCGGGACATGACGCCGGGCGGCGTCGCCAGTGTGCTGGGGTATTTCCCGCTGGGCGACAGCCTGGTGCGGACCAATCCGCTCTACGGCCGGGGCTGCTCCTTCGCCGCCGTCAGCGCCTACGCCTTGCGCGACTCTCTGACCGAGAGCGTCGATCCCGCCACCCGCGCCGAGGCCTATCAGGGGCGGATCAACGAGAGCCTGAAGCCCTACTACCAGGACATGCTGGCCCAGGACCGGCTGGCCATCCGGCTGGCCCGCAACACCCTGACGCCCGACTACAGGCCCAGTTTCAAGGCCAAGCTGGCCAAGAGCTTCCTGGAGGACGGGGTGGCCATCGCCGTTCGCTCCAACCTCGACCTGCTGCGGGCGGCGCTGCGGGGGTTCCACATGCTGGAGCACCCCTCGGCCTGGCTGAAGCGGCCGGCCAACTTCGTGCGGGTGCTGGGCTACTGGGCGCGGGGGAGAAAGACCAACGCCGCCGCCTACCCGCCCAAGCTCGGGCCCGCGCGCCACGAAATGCTGACGGCGCTTGGGCTTTCGCCGCAGGCCGACATCGACCGGCTGGCCGCCGCCCAGGTTTAGGCGGCAGCTGCAGTCGTTCTCAAGGCCTGGGCTGCAGGGAGAACAGGGCGCCGGCGGCCATCTGGTCGCGGGTGGCCTCGGGCGCCAGGGTGGCGGCCTTGTCGAGCTCAACCAGCTCGGGAGGGACATACCAGTGCAATTTATCCGAGTAGTATGCTTCCCACACCACCTTGGCTACGTCCAGGGGCGGGATGGCGCGGAACAGGCCCTCCTTGGGGGCGTTGGCCGCCGCGCCGGGGGGCAGGATCGGGGTGTCGATCAGGCCGGGCAGGACGTCGGCGACGCGGACGCCGTAGGCCTTGAACTCCACCGACAGCGCCTCGGTGAGCCCCTTCACGGCGTGCTTGGTGGCGGAGTAGACGGCGATCCCGGCCATGCCGAAGGTGGCCGACGAGGATGAGGTGGTGAAGCAGAGCGAGCCCGGGGTGGCCTTCAGCAGCTTGATCCCCTCGTGGATGCCGATCAGCACGCCGACGAAATTGACCTGCACCACGGCCAGTACGTCCTCGAAGGGCTGGTCGGCGAAGGAGCCGCCCTTGCCGATTCCGGCGTTGTTGAAGAGCAGATCCAGCTTGCCGCCGCTGGCCGCCCCGAACTCGGCGAAGGCGGCCTGAAAGTCGGCGCGATCGGTGACATCCAGGGTGCGGACGAGGCAGTTTTCTTCGCCCAGCTCGGCCTCCAGCGCCTTCAGCCCCTCGGCGTTGACGTCATAGCCGCCGACGAACCAGCCCTTCTGGCGGAACAGGCGCGCGGTCTCTCGGCCCATGCCCGAGGCGGCGCCGGTGATGAAGATCGACTTGCGTCCCTTGGCCTGTCCCATGGCGGCTCCTCCCGATTTTCCGCCATGCTGAAGGATGTGCCGCCGGGGAAGGCCACCGTGTGGAGGTGGCGGCTTCAGTTCATCGTCTGGCGACGTCGCCCCATCTGCTCGCCAAGGCCCGTCTCGAACAGCAAGAAGAGCGGCCCCAGCCGGTCTGCGGCCAGGCGGGCCTCGGCCACCGCGACAAGGGGGCCGTGGTCGCCGGGCCAAGGCGCGACAGACGGATCAGCGTCGGCCAGCACCAGGGTCTGATGAACGCCCATATAGATGGCGCAGAGGCACGCAGCCTCCTCAGGATCGATCCCGATCCGGCGCATCACCTGAAGGCTGTCCAGGAGGAAGTTCTCGGGAAACACCTCCAGCGCCACCGGTGTCGGCACGTCGGCCACGCCCATCACGCCCGACTCGCGAACGATGCCCGCCAGGGTCTCAGCGAATACGATCGCGTCGGGCGGCATGGCCATGTCGGGTTCAGATCAGCCCAGACTGCGGCGACGACGGATCGCCGTAGACTCGGCGCGGCATGCGGCCCGCCAGGAAGGCCTGACGCCCGGCGATGACGGCGTGCTTCATGGCGCTGGCCATCAGGATCGGGTCGCGGGCGTCGGAGATGGCGGTGTTCATCAAGACGGCGTCACAGCCCATCTCCATGGCGATGGCGGCGTCGGAGGCGGTGCCGAGGCCGGCGTCCACCAGCACCGGCACCTTGGCCTGCTCGATGATCAGGCCGATATTGACCTTGTTGAGAATGCCCATGCCCGAACCGATCGGGGCGGCCAGCGGCATGACGGCGCAGGCGCCAGCCTCCTCCAGCTTGCGGGCGTAGACCGGATCGTCGGTGCAGTAGACCATCACCTGGAAGCCCTCGGCGATCAGCATCTTAAGCGCACGCAGGGTCTCTTCCATGTCGGGATAGAGCAGCTTGGGGTCCGACAGCACCTCCAGCTTCACCAGGTCCCAGCCGCCGGCCTCGCGGGCCAGGCGCAGGGTGCGCACCGCCTCCTCACCGGTGAAGCAGCCTGCGGTGTTGGGCAGGTAGGTGAAGCGGTCGGGCTTCACATAGTCCACCAGCATCTGCTGGCTGGGGTCCGACAGGTTCACCCGGCGCAGGGCCACGGTGACGATCTCAGCGCCGGCGGCCTCGGCGGCCGCGGCGTTCTGCTCATAGTCCTTGTACTTGCCGGTGCCGATGATCAGCCGCGAGGTGAAGGTCCGGCCGGCCAGGGTCCAGGTATCGTCCTGGGCTTGGGTGTGAGTCGTTCCGTCCATGTCAGCCGCCTCCGATGAAGTGGACGATCTCGATCCGGTCGCCGTCGGAGAGCGCCGTGGCGCCATAGGCCGAGCGCGGCACGATCTCGAGATTGCGCTCCACGGCCACCTTGCGGGGGTCCAGGCCCAGGCTCACCACCAGGGCGGCGAGGTCCGAGAGACCCGAAAAGGAGCGTTCCTCGCCATTGATGGTCAGGGTCATGACCGCCTCGTCCAACACGTCGTCCATTCCCAGTGCTTGTGACCCCCGCCGCCGCCCGTTACAAGACGGCGGAATCGACGGCGGAGCCGAATGTCGAAACCGATCTACGTGCTGAGCGGGCCCAACCTCAATCTCCTGGGCGTCCGCGAGCCTGAGATTTACGGAAAAGCCACGCTGGACGATGTGCGCAAGCTCTGTGAGCAACGCGCCGCCGCCCTGGGTCGCACCGTCGTGTTCCATCAGTCCAATCACGAAGGCCAGCTGATCGACTGGGTGCAGGAGGCGCGCACGCAGGCTTCGGCGCTGGTGATCAACCCGGCAGGCTATGGGCATACCTCCATCGCCCTGCTGGACGCCTTGAAGATGCTCGATATCCCCATCGTCGAGTGCCACCTCTCGAATCCGGCGGCGCGCGAGGCGTTCCGCCGGGAAACCTACGTGTCCCTGGCGGCGACCGGACTGGTGTCCGGCTTCGGCGCGCAAAGTTATGTCCTGGCTATCGAAGCCGCCGCGGGTCAGTCCGCGTAACTTCCTCAAGCCAAAAGAATAAGGGTCTTTTCCATGGCTAGCACTCCGAAGGCTCCCGCCGATCCGATCGACGCGCGCCTGGTGCGCAAACTGGCCGACATCCTCACCGATACCGGCCTGACCGAGATCGAGGTGGAGCATTCGGGCCTGAAGATCCGCGTCGCCCGCACCCTCACCGCCGCGCCCGCGCAGTACGTGCAGCAGGCCCCCATGGCCGCCGCCCCGGTCGCGGCCGCGCCGGCCGCCGCCGCGCCCGCCGGCGCCGCCGCCGAAGCGCCCGCGGCCACCCGCGCCGCCGGCGACGTGGTGAAGTCGCCCATGGTGGGCACCGTCTACATGCAGCCCTCGCCGGAAGCCCCGCCCTTCGTGAAGGTCGGTGATACGGTGACCGCCGGCCAGACCCTGATGATCATCGAGGCCATGAAGACCATGAACCCGATCCCGGCCACCAAGGCGGGCAAGGTGGTGGAGATCCTGGTGGGCGATGGCGACCCTGTGGAGTTCGGCGAGCCCCTCGTCGTCATCGAGTAGTCCGATGTTCGAAAAAATCCTCATCGCCAACCGGGGCGAGATCGCCCTGCGGATTCACCGAGCCTGCAAGGAAATGGGCATCTCGACGGTGGCGGTCCACTCCGAGGCCGACGCCGGCGCCATGTGGGTGCGGCTGGCCGACGAAAGCGTCTGCATCGGCCCTCGCTCGGCGGCCAAGAGCTACCTGAACATTCCCTCGATCATCGCGGCGGCCGAAATCACCGGCGCCCAGGCCATCCATCCGGGCTACGGCTTCCTGTCTGAGAACGCCCGCTTCGCCGAGATCGTCACGGCGCACGGCTTCACCTTCATCGGCCCCAAGGCCGAGCACATCTCGATGATGGGCGACAAGATCACCGCCAAACAGGCGGTGAAGAGCGCCGGCATCCCCGTGGTCCCCGGCTCCGACGGCGCCGTGACCACCGAGGAGGAGGCCTTCGCCGCCGCCAAGCAGATCGGCTTCCCAGTGCTGATCAAGGCCGCCGCCGGCGGTGGCGGGCGCGGCATGAAGGTGGCCTTGAACGAGGACGAGCTGGCCGAGGCGGTCTCCACCGCCCGAGCCGAGGCCCGGGCCTCCTTCGGCGACGACGCGGTCTACATGGAGCGCTATCTCCAGACCCCGCGCCACATCGAGATCCAGGTCATCGCCGACAGCTTCGGCAATGTCTGCCACCTGGGGGAGCGCGACTGCTCCCTGCAGCGCCGTCACCAGAAGGTGCTGGAGGAAGCCCCCTCCCCGGTGATCGACGCCGCCGCCCGCGCCAAGATCGGCAAGGTGGTGGTCGATGCGATCAAGGCCATCGGCTACCTCGGCGTCGGCACCATCGAGTTCCTGTACGAGAACGGCGAGTTCTTCTTCATCGAAATGAACACCCGCCTGCAGGTGGAGCACCCGGTCACCGAGGCCATCACCGGCATCGACCTGGTGCGCGAACAGATCCGCATCGCCGCGGGCCTGCCGCTGTCCTTCAAGCAAGAGGACATCATCTTCGAAGGCCACGCCATCGAGTGCCGGATCAACGCCGAAAATCCCAAGACCTTCGCCCCCTCGCCGGGCCTGGTCACCGATTTCCATGCGCCGGGCGGCCTGGGCGTACGCCTCGATAGCGCCCTCTATGCCGGCTATTCGATCCCGCCGGACTACGACAGCCTGGTGGGCAAGCTGATCGTCCACGGCCGCGACCGCGAGGAGTGCCTGGCGCGCCTGAACCGTTGCCTGGGTGAGATGGTGGTGGGGGGCATCGAGACCTCGATCCCGCTGTTCCAGGAGCTGATCCACCAGCCCGACATCATCTCAGGGACCTACGACATCCATTGGCTGGAACGCTGGATGAAGTCGCAGGCCGAGCTCTCGGCCTGAGGCCTGAGATTATGACGCGGGCGCCCATGCGGTCCTTCTCCCCTTGCGGGAGAAGGTGGCCGCCCGAAGGGCGGTCGGATGAGGGGTGGCTATCCCCTCGACATCTCTCTTTGAAGCCGGATCCGGAGAGATCCGTGCGACCCCGACCCTGCTCCGCAGGGCCAGCTTCTCCCGCAAGGGGAGAAGGGCTGCAAGACCTCAAGCCATGACCACCTTCGGCCCCGCCGAGCTGCTGGACTGCTACTCCCGGGGGGTCTTTCCCATGGCCGACGCGCGGGACGACGACGCTGTCTTCCTGATCGATCCCGAACGGCGGGGGGTGATTCCCCTGGCCGGCTTCCACCTGTCCAAGCGCCTGGCACGCACCGTGCGGCGCGATCCCTTCGAGGTGCGGATCGACACCGCCTTTTCCGAGGTGGTGAGCGCCTGCGCCGCGGCCAGGCCCGGGCGGACCGAGACCTGGATCAACGACCCCATCGAGAGGCTCTATGCCGAGCTGTTTGCGATCGGCCACGCCCACAGTGTCGAGTGCTGGGCCGGCGATGAGATGGTGGGCGGGCTGTACGGCGTGTCCCTGGCCGGCGCTTTCTTCGGCGAGAGCATGTTCTCCACCCGCACCGACGCCTCGAAGGTGGCCCTGACACACCTGGTGGCGAGATTGATTGCTGGCGGGTTCCTGCTGCTGGACGCCCAGTTCATGACCGAGCACCTGGCGCAGTTCGGGACCGAGGAGATCTCACGTGCCGTCTACCGGCGACGGCTGGGCAAGGCGCTCGCCGTGACGGCTGAGTTTCAGCGGCTGCCGGCGGCCACGACGGGGGCCGCGGCCCTGCAGGTGATCAGCCAGGCGTCGTAGACCGGATGCTGCAGGGGGTTCAGGCCCGGCGACGAGGCGTACATCCAGCCCTTGAAGGCCTGACGCGCCGGCGGGGTCGGCTTGCCCGGCGCGGCGCGGGGCTGGGAGTCCACCGTCATGTAGGCGATGGCGTCTTCCTGCGGTTCGTCGGCGGCGGCCTGCTCGCAGGCCTTCACGGTGAAGACCAGGGTTTTGTAGCGCACCGGCTGGCCCACGGCGGCCTCGAAGCGGACCGTCTCGGCGGTCACCTTGTCGAGAGCCTGGAGGATGGCGACGTCGTAGCGGGCGCGCTTGATGGTGCTCTCTGCCGGCTTTTCGACGACCTGGGCCTTGGGCGCCGCGGCGGGGGCGACCTCGGAGGCCTGGACCGCCGGGGTGGCGACGGGGGCGGGAACCGGCACGACGACGGGCGGCGCCTCTTCGGCGGGCTGGGGTTGATCGGGGGGCGGCAAGGGCGACGGCGCGACCGGACCCGGCGTTGGGATCGGCGCGACCGGGGGGACGGGCGCGGTCTGGGCGGCCACGAAACCGGCGCCGGCCAGAACGCTCAGGGCCACCGTCAGGCTGAGGAGAGAACGTCCGCCCACTATTCCGGCCGCCACGCCTCGTAGTCGCCGGTCGCCTTCTGGCGTTCGCCGCCCCGGCTGATGGAGCCCTTGGGCCGCCAGGCGTTGATGGTGCCGGTCATGTTGGGAAGGTGGTCCTTCTCCCAGGCCTGCCGCTTCAGCGGCTCCTTGGTCGGAGGCTCCTCGAAGGTGTGGTGCAGCCAGCCGTGCCAGTCGGGTGAGACCTTCGAGGCCTCGGCATAGCCGGAATACATCACCCAGCGGCGCAGACGGCCCTTGTCGTAGGAGTCGCTGTCGTCCTTGGCCTGGTAGTATTTGTTGCCCATCTCGTCCGTGCCGACGAGCACGCCGCGGCGCCAGACGGTGAAGAGCGCGCCGAGGGTGGCGCCGTTCCACCAGGTAAAGATCGACTTGAGCACGGTTTTGAAGATCCAACGGGGTTGGGAGGCGGGCGGACTATAGGCGGGGCCCCTTCGAGCGTCCAGCGGCGCGATCACCGCAAGATGTTGTTGAGAACTGGCCTGCGACCACAACATCTGTTGCGGCGAACCCCTTGGGCTCCTAACCTCCCCGCCCGTGGGAGACAAACCGTTGCGAACCGAACCGGGCCGGATCGAGCGCAGGCCTCTTGAGCGCGCCGACAGCGTGGTCGAGGTGCTGTCCCCTGCCGCCTGGACCGACGCCCGGGTGGAAGCCTGGCTGGACTGGGCTGGCGGCGAGACCGACCTGCCCGCCGCCATCTTCCGCAAGGCCGAGATCATCGCCGAACAGGCAGGCGCCCTCGCCCTGCTGCCCGACGCGCGCACGCGGGCCGCCTTCCGCCGCGACCTGGGTGCCGCCCTGCTGGCGGGCCGCCTGGCCATCGCCGAGCCCCGCGCCCTCGATGCGCCCCTTGTCATCGCCGCGCACGACGGCGACTACGTCAAGACCCTGGCCACCCTGCGCGCGCGCCGCCGGGGCAGGGTCTCGGCCCGCGCCGCCGCCATGGCGCTGTCCCAGCGCCTGCAGGGGGTGATGGACGCCATCGCGCGCTGTGAGGGCGATCCCGCCGCCTGCGCAAATCCGCAAGCCAATCTCAGCCTGGCCCGCGCCGCCGAGGCCGCCCGCGGGGCCGGCGCCACCGACCTGATGATCCTGGACGCCATGACCCTGGCCCGCGCGGGTGAGGACCTGTGGTCGGCCCAGGCCCAGTTCGAAAGCGGCGACGGCCCCGGCCTGATCGCCGCCATTCCGGCCGGCCTGGCCGAGGGCGATCTCGCCCTGGCCGCCGCGGCCTGGGAGACCGGCGCTGTGGTGGCGGCCTTCGCCGCCGACGCCGCGCCGAAGATCGCCGACACCTGGACCGCCACGCGCGGCGCGGTGGACCTGCTCGCCTTTGGCAGCGGGGCCGAATTCGACGGCGACGCCTTCGACGACGCGGTGGGCCTGGCGGCCATCGCGCTCGCGGCCTTCGGGGGGCCCGTGGCGCTGGGCCTT
>NZ_JANPJP010000049.1:0-10760 GCF_031425575.1 Phenylobacterium sp.
TGCTCCAGGAAGGCGGTGACCAGCCGTCCCTTGTCCTCCGGGATGAACCGGTTCTTGTCCATGCGGACGTATTCGCGGTCGCGCAGCACGGTCAGCACCGAGGCGTAGGTCGAGGGCCGGCCGATGCCGAGCTCTTCCATCTTCTTCACCAGGCTGGCTTCCGAATAGCGCGGCGGCGGTTCGGTGAAGTGCTGGTCGGCGCGGGCGGTGATCACCTTGGCGGCGGCGCCCTCGGTGACCTGGGGCAGGCGGCCGCTTTCCTCGTCGGCGTCGTCGTCGCGGCCTTCCTCATAGACGGCCAGATAGCCGTCGAACAGGATCACCTGGCCGGTGGCGCGCAGGCCGGTCTTGCCGTCGGCGCTCTCCAACTCGATGGTGGTCCGCTCGATGCGGGCGGCCTCCATCTGCGAGGCGATCATCCGCTTCCAGATCAGCTCGTACAGCCGGCCGAGGTCGCTCTCCAGACGCAGCGAGCCGGGGTTGCGGGCCAGGCTGGTGGGGCGGATGGCCTCGTGGGCCTCCTGGGCGTTTTTGGCCTTGGTGGAGTAGAACCGGGGCTTCTCAGGAACGTAATCCTTGCCGTAGACGCCACCGATCACCTCACGCGCTTCGTCCAGCGCCTCGGGCGCCGACTGCACGCCGTCGGTCCGCATATAGGTGATCAGACCCACGGTCTCGCCGCCGATGTCGATGCCCTCGTACAGCTTCTGGGCGGCCTGCATGGTGCGTTGGGTGGAGAAGCCCAGCTTGCGGGCGGCTTCCTGCTGCAGGGTCGAGGTGGTGAAGGGCGGGGCAGGGGACCTGCGCGCCGGCTTCTTTTCCACCGAGGCGATCTTCAGGGTCGCGCCGTCCACCGCGGCCTTGGCGGCCAGGGCGGTGGTCTCGTCGCCCAGGTCGAACTTGGTCAGGCGCTTGCCGTCATGCTTGACCATGCGGGCCAGGAAGGGGTCGCCCCCGGCGCTGACATCGGCCTCGACCGTCCAGTATTCCTGGTTCTTGAAGCGCTCGATCTCGATCTCGCGGTCGACCACCAGACGCAGGGACACCGACTGCACCCGGCCGGCCGAGCGCGAGCCCGGCAGCTTGCGCCACAGCACCGGCGAGAGGGTGAAGCCCACAAGGTAGTCCAGGGCGCGGCGGGCCAGATAGGCCTCCACCAGCTCCATGTCGATGTCGCGCGGATGCTTCATCGCCTCGGTGACGGCGGCCTTGGTGATGGCGTTGAACACCACCCGCTGGACGGTGGCGCCCTTGATGGCCTTCTTCTTCTGGAGAACCTCCAGCACGTGCCAGGAAATGGCCTCACCCTCGCGGTCGGGGTCGGTGGCCAGGATGATCTTGTCTGCGGACTTGGCGAAGTCGGCGATCTCGGAAAGACGCTTGGCGGACTTGGCGTCCACGTCCCACAGCATCAGGAAGTCCTCGTCGGGCTTCACCGATCCGTCCTTGGCCGGCAGGTCGCGCACGTGGCCGTACGAGGCCAGGACCTTATAGTCCGAGCCCAGGTACTTATTGATGGTTTTGGCCTTGGCCGGGCTCTCGACGACGACGAGGTTCATGCGGTTTTAAGGGTGGTCCAAGGGCCGAAGCGCCCGAAATTCAAGGGCCCGGAAGGTGGGGTGTCCACCTAGGCCCTGTCAACGGGCCGATTTCACAACAAGCTCTACAATTGAGAGTTGAGCATAAACCTTTCCACGCCTTATGGGTTGGAATCTGTTACAAGCTGGCCGCAGGCAGATGGAACAGTGGAACCCCAAGGGCTCGCCTCAGGCGACAGCGACCTTCATCGAGGAGGTCTTGAACCAGTTGGCGGAATTGGCCTCGACGCGGGGCTACCAGTCCCTGGCGACGACCTTGATGATGGCCGCCCTCGACGCCGCACGCGCGGCGGCCGGGCCCCCGGACAAGCAGCCTTAGGCTCGCGACACCATGCCGCCTGGCAGCAGCTCGGCCCGGCCGGCCAGCGACAGCTCCATCAGCGCCGCCAGGACGGCGGGCAGGGGCGCCCGCGCGGCGCGCACGATCTCGTCGCGCGACACCGGGGTGGGGGAGAGCAGGTCGGCGATGGTCTCGCGCAGCTTTTCAGCCGCCGCATCTGAGAGATCGGCGGTCACGGCGTAGCGATCCTGGTCCGGCTCCCGGAAGCCGCCGAAGCCCTCCAGCGCCCGCAGGACGTCCTCCGCCCCCTCGCAGATCGCCGCCCCCTGGCGGATCAGGTCGTTGGTTCCCTTGGCGCGCGGGTCCAGCGGCGAGCCCGGCACCGCCAGCACTTCGCGCCCCTGCTCGGCGGCCAGCCGCGCGGTGATCAGCGAGCCTGACCGGATCTCCGCCTCAACCACCACGACCGCGCGGCTGAGGCCCGAGATGATCCGGTTGCGGCGGGGGAAGTCCTTGGCCTGGGCGGTCTGGCGCGGCCGGCTCTCGGACACCACGCAGCCGGCCTCGACGATGCGGGCGTGCAGGTCGCGGTGCTCCGGCGGATAGATGTCGGCGACCCCGCCCCCCAGGACTGCGACGGTCCCGGTGGGGAGCGACCCCTCGTGCGCCGCCCCGTCCACCCCCCGCGCCAGGCCCGAGACGATCACTTGTCCCGCCTGCCCAAGATCGCTGGCCAGGCCGCGCGCGAACCTCTGTCCAGCGGCCGAGGCGACCCGCGCCCCTACCACCGCGACGATGGAACGCTGAAGCAGCCTGGCGTCTCCCCAAGCCCACAGCACCGGCGGCGGCGGATCCAGCGCCGCCAGGGCCTGCGGGAAGTCCGCCTCGCAGGCGCATAGCAGCCGCGCCCCCACGGCCGCGCCGTCGGCCAGCTCGGCCTGCACATCGTCCAGCGAGGGCACGCCCAGGGGCGACACCCGGCCGCCGCGCCGCGCCAGGTCGGGCAGGGCGGCGAGCGCCAGGGAGGCCTCGCCATAGCGGGAGATCAGCTGGTCGAAGGTGACCGGCCCCACATTCTCGGTGCGCGCCAGCCGCAGCCAGTCGCGCCGCCCAGCCTCGGTCAGGGTTCGGCTCAAGCGGCGTCCTTCTTGTCGCCCCCGATGCGCGGCTCCTCGCCCTTCAACAGGCGGCGGATGTTCTCGGCATGGCGGAAATAGACCAGCACCGCCATGAACAGGGCGAGCCAGGCGATGGGCAGGGGCCGGTCGAAGACGAAGGCGGCGTAGATCGGCGCGATCGCCACGGCGGTCAGGGCCGCCAGCGAGGAGATCCGGAACAGGAAGGCCATGATGATCCAGGTCGCGCCCGCCGCGATCCCCACGGGCCAGGCGGCCGCCAGCAGGGTGCCGAAGAAGGTCGCCACCCCCTTGCCGCCCTTGAACTTCAGCCAGACGGGGAACAGGTGCCCCAGGAAGGCGCTGGCCGCGGCGATGGAGGTGAGCAGGGCCTGGACGTCCTTGGTGCTCTCCCGCGTCGCCAGCCAGGCGATCAGCACCGCCACCGCCCCCTTGCCGCCGTCCCCCAGCAGGGTGATGGCCGCCAGGTCCTTGCGGCCGGTGCGCAGCACATTGGTCGCCCCGATATTGCCCGAGCCGATATTGCGCACGTCGCCCGCGCCCCCCAGCCGGGTGGCGATGACGCCGAAGGGAATGGAGCCCAGCAGGTAACCGCCGATGACGGCCGCGGCGATCAGCGCGGGACTGAGTGACTCAAGCATGTGGTTCCCCCATTTGCCGAGAGCCTAGCTGCCCGGAGCGCTCGCGTCATCCAGGGCCGCGCGCACGGTCGCGGCCAGGGCTGTGATGTCCACCGGCGCCGTGGTGTCCACTTCGATCATATGGCCCAGGCCCACCGGTGCGTCGTACTCCGCCAGCAGGGCGGCGGGCAGGTCGCGCAGGGTGTGGATGGCGTGGCGCTCGCCGATCAGCGACCGCGCCGAATAGCGCCGGCTGGCCTCCTCGGGCGGGCAGCGGCAATAGACCTCCACCAGCCGGCCGCCCAGGCCGGTCAGCATGCGGCGCTCATAGGCGCTTTTCGGCCGGAAATTGGCCTCCAGCACCACGGCGGGCGACAGCGCCGCCAGCGTCCAGATCAGCTCCATCGACGCGCTGCCCAGCGCCTGGGTCCAGACCTCCGGTTCGGCCCGCTGGCCCAGCACGTCGGCCAGCCGCTCCTTGATCACGTCCTTGGACAGCAGGGGCAGGGACAGGGCCTCGGCGAGCGGACCGGCCAGGGTCGACTTGCCCGCCCCCGGCGCGCCCGAAACCATTACCACGCGGCGCACGGCTCAGACCTCTTGGGCCAGCACGGCGGTCAGGGCCGCCAGGGCGGCTTCGTCGCGCCGGTAGAAGGTCCACTGCTTGATGCGCCTGGGCGTCACCAGCCCGGCCTGGGTCAGCACCCGCATGTGCTCCGACAGGGTCGGCTGGCTGACCCCCAGCTTCTCGGCGATCCGCACGCCGCAGACCCCGTCCTCCACCAGGTCCCCGTCCACCTGCGGCGGGAAGTTGGCGCGCGGGTCCTTCAGCCAGGCCAGGATCTGCAGCCGGCGGTCATTGCCCAGGGCCTTGAAGGCGAGTGCGTTCGTCATATCGCCAATTGGCTAAGTTGCGCCCTGAGCCTAGGTCGCCGCGCGCGCACAGACAACCTCAGACCCGGTAGACGACCCGTCCGTCCACCAGGGTCATGCGGATCTCACCCTGCAGCCTGCGCCCGTCGAAGGGGGAGTTCTTGGACTTCGAGCGCAGCTTGTCGGCGTCGATGACGATGGGGGCGTTCAGGTCGCACAGCACCAGGTCGGCCGGCGCGCCCTTGGAAAGCGTCCCGGCGTTCAGGCCCAGCAGCCTGGCCGGCCGGCTGGTCACCGCCGCCATCAGGTCGATCAGCGGGATCCGCCCCTCGTGGTGGAAGGCCAGCAGGGCCGGCAGCAGGGTCTGCAGGCCGATGGCGCCCGGCGCGGCCTCGTCATAGGGCAGGCGCTTGTCCTCGGCCGGCGCCGGGGCGTGGGCCGAGACCACGATGTCGATCAGCCCCGTCGCCAGGGCCTCGATCACCGCCTGGCGGTCGTCCTCGCTGCGCACCGGCGGATCGAACTTCATGAAGGTGCGGTAGTCGCCGATGTCGATCTCGTTGAACGACAGGTGGTTGATCGAGGTGGTCGCGGTGATCGGTAGGCCCCTGGCCTTGCCCCGCGCCAGGGTCTCCAGGGCGCAGGCGGTGGTCACCTGGTCCACCAGGAACGGCGCGCCGGTCATCTCGACGAGCGCCAGGTCGCGCTCCAGCATGATCTTCTCGGCGAAGGTGGGAACGCTGGGCAGGCCCATGCGGCCGGCGAACTCCCCCTCGGTGGCCGCCGCGCCCGCGCTCAGCCACGGATCGGCCGGGCGGTGGGCCACCAGCACCCCGAAGCTCTTGGCGTAGGCCAGCACCCGGCGCAGCACCTTGGAGTCCACGATCGGCCGGTCGGCGTCGGTGACATAGACGCAGCCGGCCTCGGCCATCAGGCCGATCTCGGCCATCCGCTCGCCCCGCGCGCCCTTGGTGGCCGCCCCGGCCGGATAGACGTGGACCAGCTCGATATCGCGGGTTCGCCGCAGGATGAAGTCCACCACCGAGGCCTCGTCGATCACCGGATCGGTGTCGGGCTGCAGCACGATGGAGGTGACCCCGCCGGCCGCCGCTGCCAGCCCCGCCGACTTCAGCGTCTCCTTGGTCTCCGACCCCGGCTCCCCGGTCTTGACCCTCAGGTCCACCAGGCCCGGCGCCAGCATGGCGCCCCGCGCATCGATCACCTCGATGTCTGGCGACAGGGTCCCCAGGTCGCCGCCATGGCTCACGTCGGCGATCTTGCCGTCGCGCACCAAGAGTGCGCCGGGGCCGTCCCAGCCGCTGGCCGGATCGACGATGCGGGCGTTCAAGAAGGCGGTCGGCTGCGCGCTCATAGTTCCTGCCGTCCGATCCATTTTTCCACGACCGGCGGTTTGTAGGCGGTCAGGGCGTCCAGCATTTCCCCGCTGTCCTGGCAGAACACCAGCATGTCGCGGTGGGGCGCCTTCAGGAACGCCTCGCCCACCGCGTGGTCCACAAAGGCCCGCAGGTGGTCGAAATAGCCCAGCACGTTCAGGAACCCCGCCGGCTTGGCGTGGAAGCCCAGCTGGCCCCAGGTCCAGATCTCAAAGATCTCTTCCATCGTGCCCACGCCGCCGGGCAGGGCGATAAAGCCGTCGGCCATCTCCGCCATCCGCGCCTTGCGCTCATGCATGGAGGGCACGACGTCGAGCCGGGTCAGGCCGGTATGGGCGATCTCCTTGTCCATCAGCGCCTCGGGCATCACCCCGAACACCTCGCCCCCGGCCGCCAGGGCTGCGTCGGCCAGGGCGCCCATCAGCCCCACCTTGGCTCCGCCATAGACCAACGCCAGGCCCCGGCCGGCGATGGCCGCGCCCATGGCCCGGGCGGCGGCGCTATAGGCCGGATCGCCGCCGGGGCTCGCGCCGCAGAACACCCCCACCGCGCGCATCAGTCGTTGTCCAGCCGCGCGGCCATGGAGGCCAGCACCGCCATCCGCGCGGCCACCCCCATCTCCACCTGATCCTGAATCAGGCTGACGGACAGGTCATCGGCCACGTCGGAGTCGATCTCCACGCCCCGGTTCATCGGCCCCGGATGCATCACCCGCACGCCGGGCGCGGCGCAGGCCAGCTTCTCGCGGTCCAGGCCGTAGAAGCGGAAATACTCCCGCTGCGACGGCGCCATCACCCCGTCCATGCGCTCCAGCTGCAGGCGCAGCATCATCACCACGTCGCAGCCCTCGATGCCTTCGCGCATGTTGTGGAACACCTGCGCCTTCCAGCGGTCGACGGCGGCCGGCATCAGGGTCGGCGGCCCCACCAGCCGCACCTCGGCCCCCAGCATCTGCAGCAGGCTGACATTGGACCGCGCCACGCGGCTGTGCAGGACGTCGCCGCAGATGGCGATCCGCAGGCCCGCGATCCGCCCGAAGGCGCGCCGCATGGAGAGCGCGTCCAGCAGGGCCTGGGTCGGGTGCTCGTGCTGCCCGTCCCCGGCGTTGATCACCGAGCAGGTGACCTTCTGCGCCAGCAGGCTGGCCGCCCCGGAGGAGGCGTGGCGCACCACCAGCAGGTCCGGCTGCATGGCGTTCAGCGTCACGGCGGTGTCGATCAGGGTCTCGCCCTTGGCGATCGACGAGGAGCGCGGGCTCATATTGACCACGTCGGCCCCCAGCCGCTTGCCGGCCAGTTCGAAGGAGCTCTGGGTCCGCGTCGAATTCTCGAAGAAGAGATTCATCAGCGTCCTGCCTTTAAGCAGGTCGAGCTTCTTGGAGGTTTGACGGTTGAGCGACACAAAGCCGTCGGCGAGGTCGAGGAGGCTGGCCACCTCCACCTCGTTCAGATCGGTGACCGACAGGAAGTGTCGCCGCGGGAACGGGAAGGTTCTGCCAAGAACCTCGTTCAGACCAGGGGGCAGGGTTGTCATTAAAGGCGCGTCGTAGCGGAGGCCGAACCCGGCGCCAAGCGAACTCGCCCATTCGCCCACAGGTGTCGGCGATCGCCTACCCCTCCAGCCCCCGCAACCGCTCCAGCGCCCCCTGCAGGATCCACCCCGCCGCCATCTTGTCCACCACCTCGGCGCGGCGCGCGCGGTTGATGTCGGCCTCGTCGATCAGGAAGCGGTTGATGGCCATGGAGCTCATGCGCTCGTCCCAGAAGGCGATCACCAGCTCGGGGCGCAGGCGCAGCAGGTTGCGGGCGAAGGCGCGGCTGGACTGGGCCCGCGGCCCCTCGGTCCCGTCCATGTTCACCGGCAGGCCGATGACGAGGCCCGCGACCTCGCGGCCGTCCATCAGCTTGAACAGCGCCTTCGCATCATCTGTGAACTTGGTCTTGCGGATCAGCTCCAGCGGGCTGGCCACCATCCGCGTGGTGTCCGACACCGCCACCCCGATGGTCTTCTCCCCCAGGTCGAGCCCAACCAGCGCACCGTAGCGCGGCAGCAGGGGCGGGAGCTCGGTGATGTCGACGACGGCCATGGCCTTCCATAGGCGTTCAGGCCGCACCCCGCCAACCCGCGTCGCTGGCCGGGCCGTTCACCGGTTCAGCATGGACCGCCGCTCGACTGGCCCGCCGCTACATCCGGGCCAGTTCCTCGGCCACGATCGCCTGGACCAGGCGGATGCGAGGGCTCGATTGCAGTTCCTGATGGGTGACCAGCCAGATCGGCACCGGAATGGGCGCCATGTCCGGCAGGAGATTGACCACCCCGGGCGTCCGCTCCGCCACTTCGCGCATCATCACGGCCACACCCATCCCGCGTTTGACCATCTCCCAGATCACCACCGAGGCCTCCGACACGATCCGGAGATCCTCGGTGGCGATGGGAATACCGATCTCACCCAGATAGTCGCAGAAGCGGGGGTCATCGAAGCCCATCAGACCCGCCGTGGCCAGATCGGCAGGACGCTTGAGCAGGCCGTTGCGGGCGACCCAGGCCTCAGAGGCGAAGAAGCCCGCCTCGGTGTCGCGGATATGGCGGCCGACCAGACCGGGGCGATCAGGACGGACATGGCGTATGGCGATGTCGGCTTCACCCCGGTGAAGATCGCTGATCTCATTGGAGGCGACGATCGCGATCGTGACCTGCGGCGCTTCGGATCGGATGCGCGCCACGATCTCGGGAAGAACATAGGCCGCGAAGGTGTCGGTGGCGGAGATACAGACCCGCCCGCCGGTGTCCTGCACCCGGCCGCTGGCGGCCAGAACCAACGTCTCCGCCGCCTCACCCATGATGCGCGTGTGATCGAGCAGGTCCATCCCGGTCTGGTTCAGAACCAGCTTGCGGCCCCGCCGTTCAAACAGGGTCACCCCCAGATCGGCTTCTAGCGCCAGAACCTGCCGCGACAAGGTGGGCTGGGTCAGGCCCAGCTGCCGCGCCGCGGCCGACAGCGAACCGGCGGCGGCGGTGGCGTGAAACGCCCGGATATGGTTCCAGTCCATCGGCTTCATGCATATGCGTATATCATAGCTGCGAATTTCCGCAATTTGCTCGATATTTGCATATGCTATTCGGCGTCGCACAGGAGAGCTCCACCATGAGTACAGCCAGCGACGCGCGGTTCTGGGACAAGATCTCGCGCAAGTACGCCAAGGACGCCATTGCCGATCTGGGCGGCTATGAACGCACCCTGGAGCGGACCCGGGCGCTGCTGAAACCGGACGACCAGGTGCTGGAACTGGGCTGCGGCACCGGCAGCACGGCCCTGCGGCTGGCCGGCGATGTGCGGAGCTATCTGGCGACCGACCTGTCCGCCGGAATGATCGCGATCGCCAAGGAGAAGCAGGCCGCCAGCCCCATTCCGGGCCTCGTCTTCCAGATCGCGACGGCCGAGGCCTCGATATTCGAGGCCGGGCGGTTCGATGCGGTTCTGGGATTCAACTATCTCCACATGGTCCGCGACGTGCCGGGAACGCTGCGCCGGATCCACACCCTGCTGGCCCCGAATGGCCTGTTCATCTCCAAGACGCCCTGTCTTGGCGACATGAACCCGCTTCTGAGCGGTGTCCTGTTGCCGGCGATGCGCGCGATCGGCAGGGCGCCCTATGTCAGCGTCTTCTGGCAGACCGAACTTTGCGATCTCGTCAGCTCAGCAGGTTTCGACATCCTGGCCACCGAAAACCACGCCACCAAGGGGAACGATCGCCGTCCCTGCATCGTGGCCCGCAAACGGTCCGCGGCGCCCTAGCACGCCTTGGCGCTCGCTTCGGGAACAACCATTCCGCGCCTCTTGCGGCCGCCATCTGTCTGGCTGGCCTGCGCCGTCGGGAATTACGGCCTATCTCGGTAGGCTTTAGATAATAAGAGCGAAGAATATGAGCGCAAAAACAACACAAAAAATCGAACTCGAGGAAGTCAAGGTCACTGTGAAACTGAAAATTGCCGCCCTGTGGGCGAGTTTCATGTTTCTCTACATCTATGTAGACTATTTCCACCTGTACATGCCGGGATCACTGGCAGATTTGCTGTCTGGTAAGGCCTTTGTATTTGACGTCACCCAAGCCTATCTCTTGGTTGCGCTCGCCTCCGTGACGATTCCGGCCTTGATGATTTTCCTGTCCGTCGCCTTGTCAGCTCAAGTAAGTCGCTGGACAAACATAGTCGTGGCGACAATCTATATTCCCTACACATTGGTCAATCTGGTGGGGGAAGCCTGGATACATATGGCGTTTGGCGCCGTTGTAGAAGTCGGTCTTCTTTTGCTGGTTATCCGCTATGCCTGGAAATGGCCGCGTGCTGTAATTTGAAGACCTTTTTATTCGCAAGGAACAGCGTTGAATCAGCGTTCGGCTCCGTCTTGAGGCCTTCTCGTTGTCCGCCTGGGGGGACTTTTCGTGAGCGCGGCCTCGCTACCTCTTGCGCAAGGCTCGCGTTTTCAACCGGCTGAGTCCGACCGGGGTCACGCCGATATAGGCCGCCAGCTCGGCCTGGGTCACACGGTTCAAGAGATCCGGACGATGCTCGCATAGCCAGGTCCACCGTTCGACGGCGGACAGGGTCAGGAACTGAAACTCGCGCTGTTCCTTGCGGGAGGCATAGAGCATGAAGGCGCGCCTTGCCGCTGTCTCCCAGGCGTGGTGGCGCGCTGCAAGCCGCTCCAAGGTCCGCCAAGAGACCTCTTCGACTTCGCTCCTTTCGAGCGCGACGGCGCTGAAGCTGGCCTCCAGACCGTTGAGCGACGTCATGCTCGCGAAGATCTCGCCGTCCTGCAGGATGGATTTGGTGAAGGCGCGACCCTGCGGGTCCTCGTA
>NZ_JANPJP010000050.1:0-35545 GCF_031425575.1 Phenylobacterium sp.
CCGAACTGGTCAGCCACGTCCTGGTCCACGAGATCGGGCACCACTTCGGCCTGTCGGACGACGACATCGACGCGATCGAGGCTGATTAATTCCTTCTCCCCTTGCGGGAGAAGGTGGCCGGTCAGCGACCGGTCGGATGAGGGGTCGCGCTCCGTTCGACGCGGACTGCTCGTTCGTGTGGTTCGTGGTCAATCTGATAGGCCTCGCAGCGTCGCGGCTCGAAGACTTGGGACCACGAACCACACGAACCACACGAACGGGGTCAGGCCCGAAGCCGTGCCATGAAGACACGGCTGCGCCGGTTGAGTGGATCCTGCAGACGGGTCTTTCGACCCCTCATCCGACCCTGCTCCGCAGGGCCACCTTCTCCCGCAAGGGGAGAAGGAACATGGTCATGAAAGTGACGCCTGCGTCATCTTTATTGACTCCGTAAGGATTGCGGGTGATCGTCTCCTCAAGAGGAAAACCTGGGCGCCAATGCGCCCTGACCAGGAGACGAGCCCATGGCCGCCGACGGCAACATCACCAAGGACATCATCTACGAGGCCGTGGCCCCCGACGACTTCGAGGCCATGCTGGACCTCGACCGTTACGGCGCCCGCTCGACGGCCTTCGACAAGATCATCTCGGCCACCCACGACCACTTCTGGGATCCGCTCGACAAGAAGTACATCGACTTCGACGAGCCCTTCGACATGGAAAACCAGATGCTCCTGCCGGAGGACATGATCATTTCCCTGTCCACCGACTACGTCTCCAACCACCTCAGCGACTGGAAGACCCGCGTGCGGTTCGCCAACCAGTCGGCGCTGCGGTCCTTCTCCTCGATCCTGCACGGCGAGCAGGGCGCGCTGAACCTGTCGGCCAGCCTGTGCCACGTGCTGCTGGACCAGGGGGCGCAGGAATACGCCGCCAACCAGACCCGCGAAGAGGCCCGCCACGTGACGGCCTTCGCCAAGTACATCAAGGCCCGCTGGGGCCGCCCGGTGGAAGCCGGCCCCACGCTGAAGGCCCTGCTGATCGACATTATCGGCAGCCCTGAGGTCTACAAGAAGATCATCGGCATGCAGATGCTGGTGGAGGGCCTGGCCATGGGCGCCTTCGCCACCTTCTTCAACAATATCAACGACCCGCTCGGCAAGAAGCTGATGCAGCTGGTGATGACCGACGAGGCCTTCCACCACAAGTTCGGGAAGATCTGGGCCGACCGCACGATCCCGCACCTGAGCGAAGCCGAGCACGAGATCATCGAGACCTGGGCGGCCCACTGCTTCCAGACCCTGCTGTTCAACCTGGTGGCCCCCACCCAGCAGCGCGACCTCTATGAGGAGTTCGGCCTCGATCCCGACCGCGTCATCGCCGAGATGGCCGCCAACATGAACGACGAGACCCGCCGCGAGAACATGAAGGAGCAGTCCAACATCTTCCGCGTGCTGGTGAAGACCCTGCTGAACGCCGGCATCATCACCGAGCGGACGCGCGCCTTCTACGCCATCTATGTGGACCTCGACGAACTGAAGGCCGAGGGCGACCGCATGGTCGGCGACGACATCGCCGAGCAGGGCATCGCCTATCTGCAGGAGATCAACTTCAAGGACCGCATCGCCCAGTCGATCTCCATCGCTGCGGAGTAGGTTTCTCTCCACGCGAAACGCGACACGCCCGCCGGTCCCCCCGGCGGGCGTTTTTCGTTTGGGCTTGGGCGCCCGCGCCTCCGCTCATCCCGGCGAAGGCCGGGACCCAGATTCACGCTCAGAGGCTAGGTCTGATCCCTGTTCGTGTGGTTCGTGTGGTTCGTGGACAATCTTGATCGCCTTGTCGGCGTCGCGGCCGCAAGACTTGGAACCACGAACCACACGAACCACACGAACGGGACCTCTTGCCAGAGGCCATAGGTGGATTTGGGGCCCGGCCTGCGCCGGGATGAGCGGCAGGGGTGTCGGGAACCCTGCGCCTCGTTCGTCCTTGGATCAGACAACCTAAGGAGAACGACGATGGCCAAGTTCACCACCTGCCTGTGGTTCGACCACGGCGAGGCCCGCAAGGCCGCGGAATTCTATGCCGGCCTGTTCCCCGACAGCCATGTCGGACCCGCCGCGACGGCGCCCAGCGACTTTCCCGACGGCAAGGCCGGCGCCGAGCTGACGGTGGCCTTCACCGTGCTGGGCCAGGCCTTCATGGGCCTCAACGGCGGCCCCCTCTTCAGGGCCAACGAGGCGGTCTCCTTCGTGGTGGAGACGGAAGGTCAGGCCGACACCGACAGGTACTGGGACGCCATCGTCGGCCATGGCGGCGAAGAGAGCCAGTGCGGCTGGTGCAAGGACCGCTGGGGCTTCTCCTGGCAGATCACGCCGCGGCAGCTGAACCAGGCCATGAGCGACCCCGACCCGGCGGTCGCCAAGCGGGTGTTCGAGGCCATGATGACCATGGGCAAGATCGACGTGGCGAAGATCGAGGCGGCGCGGCGGGGGTAGGGGGCGCGTCTGACGCAAGGCGTGAAAAGCGACCCATTGCGGACGCGTTTACGAGACCTTCGGAGCGATCACAGTCGGCAGTGGCGTGACCCGGGCTCCCCGCTGGTCGCGCAATCCATACTTCGCCTGATAGGCACGCTTCTGCTTGTCGACCTCATAAAGGACAATGCCCGAGCTTGTTCCAAGGTTTGTAAGCGATGCCCCTCGCCTTCCTGGCAGCCGGCTTGTTTACGCCCGTCGCGCCTGCTTAAGGGAGGCCAGCATTTCCCTCCGCAGAATGGCGTTCAGGCGGCCCTGATACCCCTTGCCCTGCGACTTGAGCCAATCCAGCACATCGGCGTCTACGCGGGCGGTGATCTGCTGCTTTACGGGCCGGTAGAAGCGCCCTCGGGCGCCCGCGCTCCACGCCTCGTCTGACAGCTCGGGAATGTCGCTGGTGTCGATCGACTCGTCAGGCAACGCCGCCAGCTCGGCCAGGTGCTCGCGCTGCGCGTCGGTGAGCGCCGGCAGGGTTTCGGGGGTGTGGCTAACCAGTTTCGTTTTCATAGCGTCGCCTCTCTCGCGGCGTGGCTCGTCGCGCTGAAATGATACGGATGACCTCGACCGACCCGCCGTCGGCGTCTTCCCCTCTGACCGTGTGCGCCACCAGGAGGATCACGACGCCCTGGACCGCCCCAACGGTTTGCCACCGTTGTTCGCCGCCCTCGATGCGGTCCTGCACCGAGATGTGCAGCGGATCCTGAAATACCTGCCGGGCTTCCTCAAAGCTCACACCGTCATGCTTGCGCTGATTTGAGAGGTTTTTAGCCTCGTCCCATTCAAATCGGACGCTGGTCACGGCTTCCATATAATTATAGATTTGTAATTACACAAGCCGCCCGCCCTGAACTCAAAAGTCGAGGGGCCGTCCTTGTCGGATGACCCGCTTTCCGTTCGTCCTTCGAGGACCGACCAGGAGAACTCCCACATGCCTCACGACAAGATCAAGGGACCGGCGTCCTATTTTCCGTCGATCGAGAAGACGTATGGCCGGCCGATCGCCGAGTGGAAGGCCTTGGTGCGGGGGCGGATGCCGGCCAAGCACATGGAGCTCGTGGCGATGCTGAAGGCCGACCATGGGATGGGGCATGGGCATGCGAACGCGCTCGTGGCGCATACGTTGGCGGAGGAGGGGGCGTAGGGGGTTGAGGGAGCCACCCTAGCTTTTCCTTCTCCCCTTGCGGGGTCGAGAGCGGGAGTTCGCCAAATCGTTGGCGAACTCCATAGCCGGGCTTGAGTAGCCCGGCTCGCTCTCGACGGTGGCCGGTCGGAGACCGGTCGGATGAGGGGTCGCGCTCCGCTCTCCGCTAATTCTGCAACGCCCTAACCCGATAGGCCCATCGACCCCTCATCCGACCCTGCTCCGCAGGGCCACCTTCTCCCGCAAGGGGAGAAGGACGCGCCTAGCCCTATGTCCTGGCTCACCTTCGGACGCCCGGCGCCCGTACGGGGGTCGCGGCGCCTGTCGCGCCGCCGGCAAGCTCGATAGGATCGGGCTCTCGGGTTTTGGCAGGGAGTTTCCCATGCGGCTTTCGCGGCGTGACTTTGGACTGGGGGTCGCGGGCGCGGCGGTGGCGGGCTCGGCGTGGGCGGCGGCGGGCGACCTTGACGCCGCCCTGACCGCCTATCTGGACGCGGCCTTCGAGGCCGAGCTCGCCCTGGAGCCGGAGCGGCTGACGCGGATCGGGCGCAAGACCGCCAACGACAGGCTCACCGACCAGAGCGAGGCGGCGCTGGCGGCGCGGCTGGAGTGGCGCCGCGGCAGTGTCGCGGAGATGAAGCGGCGGTTCCCGGTCGCCGGGCTCTCGGAGGACGGCCGCACCTCCTATGACATGTGGGTCCTGGCCCTGGCCCGCGCCGAGGAAGCCTACAAGTGGCGGGGGCATGGCTATGTCTTCGACCGCAATGGGCCCCACACCGGCCTGCCCAACTTCATCATCAACCAGCACCGGGTCGATAGCGTGGGTGACCTCGCCGCCTATGCCGCGCGGGTGGCGGCCATCGGGCCGGCGCTGGAGGTGCAGCTGGCCCGGGCTCAGGCCTCGGCGGCCAAGGGGGTGCGGGCGCCACGCTTCGCCTATGACCAAGCGGCCGGCGAGGTGAAGCGGCTGACCACCGGGGCGCCCTTCGACGCAGGGCCCGACTCCGCCCTGTTCGCCGACGCCAAGGCCAAGGCTGGCCGCTTGCGGGCAGCCGGCAAGATCGATGCGGGCCAGGAGGCGGCCGGCGTCAAGGCCGTGGCCGACGCCATGACCGGCGCCATGAAGCCCGCCTATGACCGCATCGGCGCCTGGCTGGCGGCGGACCGGGAGAAGGCCTCGGCCCTGCCGCAGGGGGCGGGCGCCCTGCCGGACGGGGGCGCCTATTACCAGGCCATGCTGCGCCAGCAGACCACCACCGACATGACCGCCGATCAGATTCATGCGCTCGGCCTGTCGGAGGTGGCGCGTATCCGGGCCGAGATGGAGACGCTGAAGGCCAGGATCGGGTTCTCAGGGACGCTGGAGGCCTTCTTCGTCGAGCTGCGGACCAATGACCGCTTCTATGTGAGCAACGACGAGGCGGGCCGGGCGCGGTACCTGGCCCTGGCCGAGGGGCATCTGGCGGCCATGAAGGCCCGCCTGCCGGAGATGTTCGGGCGGCTGCCGAAGTCGGACCTGGTGGTCAAGCGGGTGGAGGCGTTCCGCGAGGAGCCGGGCGGGGCTGCACACTATTCGTCCGGCGCGCCGGACGGCTCGCGGCCCGGGGTGTTCTACGTCCACCTGGCCGACGTGCGGGCCACCCCGATCTACGAGATCGAGGGCACGGCCTATCACGAGGGCTGGCCGGGGCATCACATGCAGATCTCGATCGCCGCCGAGCTGACCGGCCTGCCGGTGTTACGCACCCAGTACGGCTACGGCGCCTATCTGGAGGGCTGGGGGCTCTATGTGGAGCGGCTGGCCAAGGAGGCGGGGTTCTATACCGACCCCTACAGCGACTTCGGGCGGCTGGGGCGCGAGATCTGGCGGGCGATCCGGCTGGTGGTGGACACCGGCATCCACGCCAAGGGCTGGAGCGAGGAGAAGGCCACGGCCTACTACACCGCCAACTCGCCGCAGCCGGCCGGCAAGATCAGCTCGGAGATCCGCCGCTACTTCGTCATGCCGGGCCAGGCGACCTCCTACATGGTGGGGCAGGCGCGGATATTGGCGCTGCGGGCGGAGGCGCGCGCGGCCCTGGGGGCGCGCTTCGACCAGCGGGGCTTCCACGACCTGGTGCTGGGGGCCGGCGCCCTGCCGCTGCCGGTGCTGGAGACCCGGGTCCGGCGCTGGGTGAGCGCGCAGAAGGGGTAGGGAGGCCCGGGCCGCCCCGGGCCTTGTGTCGTCGAAACGCCAGCCTTCTGTATGGCTTAGCTGCCGTGCAATGGTCTAATTCGTGCTGTTGAACCTTTGACGCCCCTGGTTCGCGCTGGGGGCGTTTCAATTTTCACAATCGACGGGTACCGGTTAGCGATGTCGACCATGCGTTCCTTGGCCACCCTGTTCATCGCCGCCGCCGCCGTCCTGTTGGGGACTGCGCCCGCCTTGGCGGCGCCCTCGCCGCCCGCCGAGAAGATCGAGCTGACCAAGATGACCGGCCGCTGGTACGAGGTGGCCCGTATGCCCAACAAGACCCAGAAGGATTGCCAGGGCGGCACCTCGGACTGGGTGCGGACCGGCGAAGGCTATTCGGTGGTCCAGGCCTGCCATAAGGGCGCCCTGAGCGCTCCGGCCACCGAGTGGAAGGCCAAGGCCAAGGTCATCGATCCCAAAACCAACGCCCGCATCAAGATGAGCTTCTTCGGCGGCATGCTGAGCCAGGAATATTGGGTGCTGGCCCACAAGGCCGACTGGCTGATCCTGGGCACGCCGAACGGCAACTACATGTGGCTGATGTCCCAGCGCCCGACGCTGAGCCCCGGCGCCAAGGCCCAGGCCGTGGCCCGGGTGAAGCAGCTGGGCTACGACGTCAGCCGCCTGGAATTCCCCGCGCCGGCGCGGAACTGACACCGCGGGTCTTGATTCAGGAACGAAGCCGGAACAAGACTTGGCGATGGATGTCATCGTCACCGTCACCCGGCCGCAGATCACCACCACCGTCACCCGTGGCGCGGCGCGGCTGCTGATCGACCTGGGCTATGCGCCGCTGGCGGAGGTGACCCTGCCCAATGGCCGGCGCGCCGACCTGATGGCCCTGTCGCGCAAGGGCCATATCCTGATCCTCGAGGTGAAGTCGGGGCTGGAGGACTTCCGGGTGGACCGAAAGTGGCATGAGTACATGCCCTATTGCGACGCCTTCGCCTTCGCCGTGGCGCCGGAGTTTCCCCGGGAGATCCTGCCGGAGGAGCCGGGCCTCGTGGTCTGCGACGGCTTCGGCGGCGCGGTGCTGCGCGAGGCGCCCAGCGTTCCCCTGTCCGGCGCGAGGCGCAAGGCGCTCACCATCGCCTTCGGACGCCTCGCGGCGCTAAGGGCGGCCGGCGGCCAGGGGACGCTCCTGGAAGCTTAGCGCGGGGCGCGCTTGGCCAGGATGCGTTGCAGGGTGCGGCGGTGCATGTTGAGGCGGCGCGCGGTTTCCGAGACGTTGTGGCCGCACAGTTCGTAGACCCGCTGGATGTGCTCCCAGCGAACGCGGTCGGCGCTCATGGGGTTGTCCGGCGGGGGCGGGTTCTCGTCCTTGCGGGCCAGCAGGGCGCGGGCCACGTCGTCGGCGTCGGCGGGCTTGGAGAGGTAGTCGATGGCGCCCGACTTCACCGCGGCCACGGCGGTGGCGATGTTTCCGTAGCCGGTGAGCATGATGACCTTGGCGTCGGGGCGGGCGTCGCGGACGGCCTCCACAACCTTCAGGCCGGTGCCGTCCTCCAGCCGCATGTCGAGGACAGCGTAGGCCGGGGCGAAGGTGCGAACCGCGGCCAGGGCCTCGGCGACGCTGCCCACCAGCACCGGCTCGAAGCCCCGCTGTTCGAGGGCGCGACCCAGCCGGGTTCGCAGCGGCGCATCGTCATCGAGCACAAGCAGGCTCTTGTCGGGAAGGGCGGCGATATCGGCTGAGAGATCTGTCATTAGGCAACCTCGGATAGTCATGTTCGTCAGCGTCGCCCTCTGCGGCATCATGTCGCGTTTGCGGGCCCGCGCAAGCCCAAACCGAACCTTGTTCAGACCAGGGGCGCCTCGATCCTGGCCCGCGGCCAGCGAGCCGAGACCACCGCGCCACGCGGCCGCCCATTCTGGAAAGTCACCGCCGCCCCGGTTCGTTCCAGCAAGGTCTTGGCGATGAAAAAGCCCAGCCCCATGCCGATGTGGCCGGTGCGCGAACCCTCCGCGCCCGGACGGGTGGTGACATAGGGCTCCCCCAGCTTGGCCAGCACCTCGGGCGCGAAGCCCGGGCCGTCGTCGCGCACCTCCATGGAGACGCTGACGGCGTCGAAGCGGGCGGTGATCAGCACCTCCGAGGTGGCGAAATCGACGGCGTTCTCCACGAAGGAGGTGAGCGCGTGCAGCACCTCGGGCATGCGCCAGATGTCGGGGGACTGGACGCCGGCCGCCCCGGTGACGATGGCCTCGACCCGGACCCCCTTCACCCCGGCATGGGGCTCGATCACCTCATGGACCAGCTGCAGCAGGCTCATGCGCTCGTGGACCTCGTCGGAGGCCTCGGCCGGGGCGTCGGTGAGGCGGCGCAGGATCTCGCGGCAGCGGGCGGCCTGGGCGACCAGCAGGTCGGCGTCCTCCTTGACCTGCGGGGTGGGCGCCTCGCGGGCCATCTCCTTGGCGACGATGGCGATGGTGGCCAGCGGCGTGCCCAGCTCATGGGCCGCGGCGGCGGCCAGGGCGCCAAGCGCCGAGAGCCGCTGCTCTCGCGACAGCACGGTCTGGGTGACGTCGAGGGCGAGCGCCATGCGGGTGGATTCCCGGGCCGCCTGCCAGACGCTGCCGGCGATCACCCCGATGCCGGCGACATTGGCGGCCGCCGCCGCGATCATGAAGCTCAGGGGGAAGTTCAGGGTGGTCCCCCCCGCGGCCGGGAGCGGCAGGTGGAAGAAGGCCAGGGCCACCGAAGCCCCCACCGCCGCGCCGCCGAGAATCAGCAGGGGCTTCAGCGGCAGGGTGGCGGCCGCCAGGGTGATGGGCGCGATGAGCATCAGGATGAACGGGTTGGCCGTGCCGCCGGTGAGGAACAGCAGGATGCTGATCTGGACGATGTCGAAGCCGAGCTGCGCCGTGGCCTCCCAGTCGGCCATCATCCTCTGGCCCGGAGAGGCCACCCCGGTGAGCAGGTTGATCCAGGCGGCCGCCCCGATCAGGCCAAAACAGATGGCGTAAGGCGCCTTGAACCCCAGGAAGACCCCGCCGATCAGCAGGATGGCCACCTCGCCGAGGATCAGGGTCCAGCGCAGGGTGACGAGGGTGCGCATACGCAGCCGCCCGTGACCGGCGCCGCGCATGTCCCAGGCCAGCTCGTCTTGCGCCTGGATCGGGCTTTGCCTATCGAGGCCGGTAGCCGGCCCCGACGGCGTCGGGGTTTTGACGGACGCCATTCGGGCAGGAGCATCCTGCAAGTCGCACCTCGTGACGAGACAAAAGGTTCACCCATGACCCGCCGCAACCTGATCGTGATCGCCGCCTGTGTTCTGGGGCTGATCCTGGGGGGCGCGCTGGCCTGGAAGAGCGGGGCCTTCAAGCCCACGCCGGCCATGCGGGTGGGCGGACCGTTCCAGCTGGTGGACCAGACCGGCAAGCCGGTCACCGAGGCGGTCCTGAAGGGCAGGTGGAGCGTCGTGTTCTTCGGCTTCACCTACTGCCCGGACGTCTGCCCCTCCACCCTGCAGGCGATGGGCCTGGCGCAGGAGCGGCTAGGGGCGAAGGCCAAGGACGTGCAGTTCGTGTTCGTCTCAGTGGACCCGGAGCGCGACACCCCGGCCCAGATGGCGACCTATCTGGACAACGACGTCTTTCCCAAGGGGACCATCGGCCTGACCGGCACCCCCGCCCAGGCCGCGGCGGCGGCCAAGGCCTATCGGGTGTTCTACGAAAAGCAGGGGACCGGGGCCGACTACCTGATCAACCACTCGACCCCCAGCTACCTGATGAACCCGCAGGGGCGCTTCGACCGAGTCCTGCCCTTCGGCGTCGGGCCCGACGAGATCGTGACGCAGATCTCCGCGGCGATGCGCGAATAGTCAGCTCCCCCCCTATAAGGGGAGCCAAGCTTCGCCGCGTCCTCACGCCGCAGGGTGGAACTCAAGAGGGCTAGACTCTCTTAAGCCTCAGCGTGCATGCTGCAATGCACAACGGGACCCCTGCGTATGCTCTATACGATGTATGAAGCCGGCTACTACGCCGCCTCGCCGCTCCGGTTCGCGGCTCGCGCCGCTCGGAACTTCTGGTCGTCGCCGCTTAATCCGGCCAAGGACAGTGACCTGGGACGACGGCTGTTCGCCGGCGCCGACCTGTTCGCCAACCTGACCCGCCGCTATGGCCGCCCGGCCTGGAACGTCGATTCCGTGCAGATCGACGGCAATGCGGTCCGCGTCACCCAGACCGAGGTCTGGTCCAGCCCCTGGGTGAAGCTCACCCACTTCAGCCGCAACATGGCCGACATGCGCAAGGCCGGCCGCCGCGAGCTGGAGCCGGCGGTGCTGATCGTCGCCCCACTTTCGGGCCACTACGCCACCCTGCTGCGCGGCACGGTGGAGGCCTTCCTGCAGGACCACGAAGTCTTCATCACCGATTGGTCCAACGCCCGCGATGTGCCGCTGCATGCCGGCCGGTTCGATTTCCACGACTACCTCGATCATGTGCGCGAGATGCTGCGGCTGCTGGGCCCGCGCCCGCATGTCGTCGCCGTCTGCCAGCCGGGGCCCGCCGTGCTGGCCGCCGCGGCCCTGATGGCGCAGGACAACGAAGAGAGCCGGCCTGGCACCATGACCTTCATGGGCTCGCCCATCGATGCGCGGCTGTCACCGACGGTCACCAACAAGCTGGCGGAGGAAAAGCCTTTCGCCTGGTTCAAGTCCAACATGATCGACACCGTGCCGGCGCCCTATCCGGGCCTGGGGCGGCGGGTCTATCCGGGCTTCGTGCAGCTCTACAGCTTCATGTCGATGAACGCCGAGAAGCACCAGGACGCCCACAAGCAGTACCTGGAAGACCTGATGAAGGGCGACGGTGACGCCGCCGACAAGCATCTGGAATTCTACGACGAGTACCTGTCGGTCCTGGACCTGCCTGAGGAATTCTACCTTCAGACCGTCGACTATGTGTTCCAGTCCTACCTGCTGCCCAAGGGCGAGCTGGTTCACCGGGGCCGCGCCGTTCAGCCGGCCCTGATCAAGGATATCGGGCTGCTGACCGTCGAAGGCGAGAACGACGACATCTCCGGGATCGGCCAGACCCAGGCGGCCCACACCCTGTGCTCGGGCCTGCCGGAGGCGTTCAAGCAAGACTATGTCCAGCCGCACGTCGGCCACTACGGTGTCTTCAACGGCCGCCGGTTCCGCGAGGAGATCTATCCCCGGGTGCGGGCCTTCATCCGCAAGTCGGAAGCCGGTTTCGAAAAGACCCGCGACGCCGCCAACGCGGCCTAAACATCGAGACGGGGCTCCCGCTTCCGGAAAAGCAGCCTAGATAGGGGCGATGTCCCTGTTCGGCCGCCCCCTGGCCGACGGCGACCGGCTGGATGTTGCCGGGGCCGTCGTCCGCCTGAAAGTCCATACCCGCGCCCGGCGCGTCTCCCTGCGCCTGGACCGCACCCGGCGCGAGGTGGTGGCCACCGCGCCCTCGGTCCGGCGGCTCAGCGAGGCCGCCGCCTTCGCCACCGAGCGCGCCGCCTGGATCGCCGAGCGCCTGGCCGAGCTGCCCCAGAGCCAGTCCATCACCCCGGGCGTCACCATCAGCCTGTTTGGCCAGCCCTGCCGCCTGGAGAGCGCCGCCCACCCGGTGCGCTATTTCCCGGCCATGGAGACCGAGCCCGCCCGGATCGCGGCGCGCGGCGAGGGCGAGACCTATGCGCGCGCGGTGACGCGGATGCTGAAGACCCAGGCCCTGGCGGTGTTCGCCGATCGCACCGCCCATTATTGCACGGCGCTGGGCGCCAAGATGCCGGCGGTCACCGTGATGGACGCCCGTGGCCGGTGGGGCTCGTGCCGCCCGGCCATGATCGGCAAGCCGGCCTCGATCCGCTACAGCTGGCGGCTGGCCCTGGCCCCCTTCGAAGTGGCCGACTATGTGGTGGCCCACGAGTGCGCCCACCTCCTGGAGCTCAATCACGGCCCGCGCTTTTGGGCCCATGTGAAGGCCCTGGTGGGGGATGAGCGCCAGCATCGCGCCTGGCTGCGGGCGCACGGCGCCCGGTTGCACGCCTTCGGGGCGTGACGGAGCTCCTTCCCCTATCGAGGGGGAGGGCTGGTGGACTTTAGAACGGAATATCTTCCGCCGGCTGTCGTTCCGGGGGCGGCCCGGCGCCCGGGCCGTCGCCTGACAGCAGGTCACCGATGGGATCGCTGGTCGGGTCCGGGGCCTGGGCCGGGGGCGGAGCCGCCGTGCCGCCGGGGATCGCCTGGGTCTTAAGGCGGGGTAGGGCCGCGGTCATGAAATCGCGCCAGATGCCGGCCGGGGCGCCGCCGCCGGTGACGTTCTTCATCTTGGTGTTGTCGTCGCGGCCGACCCAGACGGCGGTGACGAAGCCGCCGGTGTAGCCGACGAACCAGGCGTCGCGGTAGTCGCTGGTGGTGCCGGTCTTGCCGGCGATGTCGAAGCCGGGGACCCGGGCCTTGGTCCCGGTGCCGCTGGTGATCACCTGGCGCATCATCTGGTTCATGTACTGCAGGGCCGGCGAGCCGACCACCGAGCGGCGGGCGGACTTGTCCATCCCGTGGTCGTAGAGGACCTTGCCGCTGGCGGTGCGGATGCGCTCGATGCCGTAGCCCTTGGCAAGGTAGCCGCCGTTGGAGAAGGGGGCGTAGGCCTGGGCCATCTCCATGGGACTGACCTCGACGGCGCCGAGCGCCATGGAGGGGTCGAGCTGGATGTGGGAGGTGATCCCCAGGCGCCGCGCGGTGGCCGCCACATTGCCCGTGCCCACCTCGTTGGCCAGGCGCGCGGCGACGGTGTTGATGGACTGGGCCAGCGCCGTCTGCAGGCTCATGGGGCCCAGGAACCGGCCGGTATAGTTCTTCGGCTCCCAGGTTCCGATCTTGACCGGCTCGTCCACCACCGGCGTAGCCGGCGTACGGCCCTGTTCCATGGCGGCGAGATAGACGAAGGGCTTGAAGGACGAACCGGCCTGGCGCTGGGCCATGGTGGCGCGGTCGAACTGGCTGTCGGCATAGGAGGAGCCGCCCACATAGGCGCGGATGCGGCCCCCCCCATGTTTGGCCACCCGGGCGCCCGGCCCCACCCCCGGGGCCTTGGCGCCCGCGACCCCGCGGCGCAGGGCCTGTTCGGCGGCGGTCTGGATGGGCAGGTCCAGGGTCGTCTCCACCACCAGGTCCTCGGTGGGTTCGCCCACCAGGGAGCGGACCTGATCGTCCACCCAGTCGGTGAAATACTGGGCGCGCTGGTTGGCCAGCACCGGGTTGACCCGGACCGGCGTCTTGAAGGCCTCGGCGCGCTGCTCGGGGGTGATGGCGCGGGTGCGGACCATCTCGTCCAGCACGATGGTGGCGCGCCGCGCGGCGCGGTCGGTCGCCGAGACCGGCGAATAACGCGAGGGCCCCTTCATCATCCCGGCCAGCAGGGCGCTCTCGCCGATGGTCAGCTGGGAGGCGGGCTTGTTGAAGTAGCGCTGGGCGGCGGCCTCGATGCCATAGGCCCCGGCGCCGAAATAGACCCGGTTCAGATAGAGGGAGAGGATCTCCTTCTTCGAGAACTTGGCCTCCAGCCAGACGGCCAGGATCAACTCCTGGGCCTTGCGGCGATAGGTCTGGTTGGCGGTCAGGAAGAGATTGCGCGCCAGCTGCTGGGTGATGGTGGAGCCGCCGCGCAGGGGGCCGCCATCATTGGTTACATTATAGATAGTCGAGCGCAGGATGCCCCAGGGGTTGAAACCCCAGTGCCAGTAGAACCAGCGGTCCTCGATGGCGATGAAGGCCTTCGGCACGTAGGGCGGCAGCTTTTCGAGGTCGACGGGGGGCGCGTACTGGCTGCCGCGCACCGCCACCAGGGCGCCAGACCGGTCCAGATAGGAGATCGAGGGCTGGCGCTTGACGTCGTAGAGCTTGGAGGTGTCGGGCAGGTCCACCGCGAACACCGCGAAGAAGGCCACCAGGAAGATCAGGCCCCAAACCCCGATCACCGCGCTCCAGTAGAGAACGGCTTGGGCGGGTGTGCGAGGGGCCCTACGGGGCGACTGCGCATTGGCCATAGGGTCTTAGGTCCTGAAAGGGTCGTCCCGCTCGTGGCGACTGATAGCCCAGCCGCACCAAACACGCGACAAGATTGACGGGGTGTGAATGGGGCGCTTTCGCGACGCTGCGCCTCACCTCTGCAATTACGCATAGCGGCGTTGCGAAAAAAGCGATTGCGGCCGATCTTAACAGTGTTATCTTAGCGTTGCTTAGTTCGGAACGCGCCAAGGGTGGGGATACCCGAGGCGATCCACGGTCCAGACGGCCAGGTTCCCCCGGGGATCTGTTTTCTCCCCGAAACGCCCGGAGGGCTCCATGAAGCTCCAAACCCTTTCGGCCGCCTGCGCGGCCATCGTCACCCTTTCCTTCGCCGGCGGCGCCTTCGCCGCGGAGTCGGTCACCGCCAAGCTGGCGGCGCCGGTCGCCGAAAAGACCAAGTTCATCGCCGGCGGCGCGGTGTTCCTCTGCCAGGGCGACGCCTGCGTCGCCTCGTCACCGTCCTCGCAGACCTACGCCGCCTCGACCTGCAAGGCCGTGGCCAAGAAGGTCGGCGCGGTCGCCTCCTTCGGCGTCGGGGGCAAGACCCTGGACGCCGACAAGCTGGGCGCCTGCAACGCCGCCGCCGCCCCGGCCACCCAGATGGCCGCTCAGTAATTCCTATTGGCGCGGATGGGCGGCTCTCCCGCCCCTTCCCGCCAACCCGGCTCGCGGCGCAGCCTCCCAGCCGCTCCAGATTTTGTGTCGAGCCTGAACTTGGGGGCGCCGGATATCTCTGGCGCCCTTTTTCTTTTGCGCGGGTCCGCTTAAGAGAGCGGCCACATGACCGACACGCTTCGACAAGACGCCGCCTTCCCGGGCGGCCCGGCCGCCGCCGCCTCGCTGCTGGAGCCTCTGCTGGCCGGCGCCGCCGGCCTGGGCGCGGAGCCTGTCTCCATCACCCTGGACTATGGACGTGTTCCGTCGGCGGGCGATCCGGTGACGGCGGAGGCCTGGATCGACCGCGCCACCCGCACCCTGGTCTTCGCCCACGCGCGCCTGACCACGGCGAACGGCGATCTCGTGGCGAGCGGTTCGGCGGTGTTTCGGCGCGAAGCGCCCGCCCCGGCGGCTGTTTAAATGAATTGGGACGGCTCTATACGGTCCGGTTTGGTTGCGGCCTTTAAAGTCGCGTGCTATCAGGCGCGCGGCTTCGGGCCAGGGTTTCCCAGGTCCAGCCGGCCAATGTGCTTTTCCAAGCGCTTTCAAGCCTTTAGGCCGCGGTGAGGGACACCTTTTTCGCGGCTTTCGACACGCACGGGCGGACAAATTAAGTGGCGGACGATTCCAAGACTTCGAATGTGGGCGGCAGATATGCTCAGGCCCTCTTCGACCTCGCGACCGAAGACAAGAACCTGGCGGCCGTTGAGGCCGACCTGAAGGCGCTCAAGGCCATGCGCGCAGAGTCCAAGGATTTCCGCACCTTGTTGGCTTCCCCGGCCTTCAGCGCCGAGGACAAGAGCCGCGCGATCGCGGCCCTTTCGGCCAAGGCCCAGTTCAACAACACCACCCGGAAGTTCCTCGGCCTGATGGCCGCCAACGGCCGCCTCGCGGCGTTGCCGGCGGCGATCACGGCCTTCGAGGTCCTCTCGGCCAAGAGCCGCGGCGTCGTCGCGGCCACCGTCACCACCGCGGTCGCCCTGACCGCGGCCCAAGCCAAGGGCGTCGCGGCCTCGCTGCGCACGGCCCTGGGCAAGGACCCTGAAATCGAGACCCGTGTCGATCCGTCCATCCTGGGCGGTATCAAGGTGCGGGTCGGCTCGCGACTGTTCGATGCTTCACTTCGTTCGAAGCTCGATTCCCTCAAGTTCGCCCTGAAGAGAGCGTAAGAAGACATGGATATCCGCGCCGCCGAAATTTCGGCCATCCTCAAGTCGCAGATCGCCAATTTCGGCGAAGAGGCTGACGTTTCCGACGTCGGCCAGGTGTTGTCCGTCGGTGACGGCATCGCCCGCGTCTTCGGTCTGGACAATGTCCAGGCCGGTGAAATGGTCGAGTTCCCGAAAGCCGGGGTGAAGGGCATGGCCCTGAACCTCGAACGCGACAACGTCGGGGTCGTCATCTTCGGCGACGACCGCGCCATCTCGGAAGGCGACGAAGTCCGCCGCCTTTCGGAGATTGTGGACGTGCCGGTGGGCCGTGGCCTGCTGGGCCGCGTCGTCAACCCGCTGGGCGAGCCCATCGACGGCAAGGGTCCCATCACCAACGTGGCCGAGCGCCGCCGGGTGGACGTGAAGGCCCCGGGCATCATCCCGCGCAAGTCGGTGCACGAGCCCGTGCAGACCGGCCTGAAGGCCATCGACAGCCTGATCCCGGTCGGCCGTGGCCAGCGCGAGCTGATCATCGGTGACCGTCAGACCGGCAAGACCGCCGTCGCCATCGACGCCATCCTGAACCAGAAGTCGATCAACGCCGGCGATGACGAGAGCGCCAAGCTCTACTGCATCTACGTCGCCATCGGCCAGAAGCGCTCCACCGTCGCCCAGATCGTCAAGACCCTCGAGGAGCGTGGCGCGCTCGACTACACCATCGTGGTCGCCGCCACCGCCTCGGAGCCGGCCCCGCTGCAGTTCCTGGCGCCGTTCTCCGGTTGCGCCATGGGCGAGTGGTTCCGCGACAATGGCATGCACGCCGTCATCATCTATGACGACCTTTCCAAGCAGGCCGTCGCCTACCGCCAGATGTCCCTGCTGCTGCGCCGCCCGCCGGGCCGCGAAGCCTATCCGGGCGACGTCTTCTATCTGCACTCCCGCCTGCTGGAGCGCGCTGCGAAGCTCAATGAGGACAACGGTTCGGGCTCGCTGACCGCCCTGCCGCTGATCGAGACCCAGGCCAACGACATCTCGGCCTACATCCCGACCAACGTGATCTCCATCACCGACGGCCAGATCTTCCTGGAAACCGACCTGTTCTTCCAGGGCATCCGCCCCGCCGTGAACGTCGGCGCCAGCGTGAGCCGCGTGGGCTCCTCGGCCCAGATCAAAGCCATGAAGACCGCCGCCGGCCCCATCAAGAGCGAGCTGGCCCAGTACCGCGAGCTGGCCGCCTTCGCCAAGTTCGGCTCCGACCTCGACGTCACCACCCAGCGCCAGCTGGCCCGCGGTGAGCGCCTCACCGAGCTCCTGAAGCAGCCGCAATACTCGCCGCTGACGGTGGAAGAGCAGGTCGCGGTGATCTATGCCGGCACCCGCGGCTACCTCGACACCATCCCGACCGCCCAGGTCGGCCGGTTCGAGGCCGAGCTGCTGAGCCACCTGCACGCCAAGCACCAGGGTCTGCTGGACACCATCCGGACGACCAAGGAGCTCAAGGGTGACACCGAGCAGGCTCTGAAGGACGCCCTGGCCGCCTTCGTCGCGACCTTCGCCAAAGTCTGAGCCGATGGCCCCCGAGCCCAAAGCCCTGAGCGCCTGGTCCGGCGAGTTCGGCGATCGGTATACGGAGCGCAGCGGCGCTTCGGCCGACGTCGTTCGCGGCCGCGCGCGGGTGTGGGCGGAGGTGCTGTCGAAGATGGACGGCGACATGCCGAGAAGCGCCATCGAGGTCGGTCCGAATCTGGGCCTCAACCTTCTGGGCATCTCGGCGCTCTCGGACATGGAGTTGTGGGCCATCGAGCCCAACGCTTCGGCCCGCGAGCGGCTTGTCGCCGACGGCGTCCTGGCGGCCGACCACGTGATCGAGGGCTTTGGCCACGCGATCCCGATGGTCGACAAGGCGGTCGACCTGGCCTTCACCTCGGGCGTGCTGATTCACGTGGATCCCAGCCTGCTCGAGGCGACGATGCGGGAAGTTCACCGGGTCGCCGCCAAATACGTCTTTTGTTCCGAGTATTTTTCGCCGAAGCCGGAGGCCATCCCCTATCGCGGGGAGACCGACCTCCTGTTTAAGAACGACTTCGGCGGGCTCTATCTGGATATGTTTTCCGACCTGGTGCTGGTCGATTACGGCTTCTTCTGGAAACGGACGACCGTGATCGATAACTGCACTTGGTGGTTGTTTAGAAAGGTCTGAGGCGAGAAATGGCTAGCCTCAAGGAAATGCGCGACCAGATCAAAAGCGTGGAATCCACGCAGAAGATCACGCGCGCGATGCAGATGGTGGCCGCGGCGAAGCTTCGTCGCGCGACCGACGCCGCCCAGAACGCGCGGCCCTACGCCGAGCGGATCGCCACGGTGATCACCAACCTGGCCGCGGGGGTCTCCGGCGACGGGGCGCCCAAGCTGCTGGTGGGCACGGGTCGTCAGGACCGTCACCTGGTGGTGGTGGCCTCGTCCGACCGCGGACTGGCCGGCGGCTTCAACTCCTCGATCATCCGCGCGGCCCGCGACCGGATCAACGCCCTGATCGCCGAAGGCAAGGACGTGAAGATCATCACGGTGGGCAAGAAGGCGCGCGACCAGTTCCGCCGCGTGTTCGGCGACCGCTTCGTGGCGACCTTCGAGGCGGGCGTGCCGGGCCTGGCCTCGGCCCAGCCCGTGGCCGACAAGATCACCGAGCTGTTCGAGACCGGCCAGGTGGACGTCGTGACGCTCGCCTTCAGCCGCTATAAGTCGGTGGTCGTCCAGACCCCGACCCTGACCCAGCTCATCCCGGCCCAGATCGCCGGCGCCCCCGCCACGATCGACCTCAAGGGCGCGGCCTACGAATACGAACCCGACGAGGAGACCATCCTCGAAACCCTGCTGCCCCGGAACCTTACGGTCCAGGTGCTCTCGGCCATGCTCGAGAACCAGGCCGGGTTCTACGCCGCCCAGATGGCGGCCATGGACAACGCCACTCGCAATGCGGGCGACATGATCGCCGCCCTCAACCTGAAGAAAAACCGTACTCGCCAGGCGCAGATCACCAAGGAGCTGATCGAGATCATCTCCGGCGCCGAAGCGCTCTAGACTGAAAAGAGTTCAACCCATGGCTACGACCCCGAAGAAGCCGGCCGCCACCAAGGCCGCCCCCGCCCCGAAAGCCGCCGCCGCCAAGGCGCCGGCCAAGGCCGCCAAAGCCGTTACGCCCAAGTCGGTGGCCCCGGCCGGCGCCGTGGCCACCGGCCGCATCGTCCAGATCATCGGCGCCGTCGTCGACGTCGAGTTCGAGGGTCACCTGCCGCCGATCCTCGGCGCCCTGGAGACCACCAACACCGACCAGCGGACGGGGCAGCCCTTCCGCCTGGTGCTGGAAGTCGCCCAGCACCTGGGTGAGAACACCGTCCGCACCATCGCCATGGACACCTCCGAGGGTCTGACCCGCGGCCAGCCGGTGTTCGACACCGGTCGTGCGATCACCGTGCCGGTGGGCCCGGCCACGCTCGGCCGGATCATGAACGTCATCGGCGATCCCATCGACGAAGCCGGTCCGATCAACTCCCAGTTCTTCGCTCCGATTCACCGCGAAGCCCCGTCCTTCGCCGAGCAGGCGACGTCGGCGGAAATCCTGGTCACCGGGATCAAGGTCATCGACCTGCTCTGCCCCTACACCAAGGGCGGCAAGATCGGCCTGTTCGGCGGCGCCGGCGTGGGCAAGACCGTGACCATGCAGGAGCTGATCAACAACATCGCCAAGGCCTACGGCGGCTACTCGGTGCTGGCCGGCGTCGGCGAGCGCACCCGCGAGGGCAACGACCTGTATCACGAGATGATCGAGTCGAACGTGAACAAGCCCGGCGGCGGCGAAGGCTCCAAGTGCACCCTGGTCTACGGCCAGATGAACGAGCCCCCCGGCGCGCGGGCCCGCGTGGCCCTCACCGGCCAGGCCCAGGCCGAGTACTTCCGAGATGAAGAGGGCAAGGACGTGCTGCTCTTCATCGACAACATCTTCCGCTTCACCCAGGCCGGCTCCGAAGTGTCCGCCCTGCTGGGCCGCATCCCCTCGGCCGTGGGCTATCAGCCCACCCTGGCCACCGAGATGGGCAACCTGCAGGAACGCATCACCTCGACCTCCAAGGGTTCGATCACCTCGGTCCAGGCCATCTACGTGCCCGCCGACGACCTGACCGACCCGGCGCCCGCCGCCTCCTTCGCCCACCTGGACGCCACCACCGTGCTGTCGCGCGACATCGCCGCCCAGGCCATCTTCCCGGCCGTGGACCCGCTGGACTCCACCAGCCGGATCATGGACCCGTTGGTGATCGGCGAGGAGCACTACAACGTCGCCCGTCGCGTCCAGGAGACCCTGCAGGCCTACAAGGCCCTGAAGGACATCATCGCCATCCTGGGCATGGACGAGCTGTCGGAAGACGACAAGCTGGTGGTCTCGCGCGCGCGCAAGATCGCCAAGTTCCTCTCCCAGCCCTTCCACGTGGCTGAGCAGTTCACCAACATGCCGGGCATCTTCGTCAGCCTGGAAGACACCATCCGCTCCTTCAAGGCGGTGGTGGAGGGTGAGTATGACCACCTGCCGGAAGCCGCCTTCTACAACGTCGGCACTATCGAAGACGCGGTGGCCAAGGCCGAACAACTCGCGTCGGAAGCCTGAGCCTGATGGCCGGAAAGCTGCACTTTTCCCTGGTCTCGCCCGAGCGGGAACTGTTCTCGGGCGAGGTCGACCAGGTCGACGCGCCGGGCTCCGAAGGCGACTTCGGGGTGCTGGCCGGCCACGCGCCCTTCATGACCACCCTCAAGTCGGGGCGGGTGAAGGTGTATGACAACGGCCGCACCCTGGGCTTCGATGTCCAGGGCGGGTTCGCCGACGTGACGCCGGATGGTCTGACCATCCTGGCCGAGCAGGCGGTCGAGGTCGCGCTTTAAGCAACGCCTCGCCGTCGCCGCATTGTCGCATTAGGGGACTTGCGAGGGACGGACAGTTTGAGTGTGATAGAGCGCCAGTCAGGGGAACCGTCCATGCGTACCGCCATCATCAGTCTGCTCGCCGCGGGCATCGCCACCTCGGCGGCCGCACAAACCGCACCGCCCGCCATGCCGGCGCAGGCCCCGGCCACCGCTCCAGCAGCGGCGCCCGGGGTTGATCCGACGCCGGCTACCGCGCCCGCGCCGGAGCCCGAAAAGGTCTACGCCGTCCCCACCACCGGTGAGGTCGGCCAGATCATCGACGTGATCAACCGCATCTGCGTGCCCATGGTGCGCGGCGGCGACATTTCCAAGCTGGCCACCAAGGGCCTGGGCTTCAAGTTCAACCGGCGCGAAGCGACCTATACCCAGACCCTGCAGACCAAGCCCTACACCCTGACGGTCTTCTCGCCGGGCTCCAACAAGGACGTCTGCCGGATCGCCATCAACTACACGCTGGGCGGCGAGAAGCCGATCATCGTGGGCCTCAACATCTTCTCGCTGCTGCACCAGCCGGAGCTGCTCCAGCAGCGCAACGACTTCGTGCCGGCCACCGACTACAAGCGCATCACCAACTCGTGGGAATACTTCACCGATCGCGAGTCGATCGGCCTGGTGTTCCTGCAGCTGAAGAAGCCGGACGGCTCCTCGGTCAACGCCAAGTGGGACATGGGCGAAGTGCTGTATTCGGAACGCAAGTTCTAGGTTCCGGGCGCTCCACCCCATATGAGGTCAGGCGCTGGAGACGACTCCAGCGCCTTTCTCGTTTCCGGGACGGCCCGGTCATAGGAGGTCAGCCATGGCGTGGCTCATCCTGTTCGTCGCCGGTCTCTGTGAAATCGGCTGGGCCGTCGGCCTGAAATACACCGACGGCTTCACGCGGCTATGGCCCACGGTGTTCACCGGGGCGAGCCTGCTCGTGTCCATGGCCCTGCTGGGGATCGCCATGAAGTCACTGCCGCTGGGCACCGCCTACGCGGTCTGGACCGGCATCGGCGCGGTGGGGACAGTGATCCTCGGGATCGTACTGTTCAAGGAGCCCGCAACCGTGGCCCGGCTGGTCTGTGTCGGCCTGATCGTGGCCGGCATCCTGGGGCTCAAGGTCTTCGCGAAGACCTAAGCGGCGGTGTTCGCCTCGAGCTTTTCCAGCCAGTTCCAGGCCTGGGTGGCGACGTCCTGCCAGCCGGTCTCCCCCAGCAGCCAGTGGCTCATGCCGGACAGCTCGATGTAGTCGGCGCCCAGGCGCTGGGCGGTCTGGCGGGCGGTCATCGGCGGGTGGACCACGTCGCGCTGTCCCACCATCACCAGGCAGGGGATCCCGATGCCGCCGGTTCCGACACTGGTGGTCATGAAGGGGTCGAGCCACCAGTTCAAGGCCTCCCACAGCGCCCGGCCGCTCTCGGGGCGCAGGCGCTGGACGGTGGCCTCGCGGGCGGCCGAAGGCATGCGGTCGAGGCTATAGGTGCGCATCAGGGTGCGGTCGGGGCTGATGCTCTGAGCGAAAGCCGCCCCCATCATCAGGCCAAAGGCGGTGACCGCCTCTTCCATGGAAGAACCAGTGACCCCCCAGGGCGGCGAGGGGGCCAGCAAGATCAGGGCCTTGGGCCGCGCGCGTTTGGCCGCCAGCTGGGCCACCAGGCCCCCGAGCGAGTGACCGATGAGGATCGGCGGTTCGGGCAGGCCCGCGCACAGGTCGGCGACGTCCCTGGCATAGTCGGTCATCGAGACGCCGGCGACGGCGCCTGGGCGGTCATCGTCGCCATGGCCCCGCAGGTCTGGCGTCAGGACGGTGTGACCGGCGGCCTCGAAGGGCACGCGGAAGGCCTCGAAGGCCCAGCCGCCACAGAAGGCGCCGTGAACCATGACGATGGGTGCGGCCATCAGGCGGCGCGGCCTGGCAGGCCCGCGAAATCGTGGAAGGCGGTGACCACCGCGTCATAGGTGGTCTTCTTGAAAGGCACCACCAGGGCCGGCGCCTCCGAGAGCCTGCCCCAACGCCAGGCGTCAAACTCAGGATGTCCATGGCCTCCGAGGTCGATCTCGGCCTCGTCGCCGTCGAACCGCAGGGCGAACCAGACCTGGCGCTGCCCCTTCCAGCCCTTGGCGATCTTACTGCCGTTGTGGCCGGGGGGAAAATCATAGGCCAACCAGCCGTCGGTGCGGCCCAGCAGGGTGGTGGAGACGACCCCGGTCTCCTCGGCCAGCTCGCGCCGGGCGGCGACATAGAGATCCTCCCCGGCGTCGACGCCGCCCTGGGGGAACTGCCAGTTGTAGGGCTCCGGCGTGTTCACGCGCCGCCCCAGCCAGACGCGGCCATCGGGGTGGAAAAGCACCACCCCCACATTGGGGCGATAGGCGGCGAGGTCGTCCATGGGCGGGAGGTCTATCTGCGAGTGGTCAGGGCCGAGGCGGGCGCAAGTTGGTAACCCCTAGACTCCACTGATTGCGCCCACTGCGCCACCTGAGTCAGCGTCACGGGGTAGGCGAAACCCGATCCCAGGGCCTGGCCATGCTGCAGGGCGCCGGCTTCGAGGGACAACAGTTGCTGATCGATGGCCTCCACGGAGAGCTGATCATCGACGATGCGGTCGGCCGAGGCCCGTGGCAAGCCGCCGCCGCGCCGCGCCGCGGACCCGTCGTCGATGAAGGCCAGGCCGCGGCCGCGCAAGGCTCCGGTGAAGGCGGTCATGGCGCCGTCGGAGCCCACGAAGCGCGAGCCGAGATAGTTGGTCACCCCGAAATAGCCGGTGGCGCGGCTGAGCAGCCATTCCAGCTTCTTGACTGTCTCCTGGCCCTGGGCCTGGGCCATCAGGGTGTAGGGGCCCGGATCATTGTCGGGATAGTCCACCGGCTCCATAGGGGCTTCCAGCAGCACCTCGTGGCCATTCTGGCGGGCGAGGTCGATCCACCCCTGCAGGCCGTCGGAGTAGGGCACGAAGGATAGGGTGATCTCGGGGGGCAGGTTCTCGATGGCTTGGCGGGTCGCCGTCGCGTTGAGGCCGAGGCCGCCGATCACCAGGGCGACCTTGGGCCGCCCGTTGCTGGCGAAAGGCCGGGCATAGGCCTGAGCGGGCGTCTTGCCCCCCGGGCCGATGATGGGGAGCAGTCCGCCGGAGCCCTGGGCGGTGAGACCCGCGATGGGGGCCGGCGGCAGCGGATCGGCGGCGTGGAAGGCCTGAGCCCCGGGGACGGTGATCACCGCCTGGCCGAAGGCGGCGCCGGGTCCAAGCGGGTTCTCCGAGAGCCGGAAAATGTCTGTCGAAAGGGTGGTCCCGCCGGGGTTGTCGACGGTCAGGGCCTCCCGCCAGCCAGGGGGCGCGGCCATGGCCGCGACCTTGGCGAGGCTGATGCGCACCACCGGGGTTCCCGCCTTGGGATCGCCCATCAGGGTGATCAGGATCAGGGCCGCAGACATGAACAGGAAGGCCGCTCCGCCGGCGCCCACATAGGGGTTGGCGATGGCCTTGGCCAAGAGCGCCTGGGCGTTGATCCCCGGCGCCGGGGCGGCGGCGACCGTGACGAGCTTTTTCTTGGAAAACATAGGCATGACCACGCAAGGCTTCAGTCGGGAGCCTGAGGGATCATGGTTAATGAAGGGCTACTTTCCGCCGCGCCGCAGCATGGCGAAGAGCCGCAGGCGGCGCTCATTGATGAGCGCCGCCCGGGAGCTTATTTCGCGAGCGGCTTGGTCTCGAGCTTGGGCAGCTTGGAGACCACCTCGGCCATCTTGGCGGTGGGCTTGGGTAGCTTGGGCGTCGCGGCCACCGAGCCATAGCGCAGGACATCCTTGGCCCGGGCCAGCTGGAAGTCACCGGTGGTGGTGTTGAAGTCGGCCGGCGGAGCCTCGGCCGGCTCATGAGCGCCGATCCGGGTCTTGCCCTCCTCGGCGTTCAGGGCGTTGCGGAAGGACGCCTCGCTGAACTGGAAGGCGCGGTTGGCGATGGACTGGGCCTCGTCGCGGGTCTCGGCCACCTCCAGGTCGGGCTGGATGCCGGTCTTCTGGATGGAGCGCCCAGCCGGGGTGTAGTAGCGCGCGGTGGTGAGCTTCAGCGCCCCGTCCACGCCGCCCCGCAGCGGAATAACGGTCTGGACCGAGCCCTTGCCGAAGCTGGTGAGGCCCACCAGTTCCGCGCGCTTGCGGTCCTGCAGGGCGCCGGCGACGATTTCAGCCGCCGAGGCCGAGCCGGAATTGATCAGCACCACCACCGGCAGGCCGCCGGTGGCGTCCCCGGCGCGGGCGTTATAGCGCTCGACGTCGCGGGGATCGCGGCCCCGCTGGGAGACGATCTCGCCGCCATCCAGGAACAGGTCGGAGATGCCGACCGCCTGGTCGAGCAGGCCGCCGGGATTGTTGCGCAGATCGAGGATCAGCCCCTTCATCTTGGGGTGCTTGGCCCGCAGGCCGGCGATGGCGGCCTCGGCCTCGTCGGTGGTCTTTTCGTTGAAGGCCGAAACCCGCAGGTAGCCGTAGTCGCCTTCGAGCTTGGCCGTGGCGGACTTGGGCTTGATCACCTCGCGGATCAACTTGACGTCGAAGGGATCGGTCTTCTCGCGGGCGATGGTCAGGGTGACCGGCTCGCCGGGCTTGCCGCGCATCTGCTTGACCGCGTCATTGACCGATAGGCCAAGAACACTCTCGCCGTTGACGGCGGTGATGAAGTCGCCGGCCTTGACCCCGGCCCTGAAGGCGGGCGTGCCGTCCATGGGCGAGATCACCTTGACCACGCCGTCCTCGCTGGTGACCTCTATGCCCAGCCCGCCGTACTCCCCGCGCGTCTGATCGCGCATGTCGTCGAAGCTCTCGGGGTTCAGATAGCCGGAGTGGGGATCCAGCGAGGTCAGCATGCCGTCGATGGCCGCCTCGATCAGTTTCTTGTCGTCGACCTCGGTGACGTACTGACGCTCGACCGTGTCCAGCACGTCGCCGAACAGCTCAAGCATCTTGTAGGTCTTGGCCCGCGGCTGGGAAGAGGCCAGCGCCTGCTGGCTCACATAGGCCATTGAGCCCGCCCCAAGGACGAAGGCCGAAACACCGATCAACAGGTACTTGCGCATAGACTAGGCCCTAGGGCTCCCTTGCGGCGGAATTGAGCCGCTTAACCGCTTCACGTCCCCACGAGAACCCCACAGGGCTCCATAGTTTTCTCTTAGCCAACGGTCGGTCTCAAGCCGTTTCCGTCCGTCATCCAGCGCCCCGGATTGACCGGCGCGCCCCGTTCCCGGACCTCGAGATAGAGTTCGGGGGGCGTTTGTCGCCCATCCGCCATCCATCCGACAGGCGCGCCCGCCGCGACCGATTGTCCGACATCGACGTTCACCCGGTCCAGGCCAGCCAACACCAGATGGTATCCACCGGCCAATCTTAAGATCAAGATCACACCCCAGCCCTTCACCGGGCCCACATATTGGACAAGTCCAGCGTCGGGCGCCGCGACTTTCGCCCCAGAGGCGGTCTCGATGGTCAGGCCGTTGGTCTTGCCGCCGCCAGGGACGGGCTGTCCGAAGCGCCGGGTGACGCGGCCGTCGGCCGGCGCCATCAGGGCCTTGGGCGGGGTGACCTCGCCGTCGTCCTCCGGCAGCGGGGTCCGATCGCGCTGTCCTGGAGGCTGGATAAGCCGGGCCTCGGCCAGTTCGCTGTCGGCGGTGAACAGGGCCTCGCTGGCCACGGCGGCCAGGCGGCGCTGGCGGGCGATCTCGCCCGCCTCGGCGGCGTAGAGCCTGGCGCGGCGCTGCAGCTCGGGCGTGATCGCCTTGACCAGGATTGCGGCGCGGACGGCGGAGACCGCGTCGTCGGGGCTGACCAGCAGGGCGGGCGGCGGATCGCGGCGGAACTGCTCCAGCACGGTCAGCAGGCGGGCCAGGCGGTTGAGGTTGCGGCCCTGTTCGGCGGTAAGCACGGTCTCGCGGACGTTCAGGCTCTGGAGCTTGTCGCGCTCGCTGACCGCCGCCACGGCCACCACCCCCGCCGCCAGGCTGGCGAGGGCGCCGATCACGAAGGCGGGGCGGAGGCTCGGCAAGGGTGTGTCAGTCTCTATGATAGGGGCCGCCAGCCAGGATGGTGACCGCCCGATAGACCTGTTCGGCCAGCATGGCGCGGGCGAGCGCATGGGGCCATGTCTGCGGTCCGAAGGCCAGCTTGCCGTTGGCGGCGGCCACCAGGGCCGGATCGAGGCCGTCGGCGCCGCCGATCATGAAGATGAGCCGGCGCACCCCCTGGTCCCGCAGCCGGGCGATCTCGGCGGCGAAATCACGGGACGCGCGCGCGCTTCCCCGCTCATCGCAGGCGATGACGTGGGCGTCGGTCAGGTGTGGGCGAAGGACATCGGCCTCGGCGGCCTTGCCGGGCTTCCTGGCTTCGACCTCGACCACCTCGACCGGGCCGAGCCCGAGGGCGCGGCCGGCCGCGGTGGCGCGGTCCACATAGAGCTTCACCAGCTCGACCTCGGGGGAACGGGCCAGACGCCCGACCGCCAGGATCGTCAGCTTCAAGTGAAGGCGATGTGGGCCGAGTCCACCGACCAGATCTTTTCGATGTTGTAGAAGGAGCGGACCTCGGGACGGAACAGGTGGATGATCACGTCGCCGGTGTCGATCAGCACCCAGTCACAGTGGGGCATGCCCTCGACGCGCACCTTGCCGTAACCCTCGTCCTTGAGGGCGCGCAGCAGGTGGTCGGCCATGGCGCCGACATGGCGGTGCGAACGGCCGGAAGCGACGATCAGGCCGTCGGCCACCGCGCTCTTACCCTTCAGGTCGATGAACACGACATCCTGGGCCTTGTCGTCGTCGAGACGCGCCAGGATCAGGTCTTCCAAAGCGGCGATGCGACTCTGGGGATCGGTGGAAACCTCGGGGGAAACCGCGGTTTCGTGCGCACTCGGCGCAGGGTCAGGGCTCAGCGGGGTAGCTCCTTTTTTGCCTCGCTAAAAGGCCTCATATCATGATTGCGCGGAAAGGGGCAGTGCGCGTGCGATCACGATCTCGACCCGCCCATCCGCGCCCGCATGGCGGTGGACGAGAGGAAGTTGAGGGGGCCGGTGAGGAACACCCAACGGGGCGGCTGAGTCCCCGCCAGGATCGGCCCCTGGCTCGCGGGACGTCGCGCATGGCTGAAGCGCTGGGCGGCGGGCGAGAAGCGGCTTCTCAGGGAGATCCAGGGCCGCGAGACCACGGCCACGGGGGCGCCGCCCATGATCTGCGTCCAGCCGCGCCAGCGGTGGAAGCTGGCCAGGCTGTCGGCGCCCATGATCCAGACGAACTTCACCCCCGGATAGCGGGCCTTCAGCACCCGCAGGGTGTCGATGGTGTAGGTGGAGCCGATGGCGGTCTCGGCGTCGGAGACGATCATCGCCCGGCCGCGGGCCACCTTGCGCACCCCGGCCATCCGCTCCGCCAGGCTGGCGGTCTCTCGGCTGGATTTCAGCGGGTTCTGCGGCGACACCAGCCAGATGACGCGGTCAAGCTGCAGGCGCTTTCGGGCGGTTTCCGCCACGTGGGCGTGGCCGGCGTGGACCGGATTGAACGAGCCGCCATAGAGCCCGACCCGCATGCCCCGCGTGAGCGTGAAGCCCAGGCGCAGGGTCGCGGGCCGGCCGGCCTCAGGGACGCGCCGGGCGGGTCCGGCGAACCACATGGGCTTTACTCTGGATCAAAACCGCTTCGCCGTATCGGGATTGCGGTCGAGGTTGAGGTCGGTCTGGCGGACCCGGGCGCGGACGGTGAACACGCCGTCTCCCGCCAGGACGCCGCCGCGGGCGAAGAGGCGGCCATGCTCCCAGTTGGAGAGGCCGAGCTCGGGGCGGTTCAGGGCGTACTGGCCGTCCACCCAGCGGGTGAAGCCGTCGCCGGTGAAGGGGGCGTCGATGGCCGCGTAGAAGCGCTCGTGGGCCTGGGCGTCCTGCGAGATCAGGCTGGCGGCGAAGCGGGGGCTGTAGCGGTTGAAGAGGGCCACGGCCTGGGCGGCGTCCTCCACGACAACGAGGGAGACCTCCGGGGTCTCTTCCCATTCCCACTCGCGGCCGAGGTCGCCCTCGGCCAGGGGTTCCACCAGGGGCTCCTCGCGCTCGCCCTCGGCGCGGGCGACGGTGACCCGGGCGTCGCGCCAGGCGGCGGGGATGTAGCGTTCGCAGCCTTCCACCACGTGCAGCTTGGCGCCCTTGCGGCGCTCGCCGGCGGCCTGCAGGGCGCGCAGGAAGACGGGGACAAGGTCCTGCGCCCGCTCGCGGACGATGCAGCAGACATTCAAAGTGTTGCAGACCTTGCGGTCGAGGGAGTGATAGGCGGCGGCCTCGAATCGCACGGCGTCGGCGGCGACATCGGCCACCATCCAGGCGCCTCCCGTGCCATGCAGGCTGACCGGGGTCCCGGCCTGGCGGGCGATGGCGCCCAGCTGGGCCACGGCGGGGCCCGAGCCGCGGGCGACGGCCAGAGCCAGGCGCCTGTCGGAGAACATGGCCCAGCCGGCGGCATGCTCGGCGCTATCGATCAGGGCCGCGGCGCCCGGAGGAAGGCCGGCCTGCGCCAAGGCGGGATCCAGGGCGTGCTCGACGATAGCGCGCGCGGTGCCCAGGGCGTCGGAGCCGATCCGGAAGACCACGGTGTTGCCGGTGCGCAGAACGCCGGTGGCGTCGGCGAAGACATTGGGTCGGCCCTCGAAGACAAAGCCTACGACGCCGAGCGGGGCCATGACCTGATCGACGCTCCAGCCCTCGTGGGTGACGGTTTCGAGCACCCTGCCCCGGGCGGCGGGGGCGTCACGCCAGGCCTGCAGCCCGGAGATCATGTCGGCGCGCATCGCCGGGCTGACGCTCAGGCGGGTGGTGGAGCGGCCTCGGCCCTGGGCCCTGACGACGTCGGCGGCGTTGGCGGCGCCGATCGCGGTCCAGACCCGCTCGTCAGCAAGCCTGCCCGCAAAGGCGTCGAAGAAGGCGGTGATGGCGGCGTCGCTGACCGCCCCCATCTTTTGGAAGGCGTCGTGGGCCCGGCCCACGGCCCCATCGGCCACGGCCTGGACGGCGGCGGGAACGTGCAGCAGGTCGCCGCTGTCCTGCACCACCACCAACCGGTCACCGGCCTGGAAGGCCTGGGCGAGGGACGGCGAGACATAGGCCACCCGGTCGCCGCCATAGGGGATGGCCATGCCGGAGGCGAGCGCCGTCAGCCGGCCGTTCGCCGCCTCAACCCTGCCTCCGCCCGCTCCATCGTCCACGTCGACCGCCATATGCTCAGGATGAGCCTTAGTAAGCACCTTTGCCAGGGGCGGCAATTCACCCCCGCTCCGCGACAGATTGTCCCGCCGATTAAGCCGCCGTTACCAGTCTGGGCCTTACCTTGAGGGGCGAGGGGTGGGAGCCGGCATGAAGAAGATCCTCAGTCTGGGCGCATTGCTGCAGATCATCGCGGGGGTGATGGTGGCCACCCTGGTGATCACCTGCGCCGTGATGGCCCTGCACGCCCATCAGCGCCAGCAGGCCGCCCAGCGTGTGCTGTTGGCCGCCGAGATCTCGCGCGACCTGTTCCACGGCATGCAGGGCCTGAGGCTGGAGCGCGGCGCGGTCGCCATTGCTCTGGCCAGGCCCGGCGTCCCTACCGCCGAGGCCCTGCGTGTGCTGAGCGGCGGCCGGGCGAACACCGACGCAGCGATCAGCTTCGCCCTGGCCCGCCTGCAGAGGGCGCGGCTGGAGAAGGTGGTTTCGGACGGACCCGCCGTGCGTAGGTTGTTGGACAAGATCGAGGCCCGACGCGCGACCTTCGCGCATCTGCGTCAGGTGACCGACCGGGCCTTGGCGACCCCCGACCCCCGCCGTTCCGACGCTCTGCGCCAGCCCTGGCTGACGGCCAACGCCAACCTGGTGGACACCCTTGCGGAGCTTTCCGCCCAGCTCTCCGATGAGGCCATCCAGACCGATCCCTTCATCGCCCGGATGATGACCGTCAAGCAGCTGGCCTGGCTGGCGCGCGACGCCGCGGGCCTGGATACCCTGCTGCTGGGCGAAGTCCTGGGACGCGAGCGCCCGCCGACCGCTGCGGATCGGGAGGCCATGGCCAAGCTCACCGGGGCTGTGGACGCCCCGCATCGCATGATCAGCGGCCAAGCCAGCCTGGCGTTCAATCCACCGCAACTGAAGGCCGCCATCGCCAAGGCGGATCGACGCTACTTCGTCGAGTTCCGGTCCACACGGGCGGCCGCTCTGTCCACCCTGGAGTCGGGCGGACGCGTCGACGCCATGGCCCTCAACCGCGACATGATCGAGAGCCTGCAGAGCCTGGTGGATATCGTCGCGGTAAGTATTGACCTCACCGCCGAGCATGCGGCTCGCCAGGCCGAGGCCGCCGAACGCCAGGTGCAGCTTTCGATCGGCATGATGGTGATCGCCTGCGCCTTCGGCCTGCTGTCGGCGACCTTCATCATCGGCCGGGTGGTGCGCCCTATGGCCAGGATCACCCAGGCCATGGGGGAGGTGGCGGCCGGAGACCTGGACAGCGAGATTCCCTTCGAATTCCGTGAGGATGAGATCGGCCGCCTGGCCCAGGCCCTGGGAGTCTTCCGACGCAACGCCCTGGAGCGCCGCGAGATGGAGGACGTGCTGGTGCGCAGCCAGGTCGCCAAGGAGGCGGCCGAGAGCGCCAACAAGATGAAGTCCCAGTTCCTGGCCAATATGAGCCACGAGATCCGCACGCCCCTGAACGGCGTGCTGGGCATGGTCCAGGTGATGGAGCGCGAGGCCCTGGCCCCCGATCAGCGCGAGCGGCTGCACATCATTCGCGATTCAGGCGCGGGCCTGCTGCAGGTGCTGAACGACGTGCTGGATATCTCCAAGATCGAGGCGGGCAAGCTGGACCTGGCGCCCGTGGAGTTCGACATCGAAACCCTGGCCAACCGCGCGGTGTCCACCTTCACCGGCGCAGCCGCCGCCAAGCGGTTGGACCTGGAGGCCACGGTCGACCTGGACGCCACGGGGGTCTGGCTGGGGGACGCCGACCGCATCCGCCAGATTCTCTCCAACCTGCTCTCCAACGCCGTGAAGTTCACCGATGTCGGGGCCGTGTCCCTGGAGGTGACCACCACCGCCAAGGGCCTGGACTTCATCGTCCGCGACAGCGGCATCGGCATGTCGGCCGAGGCCCTGCCGAAACTGTTCTCCAAGTTCACCCAGGTCGACGACAGCAACGAACGCCGATTCGGCGGGACGGGTCTGGGCCTGGCCATCAGCCGCGAGCTGGTGGAGCTGATGGGCGGGACGATCGAGGTGGCCAGCGCGCTGGGCAAGGGGTCGGAATTCCGGGTCAGCCTGCCCCTGCCCCGGGTCAGTGAGACCCCCCGCGCCCCGGCCAGCGTGGCGCCTGGCGAGATCACCCTGCCCCAGGACCGCCGCCTGCGCATTTTGGCGGCGGAGGACAATCCCACCAACCAAAAGGTGCTGGCCGCCCTGCTGGCGCCCCTGGACGTCGAGCTGACAGTGGTGGGGGACGGGCTACAGGCGGTCTCGACCTGGGCCACGGCCGATTTCGACGTGATCCTGATGGACATCCAGATGCCCGAGATGGGCGGGGTGGCCGCGGCGCTGGCCATCCGTCAGGCCGAGGCGGCGCAGGGCATGCCGCCAATCCCGATCATCGCGCTGTCGGCCAACGCCATGAGCCATCAGATCGCCGAGTACATGGCCGCCGGCATGACCGCCTATGTCGCCAAGCCGATCGAGGTGGGCGTGCTGTATGAGACCATCGGCGACGCTCTGGCGATCGCCGAAGCCCGCCCGGAAGTCCACGCTCAGGCGGTCTAGCCGGCGGCGGCCTCGGCCGGGGCGTGGCCAAGGGCCAGGTCGTCGGCATGGATCACCGGGCCCGAGGTGTAGCCCAGGGCTCCCTCGATGGCGTCGGACTTGAGGCCGAGGATGGCGGTGGCGTCGGCGCTGTCGTAGCGGGTCAGGCCCCGGCCGATCTCGCGGCCGGCCTCGTCGCGGACGACGACGGCGTCTCCCTTCTCGAAACGACCCTCCACCGCCCTTATGCCGGCGGCCAGCAGGCTCTTGCCGGTGGACAGCGCGCGGGCGGCGCCATTGTCCACCACCAGGGTTCCGGCAGGCGCGAGCGTTCCGGCGATCCAGGCCTTATAGGCGGCCTTGGCGCTGAGCGCGGGCTCTATGACGGTGGCGGGTTCGCCGGCCTCGAGAGCCGCCAGGGGCGAGGGGCGGCGACCCAGGGTGATGACGGTGGCGCAGCCGGCCGACTGGGCCATGCGGGCCGCGGCGATCTTGGTGGCCATGCCGCCGGTGCCGACCCCGGCGCTGGCGTTGGCGCCCCCGGCCATGGCCTCGATCTCCGGCGTCAGGTGGGTGATGCGGGCCAGATGTTTCGCATCGGGGTTGTTCCGGGGATCGGCGGTGTAGAGGCCGTCGATGTCCGAGAGCAGGATCAGCACGTCGGCGCCGATCATCTGGGCGACCCGAGCGGCCAGGCGATCATTGTCGCCGTAACGGATTTCCTCGGTGACCACGGTGTCGTTCTCGTTGACCACGGGGACCACGCCCAGGTCCAGCAGGGTCTCGACGGTGGCGCGTGCGTTCAGCCAGCGGCGCCGGACCTCGGTGTCGTCGCGGGTCAGCAGCACCTGGGCGGCATGGATGTCGTGGGGCTCGAGGGCCTCTTCCCAGGCGCGCATGAGGGCCGACTGGCCGGCGGCGGCGGCGGCCTGTTTCTCGGGCAGGGTCAGGGAGCGCTTGGCCAGCATCAGCCGGCGGCGACCCAGGGCCACGGCGCCGGAGGAGACGACCAGCACCTGTTGGCCGCGAGCCCGCAGGCGCGCGACATCGGCGGCGAAGGCGGCGAGCCACAGGGTGTCGGCGGTTCCGTCCTCCCCCACCAGCAGGGCTGAGCCGACCTTGACGACGACCCGGCGGGCGCGCTCGATCCCGCTCACGGCTTCCAGCCCACTTCGTCCTCGCCGCCCTTGCCCACGGCCGCGGCGGCCTTGCGGTCGCGCACCAGGGCGTAGGCCTCGCGCAGGATGGCCACCACGCCTGTGCCGGCGACGGCGGAGACCAGGCGGACCGGCACGCCGGCGGCTTCCTCTAGCGCCTCGCGCTGCATCTCCACCGTGCTCTCGTCCAGGGCGTCGATCTTGTTGAGCGCGATGATCTCGGTCTTGTCGCCCAGCTCCTCCCCATAGGCCTCGAGTTCATGGCGAACCGTTTTCCAGGCCTCCACCACATCGGTCTGGGTGGAATCGATCAGGTGAATCAGCACCGCCGTGCGCTCCACATGGCCCAGGAACCGGGTTCCCAGCCCCGCCCCGTCCGAGGCGCCCTCGATCAGGCCCGGAATGTCGGCCAGGACGAAGCGTTCGCTGGGGGACAGGTCCACGATGCCGAGATTGGGGTGGATGGTGGTGAAGGGATAGTCGGCGATCTTGGGCTTTGCGGCGCTGGCGGCGGCCAGGAAGGTGGACTTGCCGGCGTTGGGCAGGCCGGCCAGTCCGACATCGGCGATCAGCTTCAGCCGCAGCCAGATCCAGCGCTCCTCGCCCTCCTGGCCGGGGTTGGCGTGATAGGGGGCCTGGTTGATGGAGCTCTTGAAGCGGTCGTTGCCCCAGCCGCCGTTGCCGCCCTTGGCCAGCAGGAAGCGCTGGCCGGGGGTGTCCATGTCGACGATCAGGGTTTCCTTGTCCTCCTCCAGCACCTGGGTGCCAACGGGGACCTTCATGACGATGTCCTCGCCGGCCGCGCCGTGGCGGTTTCGGCCCATGCCGTGGGTGCCGGTCTCGGCCTTGAAGTGCTGGCTGTAGCGGAAGTCGATCAGGGTGTTGAGGCCGTCCATGGCCTCGATCCAGACGTCGCCGCCCCGGCCTCCGTCACCGCCGTCAGGGCCGCCGTATTCGATATACTTCTCGCGCCGGAAGGAGACGGCGCCGCCGCCCCCGTTGCCGGAGCGGATATAGACCTTGCACTGGTCGAGAAATTTCATCGGGTCAGGATCCGGTCGCCCACGAGCTTCACGGTCGCGACGGCCAATAGGGTTTTCAAGAAGGCGCCGGGAAGGAAGGGCGCGACGCCGCCGGCGAAGGCGGCCTTGGCCCCCAGACCGGAGGCGAGCCAGGCGAAGCCAAGCAGCAGGATGACGGCATGGGCGGCGAGGAAACTGGCGGTGAGCGGCAGCCATCCCCGGCCGGTCCGCGCCGAGAACCAGCCCACCAGGCCGGCGGCGACCAGGAAGCCCAGGAGGTAGCCGCCAGTGGGGCCCACCAGGGCCTCGAGCCCGCTCGCCCCCCCGGCCAGGACCGGCAGGCCCATGGCCGCCTGGGCCAGCCAGATGAAGACGATCTCCAGGGCCAGGCGCAGGCCCGACAGGCCGGCGATGACCAGCAGGGCGTAGGTCTGCAGGGTCATGGGCACGGGGTACATGGCCACCTCCGCCCAGGAGGACGCGGCCAGCAGCCAGCTTCCCATCAGGACGGCGCCCACCCGCCACGCCAAGGCGCGCCCTGCAAGCAGGGCGTCCAGGGGCGCTTTGAAGGTGGCGGCGGTGGTCAAGTGCATGATCCAGGAGAGTTCGGCGCCCGCATAGAGCGCGCCAGAGCTAAGTGGAAGCCGGTTAGCCCGTCCGGCGCGCTCTAATTTCTTAGAGTAGAGCCTTTTCAACGGATCAGATGAAGGATCTGATCCTAAAGGCTCTACCACGCGAGCGCCGCAAACTCACGCCAGCCAGACCATCATCCGTGAGGGGACGGCCTCGCCGCGGGCGGCCGAGGGCGAGAGCCGGACCTCCCCGGTGTAGAGGAAGCCGCTCTTGCAGAGCACCGAGCCCGAGGCCGGGTTGTCCGAGAAGTGGCGCGCCAGGACGTAGCGCCGCTTCCA
>NZ_JANPJP010000051.1:0-2722 GCF_031425575.1 Phenylobacterium sp.
GGTTGGGGGTGGGACGGCTGCGCCGGGGTTGGTGGGGCCCGTCGGCGCCTGAGGCCGAACTTGGCCACCTCGCTCTGCACTCCCCCCCATCCAACCTTCCCCCATCGAGGGGGAAGGGGAAGCTACTCCACCCCCGCCACGGTGAGCAGCGCCGCCAGTCCGACGCTCATGCCCTTGACGCTCGCGCCCTTCTCGACGTCGATCCATTCGTCCAGGGCGTGCGCCCGGCCGCCCGAGCCGCCGGAGCCGATGGTGACCGCCGGGATTCCCAGGCTCATGGGCAGGTTGGCGTCGGTGGACGAGGCGTTGTGGCTTGGCGTGTAGCCCAGGGCCGCGATGGCCTCGTGGGTGGCGATGACGATGGCGGCCTTGGGATCGGTGCGACCGGCCGGACGCTCGCCGATCACCTTAGCCTCGACGCTGACCTTGCCAAAGCGGGTGGAGCGTTGGGCGTTCTCGGCCTCCACCGCCTGGGCCAGGATGGCCTGCAGCTTGCCGTCCAGGCTGGCCAGTTCGTCGGCGCTCACCGAGCGCATGTCGAAGTCCATGAACACCTCGTTGGGGATGGCGTTCACCGATGTGCCGCCGCCGGTGACGCTGGCCGAATAGGTGGTCTTGGGCGCCGTGGGCGGCTTGATGGCGTAAAGGTCGGTGACCGCCTTCGACATGGCGGCCATGGGATTGACCATGCCAAAGGCCCCGTAGCTGTGCCCGCCGGGGCCGCGGAAGACGGCGTGGTAGCGTTTGGAGCCCACGCCCTGGTCGACCAGGTTCGCCGGGTCGTTTCCGTCCATGGAGAAGAAGGCGCTGATCTTCCCCTTGTACTTGCCGGAATTGAACAGATGGCGGACGCCGCGCAGGTTCCCGGGCCCTTCCTCGCCGACATTGCCGACGAACAGGAGGTCGGAGGTGGTGGTGATCCTGGCCGACTCCATCGCGCGCAGATAGGCCAGCAACACAGCCAGGGCGCGGGTGTCGTCACCGATGCCGGGCGCCATCAATTTCGTGCCCTCGCGGCGGACCTTCACATCGGTCCCCTCGGGAAAGACGGTGTCCAGGTGCGCGGCGATGACGACATAGGGGCCCTTGCCCCTGGTCCTGGCCCCAGGCCTGACGCCCATGACGTTGCCCTCGGCGTCCATCTCAGCGTCTTGCAGGCCGTGAGCCTTGAGCATGGCCAGATAGGCCTGGGCGCGGGCGGTCTCCTTGAAGGGCGGGGCGGGGATCTCGGTGACGATGTCGGCGACCGTACGGTCATGGTCGGCGTCGAGCTTGGCGACCGCGGCCTTGAAGGCGGGACTGGCGACCAGGTCCGCGGCCGACGATGCGGTGGCGGCCCCCGCATCGGTGGCCAGGCTCAAGGCGGCGAGCAAGGGTGCGAACGCGATCAGGCGCATGGAAACTCCGTCATGGGCTCGAGACGTCTTAACCCTAACTTCAAGGCATGCGCGGCTATTCCGCATGACGATGTTCTGTCAGCGCGCCGCTCCTGAGCGCCTTCTGGACCGCCACCCGCAGGTCCGCAGAGGTTTTGTGCACCCAAAATGGGTAAACAGAGCGTTGAAAAGCTCTCGTTTACGCCTCGCATCTTCTTATGAGGCCATGCAGAGCACCACCCGCATCAACCTGGAGAGCGTCAGCGGCCTGATCGTCGATGACAACGCCCAGGCGCTGGATCTGCTGGCCAGTGTGCTGGCCAGTTTCGGCATGCGGGACATCGCGCGCGCCGCCTCGGCGATGGAGGCGATGGAAATCGTCAAGGCGCGGCGGATCGACCTGATCATGACCGACGGCCAGATGCCGGTGATGGACGGCTATGATTTCGTCCACTGGGTGCGGCATCAGAACGACGAGGAACGGCGGCTGGTGCCGGCCATCGTCGTCACCGCCCACTCGCGCAAGAGCCAGGTGATGCGCGCCCGCGATTGCGGCGCCAACTTCATCATCACCAAGCCGATTACGCCCAAGGTGATCCTCGAGCGAATCCTGTGGGTGTCTCAGGGCCGGCGGATGTTCATCGAGACCGACACCTATATCGGCCCCGATCGGCGGTTCAAGCAGGCGGGGGTGCCCGCGGAATTCCCCGACGGCCGACGCCGTGACGACCAGCCCGCCGAAGTGGCCTCCTTGGCCGGCGACAACATGACCCAGGACGAACTCAACAACATGATCGCCCCCCAGAAAGTCGCCCTGTGAGCGTCGTCAGGAAGTTCCACGTCACCCCCCGGCTGGCCAAGCTGATCAAGGCGCCCGGTGGCCTCTACGTGCCGGAGGCGCTGAAGCGCGGCGCCGCGGCGATGGAGGAGTCGCGGGAGTCCTGCCTGTCGGAGATCGACGCGGCGCTGGCGGCGATGGACGCGATGGCGGCCACCTCCGGCTTTGACGTCGAGGTGATGTACGACCAGTCGGCCCGACTGATCGCCTTCTGCGGCGCCTTCGCCGACGACAGTCTGGCGACCGCGGCCCGCTCCCTGTGCGAACTGCTGGACCGCGCGAGCGAGGCGGGCCGGCGCGACGACCGGGGGGTGAAGGTGCATCTGGCGTCCCTGCGCCTGCTCCATCGCACCGAGGCCGACGAGGCCACGCGCAAGGCCATCCTGGCCGGGCTGGCCCAGGTGGTCGACCGCTACGACCGCGACGGCAAGGCCGAGCCGACCGCCCCCTAGAGCGACCGGCGCAGTTCGCGCGACATCACGGCGTCGCGGGGCGCCTCTTCCAGAGT
>NZ_JANPJP010000052.1:0-9301 GCF_031425575.1 Phenylobacterium sp.
GCCAGCACCGCTTTGGTGACGAGCCATGTCCCCTTGAGGTTTACATTGAGCACCCGGTCGAAGGCGGCCTCCTCGACGCGGTGCGCCGGGCCATCGCCGCCGCCGATGCCGACATTGTTGACCAGGATGTCCAGCCGCCCCAGCCGGCTTTGGGCTTCCGCGACCATCGCGGCGACGTCGGCGGCGCGGGTGATGTCCGCCGGCCAGGCGCTGGCGTCGCCGCCCTCGGCGAGGACCAGGGCCGCCGTCTCTTCCGCCCGCGCCAGCACCCGGTCCACGCAGAGCACGCGTGCCCCTTCGCGGGCGAACAGCAGCGCCATCGCCCGGCCGTTGCCGACCGTCTCGCCCGGCGTCTGGCCGGCGCCGCAGACGATGGCGGTCCTGCCCTCCAGGCGTCCGCTCACCTCAGAAACCCTTGAGGTCGGGATCGAGGGTCTGGCCGGCATCGAGCTGGACGCCGAAGGTGTTCAGCATCATCGAGACCTGGGTGTACTGGCCGGTGGTGAAGACCACGTCCATGCACTGCTTCTCGGAGAAGTGCCGCGCCAGCTCGCGCCAGGTGTCGTCGGTGATGAACTGATCGCTGTGCAGCTCGTCGGTGGCGCGGATCAGGACAGCGTCGGCCGGGCTCCAGCCGGCGTCGGCGCCCTGCTTGATCCGGGCGATCTCGTCGGGGGTCAGCCCCGCCTGCAGGCCGATGCGGGTGTGCTGGGTGAACTCGTAGCCGGACTTGCACAGGTAGCCGACCCGCAGGATCACGATCTCCCGCTCGCGCTCGGGCAGGTCGTTGCGGCGGGACAGCACATAGCTGCCCCAGGCGTTGAACCGCACCAGCGCCTTTGGCGCCCGGACCAGGGTACGGAAGATGTTGAGGATGTTGCCTCCGAAATCCTTCAGGGCCTCGCGATGGTCATCGCCCATCTCGGCGTCGCTGAGGGGTTCGATTCGGGCCTTGCTCAGTCTCATGGCGCGCCTCCTGGCTGCTGTTCTGGTTGGCGGCCAGCTTAGGGCCGGCGCGCCCGCGCGCCACCCGATTTCGCTAGAGCCCGCCGCACCGGCTTGTTAGGCAGAGCCCATGTCAACGCGGTCCACCCTCGCCTTCCTCAAGACCGAGACGGGCTCGGGCCTGATCCTGGCCGTGGCGGCCATGATCGCGATCGTCTGGGCCAACTCGCCCTGGGCGGCCGCCTACGACCACCTGACGCATCAGGACGTGACCATCCAGGTTGGCGCCTTCGCCGAGACCATGACGCTCAGCGGCTGGGTGAAGGGCGCGCTGATGCCCATCTTCTTTTTCGTGGTCGGGCTGGAGATCAAGCACGAGGTCCTGCGCGGGGAGCTGTCCAATCCACGCCGGCTGGCCCTGCCTGTCCTGGCGGCGATCGGAGGCGTGGCGGCGCCGGCGCTCATCTATACGCTGATCAACACCGGGGCCGGCGGCGCGCCGCAGGGCTGGCCGATCCCCACGGCCACGGACATTGCCTTCGCGCTGGCCGCCCTGGCCGTGGTGGGCAAGCAACTGCCGCCCTCGCTCCGGATCTTCCTGCTGACCCTGGCCATCGCCGATGATCTGGCGGCGGTCGCGCTGATCGCTCTGCTGTTCACCTCAGACGTCAGTGTCCCGATGCTGGCCGGCGCCCTGGCCGTGGTGGCGGTCATGGCGGCGATGGGCCGCTGGAAGGGTGCGCCCTATGCGCTGTGGGTCGCCGCTGGCATCGTGCTCTGGGGCTTCACCCTGAAGTCCGGGGTCAACACGTCGCTCGCCGGGATCGCCGCCGCGTTCTGCCTGCCGATGGACCCGAAGCGGCCGGGCGGGCCGGGCGTGCTGCACCAGACCATGGAGGCGCTGCACCCGTATGTGGCGTTCGGCATCCTGCCGGTCTTCGCCTTCACCGCCGCAGGCTTTCCGCTGGGCGGTGAGGCCGCTGGGGCGCTGTTCGGGCCGGTCAGCCTGGGCGTCGCCGCGGGCCTGTTCTTCGGCAAACAGATCGGCGTCTTCGGCGCCGCGGCCATCGCCATCGGGCTGAAGTGGGCGCGACGGCCGACGGGCGCCAAGTGGCTCGAACTCTACGGCGTGTCCGCGTTGTGCGGGGTCGGCTTCACCATGAGCCTCTACATCGGCGCCCTGGCCTTCCCGGTCGGGGATGTCCTGCACGAGACTCAGGTCCGGGCGGGGGTGGTGATGGGGTCGCTGGCCTCTGCGGTGATGGGCATCGTCCTGCTGTCGATCAGCGTCGCCGCACGCGCACGCGAAGAGACCCGCTGACGCCCGTATTCGGCGCCTCGCCCGGGAATTGGGCTTGCGGCGCGCCATGACTAGGCGTCCGATACCCTTGATCGCCGATCCTGGGGGACCGCCATGACCACCTTCCGCCTTAACGGCCGCGAGGTCACCCTAAGCGGGCCGGATGACGCCCCGCTGCTCTGGGCGATCCGCGATGACGCGGGCCTGACGGGGACGAAGTTCGGCTGCGGCATCGGCCAGTGCGGCGCCTGCACCGTCCACGTCGATGGGGAGGCGGTGCGATCGTGCCTGACGCCCACAGGCGCCGTGGCCGGCAGGACGGTCACCACCATCGAGGGCCTGGGCGGTGCCCATCCGCTGCAGAAGGCCTGGATCGAGACCGAGGCGCCCCAGTGCGGCTACTGCCAGTCGGGCCAGATCATGCAGGCGGCCGCCCTGCTGAAGGCGACGCCGCATCCCACCGACGCGGAGATCGAGGCCGCCATGGGCGGCAACCTCTGCCGCTGCATGGCCTACATCCGTATCAAGCAGGCCATCAAGCTGGCCGCGGGAGCCAAGGCATGAGCCTCATCCTGGATACGCCCCCCATCGCCACGCCCTCGCGCCGCGGCTTCCTGATCACCGTCGGCGCGGCCGGGGCGGTCTTCGGTCTTACCAGCCCCGCCGAGGCCGCCGAGACCTTCGCCCCGACGATCTGGTACACGATCGACACGGCTGGAACCGTCACCGTGCACATCATCCGCGCCGAGATGGGCCAGCACGTCGGCACCGCTATCGCCCGCATCGTCGCTGACGAGCTGGAGGCCGACTGGTCGAAGGTGCGGATCAACCATGTGGACTCCGATCCCAAGTGGGGCCTGATGGTCACCGGCGGCAGCTGGTCGGTGTGGCAGAGCTATCCGCTCTACAGCCAGGCCGCGGCGGCGGGCCGAATCGCCCTGGTCGAGGCCGGCGCCAAGCTGCTGGGCGCGCCGGCCGTCAGCTGTACGGCCCGGAACGGCGCCGTCGTGGCCGGAATGAAATCGATTATATACGGCGAGATCGTCGCCAGGGGCGATCTCGCCCAGGCCTGGACCGCCGAACAACTGGCCAAATTGCCGATGAAGCCCGCCGCCCAGCGGCGGCTGATCGGAAAGCCGGCGCCGGCCCGCGACGTTCCCGGCAAGACCAACGGACAGGGGATCTATGGCCTCGACGCCAAGGTCGCCGGCATGGTCTACGCCCGACCCAAACTGCCGCCGACCCGCTACGGCTCCAGTGTTCTCGCCATCGATGAAACCGCGGCCAAGGCGGTGCCGGGCTATATCCGCGCCATCGCCCTGGACGATCCGTCGGGCACGGCGCCTGGGCTGGTCATGGTCTACGCCGACAGCTTCGTCGCCGCCGACCGCGCGACCGAGGCGCTGAGGGTCACCTGGAAGGCGGGAGACACGGCCAAGGTCTCGGAAGCCGACCTGCAGGCCCGCGCCCGCGCGCTGATCGCGGACAAGACCGCGGGCTCGCTGGCGGTGGAAGACCCCGGCGTCGATGCCGCCTTCGCCGTCGCCAAGTCCACGCTCGAGGCCACCTACACTACGGCCACGGCGCTCCACTTCCAGATGGAGCCGGTCAACGCCCTGGCGTTCGAGAAGGACGGCAGGTTCGAGATCCACACCGGCAACCAGTGGCAATCGCTGGTGCTCCCCTGGCTGGCTCAGGCGCTGGGTCGCAAAGAGGAGACCATCGTCCTTCGCACCTATCTGCTTGGCGGCGGGTTCGGGCGCCGGCTCAACGGCGACTATGCGGTGGTCGCGGCGCTGGCCTCCAAGGCCATCGGCGGCAAGCCGGTGAAGGTGGTCTGGACGCGGGCCGACGACAGCCGCTTCGACAGCCCGCGCTCCCCCTCGGTGCAGACCGTCCGGATCGCGTTCGGCGACGCCGGCCGCGTCACCGCCATGGACCATGCCGTCTGCGCCGGCTGGCCGACCCAGGCGATGGCGCCGTTCTTCATGCCCAAGGGCGCCAACGGCGCGCCCTTCGACCCCTTCGCCACCAATGGCGCGAACCACTGGTACAGCGTCGGCGCCCAGCGGGTCCGATCCATCGGCAACGACCTGGCCAACCGCACCTTCCGGCCCGGCTGGCTGCGCTCGGTCGGGCCGGGCTTCACCCACTGGGCGCTGGAGTGCGCGCTGGCCGAGGCCGCTGCGAAAGCGGGGGTGGATCCGCTGGCGTTCCGGCTGCGGATGCTGGACGGGGCCGGCCGCAACGCCGGCTCGGCGCCCAACGCCGTCGGCGGCGCAAAGCGCCAGGCCGCGGTGCTGAAACAACTTGCCGCAAAGGCGGGCTGGGGAAAGCCGCTGCCCAAGAATACCGGCCTGGGTCTGGCCACCAGCTTCGGCCAGGAGCGCGACATGCCCACCTGGACCGCCTGCGCCGCCCGCGTGCGCGTGGACCCGGCCAGCGGCGCGGTGAAGGTCGAGAAGCTGACCCTGGTCGCCGACGCCGGCACGATCGTGAGCCCCGACGGCGCCCTGGCCCAGATGCAGGGCGCGGCGCTCTGGGGGATGAGTCTGGCGCTGTTCGAGGGCACGGCGTTCGAGAACGGCGAGGTCCGGGACACCAACCTGGACAGCTACACCCCGCTGCGCATGGGCGACGTCCCGGACGTGGATATCGCGTTCATGCCCTCGACCGAGGCGCCGGTCGGCCTGGGCGAGCCCGCCACGACCGTGGTCGGCCCCGCCATCGGCAACGCCATCTTCCGCGCGGTCGGCGCCCGGGTCCGCGACCTGCCGATCCGCCCCGAGGCGGTGAAGGCGGCGATGAAGGGGTAGGGATTCGGGCTGGGTGGTTGCTTGACCCCTGAGACGAGCCGATTATATTGAAGTATAATTCTCGGAGCCCCACTATGCACAGCACCCGTCTGCGCAAAGTCGGCGGGTCGGTGATGCTGGCGGTGCCGCCGGTGCTACTTGACCTGCTTAATTTGAAGGTCGGCACGGCGGTCGAGCTGGCCGTCGATGGCGGGCGGCTCGTGGTCGAGGTGTCGCCGAAGCCGCGCTACACCCTGGCGGAATTGCTGGCGGCGTCTGACTATTCGGGCCAGGCGGCGGAGCTGGATGAAGATTGGGTCGGCGGCCAGCCTGTTGGCGGCGAACTGATTTGAAGCGAGGCGACATCTATGTGGTGTCCCTCAACCTGACACAGGGGCGCGAGCAGCAGGGAACCCGGCCCGTGCTGATCGTTTCCGCGTCGGCGTTCAATACGGCGACGAAGCTGCCGGTCGTGCTGCCCATCACCAACGGCGGCGACTTCGCGCGGCGGCTGGGGTTTTCCGTGGAGATCTCCGGCATCAGGACCACCGGCATCGTGCGCTGCGACCAGCCGCGCGTCCTGGACCTCGCGGCGCGCGGCGGGCGTAAGGTGGATACGCTGCCCGCCCCGCTCATGGACGAAGTGCTGGCGAAGATGGCCACGTTGTTCGAAGCCTGAGCCGTCCTAAGCCCGCTTGGCCTCACGAAAAAGGGCCGCCCCGAGGGACGGCCCTGATCCTCAGTCCGGAGCCCTGAGCCTTTACTCCGCCGCAGGCTTCGGCGCGTAGCCGAGCACCGCCTTGGTTTCCAGGAACTCGTGGAAGGCGAAGTCGCCCCACTCGCGCCCGTTGCCGCTCATCTTGTAGCCGCCGAAGGGGGCCATCATGTCGCCGCCGCCGCCGTTGATCGAGACCTGGCCGGCGCGCAGCTTGGAGGCCACCTTGCGGGCCGCCTCCAGGTCGGCGCCCTGGACATAGGCGGCCAGGCCGTACTCGGTGTCGTTACCGATCGCGATGGCCTGGTCGACCGTCTCGTAGCCCAGGATCGACAGCACGGGGCCGAAGATTTCTTCCTTGGCGATGGTCATGTCATTGGTGACGTTGGCGAAGACGGTGGGCTTGACGAAATAGCCCTTGTCCAGGCCCTCGGGCCGACCCGTGCCGCCGATGACCAGGGTGGCGCCCTCGTCGATCCCGGCCTGGATCAGCTTCTGGATCTTGTCGAACTGCACGCGGGAGACCACCGGGCCCAGCTGGCTGTTGCCGTTAGGGTCGCCGACGGTGACGGTCTCGGCGGTCGCCTTTGCCACCGCGATCGCCTCGGCCATGCGCCCCGCCGGCACCAGCATGCGGGTGGGTGCGTTACAGGACTGACCTGAATTCACCATCATACTGGCGACGCCACGGCCCACGCCCTTCGCGAAAGCGTCGTCGTCGAGAACGATGTTGGGGCTCTTGCCGCCCAATTCCTGCGAAACACGCTTGACCGTCGGGGCAGCATTCCTGGCCACCTCGATCCCGGCGCGGGTGGAGCCGGTGAACGACACCATGTCGACGTCCGGGTGGCTCGACATGGGCACGCCCACGCCGATGCCGTCACCGTGGATCATGTTGAACACGCCGGGGGGCACGCCCGCGGCATGCATGATCTCGGCGAAGATCTGGCCCGAGAAGGGTGCGACTTCCGAGGGCTTCAGGACCATGGTGCAGCCCGTCGCGATGGCCGGGGCCACCTTGCAGACGATCTGGTTCAGTGGCCAGTTCCAGGGGGTGATGAAGCTGCAGACGCCGATCGGCTCCTTGACGATCATCGTCGGGCCGCGATCTTCCTCGAACTTGAAGGTCTTCAGGATTTCAACGGCGGTGGCCAAGTGGCCCATGCCGATGGGAACCTGGGCCCGCTGCGCCAGCGAGGCCGGGGCGCCCATTTCTTCGGTCACGGCCGTGGCCAGGTCGCCGAAGCGCTTCTGATATTCGGCCAGGATGCGACCCAGAACCTCCAGGCGCTCCTCGCGACTGGTCTGGCTCCAGGAGGTGAAGGCCTTGCGGGCAGCCTTCACCGCCTTGTCGACGTCGGCGGCGGAGCCGACCGCGATCTTGCCGCAGACTTCCTCGGTGGCGGGATTTTCGACGTCCATGGTCTTCATCTCGACCGGCTCGACCCATTTTCCGTCGATATAGAACTTGAGATATTCGCGCATGACGTCCTCCGGACCTTGTTATTCTGGTGGCTGATGGAGCCGTCCGCCCCGATCTTCACGTTCTATTTTAGTGATCGGCGATCAGGTGGGAAGCCCTGATGGTGAGATTGCGTTAACCGGCGACGCGCCGCCATTGCCGACCCGGATACCGACAGCGGTCTTGCCGAGGCGACGCCACCTCGGTAAAGCCGGACCAACCCCAGGGTAACGGAGTTCCCATGAGCGGCATCCTGATGATCCTCGTCTTCGTCGGCGTCCTGGCGGCGCTGAACTGGTTCGAGTTCGGCCGCCTCGACTGACCGGCGCAAACCGATGGCCAGCCGCGGCGCAGCACTGGTGACGGGCGGCGCACGGCGGCTTGGCCGTGTGCTGGCGGTGACGGCGGCGCAAGCCGGCTATGACGTCGCTCTGCACGTCCGCGCCATGGACGATGACGCCGAAGCCGCCGCAGGTGAGGTCTGCAGTCAAGGCCGCAAGGCCGCCATCCTGACCTGTGACCTGCGCCAGGAAGCCGCTACTGTGGCCCTGGTGGGCGAGGCCGAGGCTGAGCTGGGCCCGGTGACCCTGCTGGTCAACTCGGCCAGCGTTTTTGAACACGACGCCTTTTCCGACATGAACCGCGCCTCCTGGGACCTTCACATGGAGACCAACCTGCGCGCGCCACTGGTGCTGGCCCAGGTGTTCGCGCGCCGGCTTCCGGCCAACCGCGACGGCCTGATCGTCAACCTGCTGGACCAGCGGGTATTGCGGCCCGGCCCGGACTTCTTCTCCTACGCGCTCAGCAAATCGGCGTTGTGGGACGCGACCCGGATGCTGGCACAGGCGCTCGGCCCCCGCATCCGCGTCAACGCCATCGGTCCGGGACCCACCCTGGCCTCGATCCACCAGGATGATGCGGCGTTCGCCGCCGAAGCCGCCTCAACCCTGCTGGGCCGCGTTGTGCCGCCGGCCCAGATCGGCGCGGCGCTGCGCTATCTGATCGACGCGACAGCGGTGACGGGGCAGATGATCGCTGTCGACTCCGGCCAGCACCTGTCATGAGCAGCACAACGTTGATCACCTCGAGGGTCTTCGTCACCGGCGTAAAGGTCCAGGTCGAGATCGGCGTCTACCGGCACGAGATCGGCCGCCTCCAACCGCTGGTGATCGATGTCGAGCTCGACGTCCCCACCGATGCCTCGGATCGACTGGCCGACACCTTGAACTATGAGGCCATCCTCAGCGCCGCGCAGGCCGTGGCGGCGGGCGGGCACATCGCCCTGGTGGAGACGTTCGCTCACCGGCTGGCGGAACGTTGCCTGGCCGATCCACGCGTCACGCAAGCGCGGGTCCGGATCGAAAAACCCTTGGCTCTCGCGCCCGATGCGATCGGCGCCGGCGTGGAGATCATCGTCGCACGGACCTGAGGCAGGTGGACGCGATGTAACATTGCAACCTCTTTCGCGACGGCCGCATCCGCACCATCTTGCAGCCGTTGTCTCCGGCGATGGGCCGGAGCCGGAGGGTGAAATGATCGACGACCACGGCGCCACGGAAGACCGCACGATGCCGGCCGTGGTCTATGGCCTGTACCTGCTTGCGTTCGCCACCGGGGTCACCGCCATCATCGGCCTGGTCATAGCCTACGCCCAGCGAGGCGCCGCCGGTCCAACCATGCGCAGCCACTACACCTATCTGATCCGCACGTTCTGGGGCGGGCTGCTGATGATGGTGGCGGGCGGCGTGCTGTTCGCTGTCGGCGCACTGCTGGCGATTATCCTGATCGGCTTTCCGATTATGGGCGTGGCGTGGCTGATCTTTGCCGTGGCGACGATCTGGTACGCGGTGCGCTGCATCATCGGCTTGGTCTACCTCAGCCGCGGCGTCGCCCACCCCCGGCCTTACGCCGTGCTGGCGTAGGTGTTTTCCTCCAGTTCTTGAGGAGGGAAAGCGCCTTAGGCCGCCACCAACTCCCGCCTGACCAAGCGGGCGTAGTCGTCCATCAGGCTGAGCGAGATGTTCCCCGGTCGGAACTGATAGTCGCCGATTTGCGACACCGGGGTCACTTCGGCCGCCGTGCCC
>NZ_JANPJP010000053.1:0-1801 GCF_031425575.1 Phenylobacterium sp.
CGATGGCGAGCCCGGAGATCACCGCGTCGCCGGCCAGATGCAGGTGGGCGGCCGACAGGTTCAGGTCCCCGTCCCGGTCGTGGGCGTGGCTCTGGGCGGGCTTCAACAGCCAGACGCAAACCAGGTTCACCGCCAGGGCGGCGGCCGCCAGCACCAGGGCGCCGTCATATTCGACGTCCGCGGGCGCGAGCAGGCGCTCCACGCTCTCGATGGTGACCAGCAGGGCGGTGACTCCGAGGACCGCGGCGTTGGCGAAGCCGGCCAGGTAGCCCACCTTGCCGGTACCGAAGGAGAAGCGCGGATCAGCGGAATAGGTGCGGGCCACGGCGTATGCGCCGGCCGCCACCAACAGGGCGGCCAGGTGGGCGCCCATGTGCAGGCCGTTGGCCACCAGGGCCATGGAGTTAAACATCAACCCGCCGGTCACCTGGGCCGCCAGGGTGGCCAGGCAGATCGTCGCCACGATCCAGGTCCGCCGTTCATTGCGGGCGTGATCGGCGCCCAGATAGACCCGGTCGCCCCGGAAGGCGTCCATCGGCTCGTCGGCGGGGGGTTCGGCGGTGGTCACGGTCGCCTATATATAGAGTGCTGGGGGGAGGGCGCGAAAGGGTGTTATTCTATAACACTTGTCCAAGGTCAAGCGATCCCCTGTGCGGCGCCTGTTCCATCCCGCGCCGACAATGACTAGATGAGCCCCATGAACGCCAAGACCCCCGTCACCGTCCTCACCGGCTATCTCGGCGCCGGCAAGACCACCCTGCTCAACCGCATCCTCACCGAGGACCATGGTAAGCGCTATGCCGTGATCGTCAACGAGTTCGGCGAGGTGGGCATCGACAACGAACTGATCGTCGGCGCCGACGAGGAAGTGTTCGAGATGAACAACGGCTGTGTCTGCTGCACGGTGCGCGGCGACCTGATCCGGGTGCTGTCGGGCCTGATGAAGCGCAAGGGCGGCTTCGACGCCATCATCGTGGAGACCACCGGCCTGGCCGATCCGGGGCCCGTGGCCCAGACCTTCTTCGTCGATGACGACGTGAAGGCCAAGACGCAGCTCGACAGCGTCACCACCGTGGTGGACGCCAAGCACCTGCCCCTCGGCTCGCCGATTCCCGGGAAGCGGTCGAGCAGATCGCCTTCGCCGACCAGATCGTGCTGAACAAGACCGACCTGGTGACCGAGGCCGAGCTGAAGGCCGTGGAGGCCGCGATCCGCCGGATCAATCCCCTGGCCCCCATTCACCGGGCCCAGCGCTCTAACGTGCCGCTGGACGCCATCCTGGGCCGCGGCGGCTTCGACCTGGCCCGCATCACCGACATCAGCCCTGAGTTCCTGAACCCGGCGCATGGCGAGGAAGGTCATGTGCACGACGAGGACTGCGACCACGATCATCACGATCACGATCATTCTCACCACGATCACGCTCATCAGCATCAGGACCATGCGGCCGCGGCCGGCATCCGTGGGATCTCGCTGACCCTCCGCAAGCCGATTCATGGGCAGAGGGTCACCACCTGGCTGAACCAGCTGCTGGCCGACCAGGGCCCCGACATCCTGCGGGCCAAGGGCATCCTGGACGTGGCCGGGGAGGAGCGCCGGCTGGTGTTCCAGGCGGTGCACATGATTCTGGAGGGCGATTTCCAGCGCGACTGGAAGCCCGAGGAAGACCGCTTCAGCCGGATGGTCTTCATCGGCCGCAATCTGGACGAGGCCGCCTTGAAGGCCGGCTTCGAGGCCTGCGCGGCCTAGGACTCAGGATGCTCCCCCTCTGGGGGAGCTGTCAGCGAAGCTGACTGAGGGG